>NZ_JBFBLA010000008.1:0-183777 GCF_040702485.1 Arthrobacter sp. NPDC080031
CGCGACCGCGGACTGGGCGTCATCTTCATCACCCACAACCCGCACCACGCCTTCCCCGTCGGGGACCGGTTCCTGCTGCTCAAGCGCGGCAAGTCGATCGGCTACTACGACAAGAAGGACATCACCCTGGACGAACTCACCGCCCAGATGGCCGGCGGCGCGGAACTGGCCGAACTCGCCCACGAACTCGAACAACTCGGCGGACACACCGAAGCCCTCAAGGAAGTCCAAGCCGAAGTCGCCGGGGTATCCGAAGTCGCTGAAGTTGCTGACGGTGCTGGCGCTGCTGGCGATTCAAGGGAAAGCAGCCCGCGGCACGCCTAGCGCGCCGGCAGACAACGCGGACAGGGATGGGGGTCCGCCGGAAAACCGGATGGGCCCCCGCCCGCCATGCCACCGCAGGAATGTGCACGAAGTAGTAGACGGGAAGACAGCATGCCGATCCGGGTTGGCGTTATCGGCGCCGGTGTTATGGGCGCAGACCACATCAGGAACCTCTCCACCACCATCAGCGGGGCCGAAGTCACCTTCGTGGCAGACCTCGACGCCGGACGAGCGGCAGCCGCGGCGCCGCCGTCCGCCCGGCTCACCACGGATCCTTCCGAGCTGATCAACTCCAGCGATGTCGACGCCGTCGTCATTGCTTCACATGACTCCACCCATGCCGGACTGGTGCTCGAATGCTTTGAAGCGATGACGCCGGTGCTGTGCGAAAAGCCGCTGGCGCCCACGCTCCTGGAAAGCCGCGAAGTGGTGGAGGCTGAAGCCGACCTCCTGGCCGCAACGGGGGCCCGGCTGCTGTCGATGGGCTTCATGAGGCGTTTCGATCCCGGCTATGTCGCCCTGCGCCAAGCCACCCGGGCACGCACGCAAGGCGAGCCTTTGCAGGTCCACTGCACAAGCCGGACCGTATCCGCGGGACCGGGCGCGAGCTCGGAATCCGCCATCACCAATTCCGCCATCCACGAGCTCGACATCATCCCTTGGCTGCTGGATTCGCCCATCACTGAGGTGTCCTGGCAAGCGGGGCGGCGTTCCCGGCACAGTACCGGTGACCTGCGTGATCCAGCCTTCATGCTCCTCCGGGCGGCCAACGGCACCCTGGCCACCCTGGAACTCTTCCTCAACGCGCAGTACGGCTACACCACCCGGTGCGAGGTCGTGTCGGAGTTCGGCACCACTGCACTCCCGGAACCGGCTGCCCTCGACGTCCGGCAGGAGGGGAGGCGCAGTTCCGAAATCCCTGCCGACTGGCGTCCACGCTTCGCCGACGCTTACCGCTTGCAACTCCAGGCCTGGATTTCAGCCCTCGAAAAGGGCGAGCCTGCGCCGCTCGCCACTGGTGAGGACGGGCTGCGCGCGTCGCAGCTCGCACAAGCCATGATCCGTTCGCTCCACAGCGACGGGGCCTACACGAAGGTGGTCTACTGATGGTTTCACCCGGCCTGCCGGAGTCCGGTCTTCCGGTGTCCGGTCTTCCGGTGTCCCGTGTGCCGGATTCCCGCGACGCTCCCGCGTTGCGTTGGGGGATCATGGGCCCGGGGTGGATTGCCGAACGCTTCACCGAGTCGGTGCAGGCCTATTCAACGCAAGTGATAGCCGCCGTCGGCTCCCGCTCCTTGGACCGGTCGAAGGCGTTCGCGGACGCTTTCGGCGTGCCCACCGCCTACGGGAGCTACGAAGAGCTGGCCACGGCTCCGGACATAGACATCGTGTACGTGTGCACGCCACACAACGTCCACCACGGGGCTGCCGTGCTCGCCATCGACGCCGGCAAACACGTCCTGATCGAGAAACCGATCGGCCTGAACGCGGCGCAGGCCCGGGACATCGCCGATCGGGCCAAGGCAGCCGGCGTCTTCGCCGCCGAGGCCATGTGGAGCTTCTTCCTTCCGAAGTTCGACGTGATCGGGCAAGTGCTCGACGCCGGGATGCTGGGTACTGTGACAACGGTCCTGGCGGAATACGGCGAGCACTTCGAACGCAGCCACCGCATCTTCGACCCCGCTCTGGCTGGTGGCCCTTTGCTGGACCTTGGCACCTATCCGCTGGCCCTCATCACAGAAGTCCTGGGTGCACCGGAACGCCTGTGCGCTTTCGGCCAGCCCCACGAATCCGGTGTCAACGCCCAGCTCTCCGCCATCATGGAATTCCCGGGAGGAAGTCAAGCCGTGATGAATACGCACTTGCATAATTTCACTCCTACCACGGCAACGATCGTTGGCTCCGAGGCGACGTTGACCATCGACGGCCCCTTCAATATGCCCGGCGGTTTCGAGATCCGGTTCCCGGACGGCACGCGGCTTCGCCACAACGAGGCTGCCGGCGGGCATTTGGAAGGCTTGCACTACGAAGCCGCAGCGGTGGCCCGCGCCATCGCCGCCGGTTCGGCGGAAACCCAACAAAGGCCACTGGCCTCCTCCATCCGGACGATGGAAGTTGCCGATGAGATCCGCCGCCAAGCGGGAATTGAATTCCCTGGCGAAGGCGATGCGCCCGCCTGAGCAATTGTTGTACTGACTATCGAAAGGACGGCCCCATGGCCTACATCGAACAGCATTCAGCTGGACTTCCCACGCCTGTGCGGCTTGGCCTCATAGGCTCCGGCTGGATGGGAGCGTTCCACGGCGAAAGCATAGCCCGCAGGGTTCCCGGTGCGGTCCTTGCCGCGGTCGCCGATCCCAACGTGGACTCTGCAACGTCCGTGGCTGCCCGGCTTGGCACGGCCAAGGTCACCGCGGACGCCACGGACATCATGGCCGATCCGGACATCGACGCCGTGATCATTGCCAGCCCGGCACGCTTCCACGCTTCCCTGATCGCCCAGGCCGCGGCCGCCGGCAAGCACGTGTTTTGCGAGAAGCCGGCCGCGCGGAGCCTCGAAGAGCTCGACGCCGCCCTAGGCGCCGTCGAAGCGGCAGGGGTGCATTTCCAGATCGGCTTCAACCGCCGCTACGCCAGCGACTTCCGGGCCGCCAAGAAGGACCTGGCCGAAGGAATTGTGGGAAAGCCGCAGCTCTTGCGCTCGTTGACGAGGGACCCGGGCACCGGGAGCATCGGGCATGCAGCCAGGATCCCGGCCTGGACGATTTTCCTGGAAACGCTCATCCACGATTTCGATACCCTGAACTGGTTCAACGAAGGAGCCGAGCCGGTCGAGGTGTACGCCGTCGCGGACGCCTTGGTGGAACCGGGCCTGCGTGACCAAGGTTTCCTGGACACCGCCGTGGTCACCATCCGTTACAGCAATGGCGCCCTGGCGGTGGCCGAAGCGAACTTCAGCGCACTTTACGGCTACGACGTCAGGGGCGAAGTCTTCGGCTCCAAGGGCATGGTTCAGGCCGGACGGCCCACGGAAACGGCCGCCCTGAGGTACACGGCAGAGGGCCTTTCCGCCGAAACTCCCAGGCTCAACGTCGAACTGTTCCGCGATGCCTACACCGATGAACTCGTGGACTTCGCGGCTGTAGTCCGCGCGCGCCGCGACGGCACGCAACCGCCGTCGGGCGCTTTCACCCTGACCCCGGGAGCCGCCGACGCGCGCCGCGCCCTCGCGATGGCTTTGGCCTGCATCGAGTCGGTCCAGCAAGGCGCCCCGGTGGCGGTACCCGCGGTGTCGAGCAAGGGCGCAGTCTCGAGCAACAGCAAGGCCGGTGTCTGATGCGGCTGGCCGTTTGCGCCGAAATGGTCTTCACGGAGCTGCCGTTCACTGAACGTGTACGTAGGATCCATGAGGCCGGATTCGACGTCGAGCTCTGGGACTCAAGGAGCAAGGACATTGCGGCACTCAAGGCGAGCGGCGCGGTCTTTTCTTCCATGACCGGGTACACCTCCGGGAGCCTGGTTGACGCCGACACCGCCGATGACGTGGTGAGGACAGCTGAGACACTGATTCCGACCGCTTTGGAACTTGGCGTGAGCCGCATGGTGGTTCACTCGGCGGAGCTGATCGACGGCAAAGCAGCCCGTCCCGCCTACCGGTCCAACGGCAGCATGTGGATCACGGGTGCCCGGACCTTGGAGCGCCTTGGCGCGCTCGGGGAAAAACACGGAGTGACGTTCTGCCTGGAAAATCTCAACACCGTGCTGGACCACCCGGGCATCCCGCTGGCGCGGGCCAAGGACGCCCTGGCGCTGGTGGAGGCGGCCGGACACCCCAACGTGAAGATGATGCTGGACCTGTACCACGCACAATTGGGGGAGGGGAACCTCATTGAGCTGGTCCGCACCGCGTTGCCGCACATCGGCGAGATCCAGGTGGCGGACGTCCCCGGTCGCTGCGAGCCCGGCACCGGCGAGATCAACTACCCGGCTGTGGCCCGGGCACTCGCGGCTGCCGGCTATGAAGGGACCGTCGGCATGGAGGCCTGGGCCAGCGGAGACGACATGGAGGCGCTTGAGGCGTTCCGCCAGGCGTTCACGTTTGAGGCCGGAGAGTCCCGGAACAGCCCGGCTTTTTCAACGGAGGTAGCACGATGAGGGACGTCGTTCTCGGGCTGGTTGGAGTAGGGCGGATCGGCGTGATGCACGCAAATAACATCGCAGCCATCAACGGGGAACTGAATGCGCAGGGCGTCAACGTGGAGTTGCGGCTCACGGACGTCGCCGAAGACCACGCCCGCAGGGTGGCAGCCGGTCTTGGCGCTCAATTCCTGCCGTCGGTAGAGGCTTTGATCGCCTCCGGAGTGGATGGGCTGGTCATCGCGACGGGAACCGGCACGCACCCGGAATTGATCCGCGCGGGAGTGGACGCCGGTATCCCGGTGTTCTGCGAGAAGCCGGTGGCCATGAATGTGGCCGATTCACTGCCTGTCCTGGAACATATCCGTGCCAACGACGGAGTGGTGCAGATCGGCCACCAGCGCCGCTTCGATGCCGGCTACCTCGAGGCCAAGCGCGCCTACCAGGCCGGCGAGCTTGGCTGGATTCACTCGCTGCGCGCCGTGACCTGCGACATGGCGCCGCCGCCCGTGGAGTTCCTGGCAACGTCCGGCGGACTGTTCCGCGATTGCTCGGTCCACGATTTCGACATCCTGCGCTGGCTGACCGGCCGCGAGATCGTGGAGGTCTACGCCAAGGGTTCCAACAACGGAGATCCCGCCATTGGCGAAGTGGGCGATGTGGACACCGCGCTTGCGTTGATCACCTTCGACGACGGGACGGTCGGCACAGTGTCGGCAACCCGTTACAA
Source organism: Arthrobacter sp. NPDC080031 (assembly GCF_040702485.1). Classification (NCBI taxonomy): domain Bacteria; kingdom Bacillati; phylum Actinomycetota; class Actinomycetes; order Micrococcales; family Micrococcaceae; genus Arthrobacter; species Arthrobacter sp. NPDC080031. The sequence continues at coordinate 5,192 of NZ_JBFBLA010000008.1, forward strand.
CGGTGCAGGGCACGATGTCCGTCTCGAAATCCAGGGCTCGAAGCGTTCCCTCATGGTTGGCCTGGACGACAAGACAGCCATGGAATCAGCCGAAGCCGGGATCGCCTTCCCGTCCGGAGAACCCCACAAGACCTTCGCCGAGCGCTTCGACCAGGCTTACCGCTCGGAAATGGCGGCCTTCGTTGAGCTGGTCCTGGGCCAACGCGAGAACCCGTGCACCCCGGAGGACGCCGTCGCGGCGTCCCGCGTGGCGGATGCCGCGCAGGAGTCGCTGGCAAGCGGGGTCCCGGTCAAGGTGGCCCTCGCTACGGCGTAGGCCGGTCAGGCGATTACACGCCCCAACTGGCTCGCAGTTGTTGTCGTTCTGACGGCCCAGAACGACAACAACTGCTTGGGCCCACGCCGCCAGGGTTCCCTGGCCGAGCTTGCGAGGCGAGGGTGGCGGTGGGGATTAGTTGGGTGCACGAACTCTTTTAGGCGCCGAACGGCAGGCGGGGGTCGATGTCCTGCCCGTCCCAGCTCTGCCGCACCCACCCGTGGTGGGGGTCGTCGCTGATGAGCCATTCGCGCACGGGTCCCGGGCCGGCCATGACGTTCAGGTAGTACAAGTCGTAGCCGGGAGCGGCCATGGCGGGGCCGTGCCAGCCATAGGGAACGAGGACGACGTCGCCCGTGCGAACCTCCGCGGCCACATCGATCGGACGGTCATCGGAAGCGTAGACGCGCTGGTAGCCGATAGCATCGGCGTCAGCAGGCGCGCCGGAGCCGTCGGCCACCCGGGTCTCGAAGTAGTAAATCTCCTCGAGCTGCGTTTCGCCGTCCTTTTCCTCGTCATGCTTGTGCGGGGGATAGGAAGACCAGTTGCCCGCGGGGGTGAGCACTTCGCAGACGATGAAACGGTCCGCCTCGAGGGCGGCAGGAGTGCCGAAGTTGTGGACCTGGCGCGAGCAATTGCCCGCTCCGCGCAGCTCTACCGGGGTTTCGGCGGCAGTCACCAGCCTGGTGGGGTACGACGCGTTGGCCGGGGCAGTGGCAACGGCGACGCGGCCGCCGTCGGGCGAACTGATGGTGACCGCAGCATTCGTGCCGGAATACAGGACATCGCTGGGGCCATGGAAAACCGACGCGCGCCCCGCAAGGGGATACTCGACGTCGTCGACCGTCACCGTAAAGGCGCCGTTGAGCGGCACAATGATCCGCTCTTCAGCTGCGGCGGGGAGCTCGACGGCGGCGCCCGCGGCGAGCGTGGCGACCTTGAGGCCCGTGTGCGCCCAACCGTCCACAGTCAACGCGGAATCGGAGGTTCCGAGCGAGATGTCCCAATCGCCGTCGTTGGCGGTTCCCAATGGATAGACCCAGTTGGCCATGAAGTTATGTCCTTGCGTTAGCGCTGTACGAGTGTCATTTCAAAGCTGTAGGAATCGGCCCGGTACACGTGGTGGCCGGTCTCGACCATGCGTCCGGTGTCGTCGACGGCGGTGCGCTCCATGGTGACCAAAGCCGAGCCGACCTCCGCCTCCAAGAGCGGTGCCTGGTAGTCGTTGGCGATCATGGCGCCGATCCGCTGCGAGGCGAGGCGGAAGTTGACTCCGCCGCGGCGGAGGATGGCGTAGAGGCCCTCCGCCTGGAGCATGGCCTCGTCCATGGTGGTGATGTCGTCGCGGACCCAGTTCTCCATGAGCGCCAGCGGCTTACCGCCTACTTTGCGCAGGCGTGTGAAGTGATAGACCTTTGAACCGGCCGGAAGCTGGAGGGCGGTCAGCGTGGCTGCGTCGGCTTCCATGTGCGAGAAGCTGAGGACCTGCGTCGTGGGCTTCTTGCCGTTGTTGCTCAGGTCGTCATAGAGGCTGGAGAGCTCCAGGGGCCGGCGGACCTGACTCGACACTACCTGTGTGCCGACGCCGCGCTTCCGGACCAGCAGGCCCGATCGGACGAGTTCGTCCATGGCCTTGCGCATGGTGGGCCGGGACAGGTTGAGCTGGGCGGCGAGATCGATTTCGTTGTCCAAACGGCTGCCGGGCTCCAGCACTCCGCTGTGGATGGCGGCCTCGATGCCCTGGACCACCTGGTGGTACAAAGGCACAGGGGAAGAACGGTCGATTGTGAGGCCAAGTTGATTCGCCATTGCATGCTCCCTCGCATTCCGGGACTGTCCCGGAAGTTGCACGCATGTCCGCTCATGTTCGCTTGATAGGACATACTGCTTTACTGATGATAGCAGGAGCTTTGTGCGGGTCAAGGGTGCCGGAGGCGTGTTTAATTTGCCGTTTCAGGCTGTCTGTTCGGAACTTTAGGGACATGTCCAGACATCAGAACCATGTGCGTCGGCGGCGGTCCCGGCTTTCGGTGTCGGGAGCGTTCAGGGCGCCGTCGGCGCGCCTTCAGCGGCCGCGTCGGCGGGCGCCGCCGCGTTGCCGGACGTAGCCGACAGCCGCAAGGACAGCGCCGAGCCCCTCGGCGACTGCGCTGAGGGACTTCTCGAAAAACCATGCGGGCTCGTACATGGAAGGGATCGGACCTATGGCAGGTATGTCCACATATCGGTAGAGGAGGACCGCAATGAAGGCGCTTCCAGCGATCACCACCGCTGCGGCGTAGGCCGGCCGACTGCCTCGTACCAGGACATACAGGCCGACGAGGATTGCGGCCGCGGCCTCAAGACGGAACAAGTTGCCTTCCCCGATTCCGCCAGGGGCACCCAACTGGTAGCCGGCGGCAAGATCGAAATGCACCACCGCATCGATGACGAGGGCTGCCGCCACAAGCAGTCGCAGCAGGATGTCCTTGGGCCTGCGGTTCATCGGCTTGCGGCGGGCCGCTTCACGGGTGCTCATTTCACTGTGCTCATTTCACCGGGCTCATTTCACGACCAGGGTTCCGTGCATGTTGGAGTGGTAGGTGCAGTGGTAGGGGTAGCTGCCCGGCGTGGTGGGCGCCGTGAACTGGGTTGTTCCGCCCCCGCCGTCGACGGCGGCGTCGAAGGCCTTGCCGTCGTCCGAGGTGACCGTGTGGGCCTGGGCGTCCTCGTTCTTCACGGTGATTTTGGCGCCCGGGCTGACCGAGACGGGTCCTTGATAGCCGAAGTCCTTGATGGTGATAGTGAGCGATGGGGATTGCGGAGCGCCGGAGGATGTGGCCGAAGGTGGGCTCGATGATGCGCCGTAGCCGCCGGTTCCGGACGAGCCGCAACCGCTCACGGCGACCAGGGCCGCCGCCGCAACGATGACCATCAGGGTCTTGGGGCTCTTCTTCATCATTGGTTCCCCGCTTCTCGTATCCGTTGGCCGCAATGTGCCCGCCACAATGATGAGACGAATTCCAAGCCGGTCGGGTTCACCGACGCGGGAAATTGCCGCCGGCGTCCCGATAAAGGCCGCCCGATCACCACACGGGACGCAGCGCCCTGCAGACCTCCACGAAAGCCTTGAACGGGGCGAGCCGTTCTTCGTCGGGCAGCTGGGAGGCCTCGGGGTGCCACTGCACAGATGCGACCCATCTTTGTGGATCCTCGAGGGCTTCCACGGTCCCGTCTTCCGCGACCGCCGTCACCACTAAGCCATCGCCTACCCTGGCCACGGCCTGGTGATGTCCCGAAGCAATCCGCACCGAGGTCCGTGAGCCATAGAGCCCGGCAACTTTGGAATCCGGTGAAAGTTCGACGTCGTGCCACGCCCAGGCGCTGAGCTCACCTTCCGTCGGGGTCAGGCCGCTGTGCTCCACCAACGTTGGATGCATGTCCTGGATGAGCGTTCCGCCGTAGACCACGTTGAGGAGTTGGTGACCGCGGCAGATGCCGAGGGTGGGCAAACCGGCGTCGAGCGATCCACGGGCGACCGCCAGGTCCAAGCGATCCTGGTCAGGGTTGACGTCGTAGCATGCTTCAGTCGCTTCTTCACCGTAGAGTCGCGGATCCAGGTCTCCGCCGCCGGGCAGCAGAACCCCGTTGAGGGAGCGGAGCTCGGCGGCCAGCGGACCGGCTTCGTCGGTGAAGGAGGCGTCCAGCAGTACAGGCTCCGCACCGGCGTCGCGCACTAGTTCGACAATGAAGTCGAAGAGTTCGTTCGCTTCTCCCACGCGAGGATCCGCGCTTTCGGAGCTGCTGAGGCGGACAGGAATGCCGATCCGGGGCCTTAAGCTGCTTTGCTGTTCGGAAGTCTGCATGCTCCATGATGCACTGGCCGGTCGGCTCCTGCGCAACGGGAACCGCGGGCTTACGCTGATGCCATGAATCCGTCCCGCGCACTGACTCCCAGTCCCCGCACGCTCGACATTGAGAGCGTGGCCCATTTCGACCGGCTTCTGAGCTCCGGTGCCGCAACGATGCACGGATGGCACGCCCAGTCGCTGGACCTGCGAGGCCGACGCGCGGACCTGCAGAGGTTGGATCCCCAAGGCGCCATCTTCCTGGGCTGTACCTTCGACGACGGCGTGGAGGACTCGCTGCGCAGCCGGGGCGCACTCATCTTTCCCAAGCTGCGCGGCGTGCCGTTCAACCCGTACCGGGGCAGGCTCTACAGCGCCGCCGAACTGTACGAGGACATTGACTCCACGGAATACGAAGCCACGCTCGACGCCCAGGTCTACCAATGGAGCATCATGCCGGGGCAGCGGACCAGCCTGGACGCCACCCTTGCCGCCGCGCTGCACGACCACGCCATCGGGGCCGCCCTGGACGAGCTCCTGGGCAACGGGGACTTCGCGGGGAACACGATCGTAGGCGTCATGGGCGGGCACGCCGCGCAACGCGGAACGACGGACTTCGACGACGCGGCGCGCCTGGGGCGGCTCCTGGCCCACTCCGGCTTCACGGTGGCCACCGGGGGAGGACCGGGTGCCATGGAAGCCGCCAATTTGGGTGCCTACCTAAGCGGCCTGCGCGACGCCGACTTCGCCGTCGCGCTGCAATCGCTCGCGTCGGTGCCGGGTTTCCGTCCCTCGGTGACGGCCTGGGCGCGGGCGGCGGCCGCCGTCGTCGGGCACTATCCGAGCGGGACGACGTCGCTGGGCATTCCCACCTGGTTTTACGGGCACGAGCCACCCAACCTCTTCGCCACCCACATCGCCAAGTATTTCGCCAATTCCATGCGCGAAGCGATCTTGCTGGAGCTATGCAACGGCGGGATCGTGTTCCTACCGGGCTCCGCCGGCACCGTGCAGGAAATCTTCATGGACGCGTGCGAGAACTTCTACGGCGCCCCGGAAACCGTCACGCCCATGGTGCTCGTAGGGCGCGACCATTGGGAGAACAAGTATCCCGCGTGGCCCATGTTGCAGAGTCTCGCCGCCGGGAAAGTGATGGAGCGGCGGATCTTCCTTGTGGACAGCGTCGAGGAAGCGCTCGCCGTCGTCGCGGACTAAGGTTTCGCGGAGGACATGCCCAGCCTTGGCTCTGAGCACTGGACATATTGCAAATATGCCCATTTCCGGACTCCAAGGCTGGACATGTCCCTTGGATTGAGAGGGTTATGTCCGCTTCTGGGGCTTGGGGCTGGGCATGTCCCGTGGACGACGAGTGGGCATGTCCCTTCCTGGAGTCCAGAGATGGACATGTCCTGTGTGGCGAAGGGTGATGTCGGGCTAGTGCGGGGCGCGGCCGCCCAAGCGCGTGGTGATTTTGCGGGCTGCGTCTTGGCATGCCTCGCCGAGGCTGGCGAGGGTGTCCTGCGAGACCCGGAACTTGGGCGCGGGGATCAGGACGGAGGCCACGATGTCTCCGCGGTGGTCGAAGACCGGCGAAGAGACGCCGACTTCTTCAATAGACGTTTCGCCGAAATTGAAGGCCCAGCCACGCTTCACGGATTCCTCGAGCCGGAGCAGGTAGGCTTCGAGTGCTTCCTCGTCGAGCCCGGGCAAAGTGATGGAGCCGCTCCGCAGGAGTTTGCGCACGCGGTCGGCGTCTTCGGCGGCAAGGAAGACCTGTACCGAAGAGCTGAGGGCCTCGTTGTAGCGGGCACCCAGGGGAGCGAGGTGCTTGACCTGGTGGCGGCTGGCGATTTGTTCCACGCACATGGATTCGTTCCCGTTCCACACCATGAGCGCGCTCGTCTCGCCGGTCCGCTCGCTGAGTTCGCGCAGCACGGGGTAGGCCACCCGACGCTCTTCCAGTTCGGCAAGGAGCGGGCCGGCAAGGGCGATCATCCCCAGCCCCAGCCGGAAGCGTCGGGACTCAGGGTCGCGCTCCACCAAGTGTTCCTGTTCGAAGGTTGCCAGGATCCGGGACACAGTGCTTTTGTGCAAGCCGATCCTGCCGGCGATCTCGGTGACACCCAGAAGAGGTTCCTCGGCGGTAAAGCTGCGGAGCACGGCAATGGCGTTCTCGAGTACCGAAGCGCCTTTGGAATCGCCGTTGGCCGGGGTGTCACTCGTGATTGCACGCGGTTCTGCTGGGGTCATGATGGTCACTATATGGCTCTTTTTATTGGGACATGCCCAGCCTTGGCCTAGGGCAATGAGCATATGAGTCATATGTCCACTGCTCGGGCGCAAGGTTGGGCATGTCCATTGGGGGTGGGTGTTAGGCGCCGATGATGTTGTACTCCGGGCCGAACGGGAACTTAGTGATGTTCTCGGCACCGTCTTCACCGACCACCAGGATGTCGTGTTCCCTGTATCCGCCGGCACCCGGCTGGCCGTCGAGGACCGTGATCATCGGTTCCATGGAAACCACCATGCCCGGCTCCAGGACCGTATCGATGTCTTCGCGCAGCTCCAGTCCGGCTTCGCGGCCGTAGTAGTGCGAGAGGACCCCGAAGGAGTGTCCGTAGCCGAAGGTTCGGTTGGCGAGCAGTCCATGCGAAACGTAGATCTCGTTGAGTTCCGCGGCGATGTCCTTGCAGACGGCCCCGGGCTTGATGAGTTCCAGCCCGCGCTTGTGCACGTCCACGTTGATGTTCCACAGTTCAAGGGAGCGTGCATCGGGTTCGCCGTAGAACAGGGTGCGCTCCAGGGCTGTGTAGTAGCCCGAGGTCATGGGGAAGCAGTTCAGCGACAGGATGTCGTGTTCCTGGATCTTGCGGGTGGTTGCCCAGTTGTGGGCGCCATCGGTGTTGATGCCGGACTGGAACCACACCCAGGTATCGCGGATCTCGGAGTCGGGAAACGTCCGGGCGATCTCGTGGACCATGGCTTCGGTGCCGATGAGGGCCACCTCGTACTCGGTGATTCCGGCCGTGATGGCGTTGCGGATCGCCTCGCCGCCCAGGTCGCCGATCCGGGCGCCGTGCTTGATGACCTCGATCTCCTCGGCGGACTTGATCATGCGCTGGCGCATCGCGGCCTGGGCAACGTCCACAAGCGTCGCGCCGGAGAAGGCGGCCTGGATCTTGTTGCGGTTGTCCAGTGGAAGGGAATCGTCCTCCACACCCAGGCGCCGGACGTTGATCCCGCGGGTGCGCAGTACTTCCTGGATGCCGAAGATGTAGTTGTCCCGGCGCCAGTCCGTGTAGACCAGGTTCTCTCCATAGCTGCGGCGCCAAGGCATTCCGGCGTCGATGTTGGCGGTGACCGTGACGGTGTCGTCGGCGGTGACCACCATGGCGTAGGAACGGCCGAAGTAGGTGAACAGGAAGTCGGAGTAGTACTTGATGGAGTGGTAGCTGGTCAGGACAACGGCGTCCAGGTCCTTCTCGGCCATGATCCGGCGAAGACCGGCAAGGCGCCGCTCAAACTCTGCGTCGGAGAACGTCAGGGAAACCTTCTCTCCGTTGTTGAGGACCTTGAGGCGCTCGAGCTTGGTGACGTCGCTTACGGCTTCATTCTCGGTGATGGTCATGCGTGGTGTTCCTTTCAATGGGTGGTTGTTTTCAGTCCTGCTGCAGGGGCTTCTTGGAAGTCTCCACAGCGAAGAGGACCGCGATGAGGGAGATGACGGCGGCCGCCACGAGGTACCAGCCGGGAGCCAGCTGGTTGTGGGTCAGGCCGATGAGGAGGGTTGCCACGAACGGGGCAGTGCCGCCGAACAAGGCGTTCGAAAGATTGAAGCTGACGGCGAAGCCGCTGTAGCGGACCCTCGTGGGGAAGAGCTCGGCAAGGAAGCTGGGCAGGGTGCCGTCGTTGAGCGTGAGCATGCCGCCCAGCAGGATCTGGACCAGGACAATGACCAGGAAGTTGCCGGTGTCGAGGAGCATGAACGCCGGAACGGTCAGCGCCACGAACAGCACGGAAGCCGTGATGAGCATGCGCTTGCGGCCGAACCTATCCGACGCGATCCCGGTCAGGAAGATGAATCCGATGTAGCTGAGGAGGGCAATGGTCGTGGCCAGGAACGATTCGGCCGCACCGAAGTGAAGCTCCTCGGAGAGGTACGTCGGCATGTAGCTGAGGATCACGTAGAAGCCGACGGCGTTGAGCAGCACGGCGCCCGTCGCGATGATCAACTGCTTGCGGTAGGTCTTGAACATCGCTAACGCCGGAGCCTTGACCGCGGTGTCTTTCGCGGCCATTTCGCGGAATGCCGGGGTGTCCTCGAGCTTCGTGCGGATGTAGCGGCCGATCAGGCCCATCGGGGCGGCCAGGAGGAAGGGCAGTCGCCAGCCCCATTCGCCGAGCTGCTCGGCGCTCAGCACCGAGCTGAGCAGTGCCGCCAGCAGGGAACCGAGCAGCAGGCCCGCCGCTGTACTGGCAGGTACGACGGCGGCATAGAGTCCGCGCCGATTGGCCGGCGCGTATTCCACCAGGAAGGCTGAGGCCCCTGCGTATTCGCCTGCTGCCGAGAAGCCCTGGACAACGCGGACGAGCAGCAGGAGGACCGGTGCCATGACGCCGATCGTGTTGTAGCCGGGGATCAGGGCGATGCAGAACGTTGCCACGGACATGAGCACGATCGACAGGGAGAGCGCCTGTTTGCGTCCGAGCCGGTCACCGATGTGGCCCCAGATGAATCCGCCCAGGGGACGGACGAAGAAGGAAACGGCAAAGACGCCGAACGTGGCGAGCAAGGCGGTCTGCCGGTCCGATGCGGGGAAGAAGACGGTCGAGATGATCCCGGCAAGGTAGCCGTAGACGGCGTAGTCGAACCATTCGACGAAGTTGCCGATGAAGCTTGCAGTGATGACGCGGCGGCGGGTGTCCTTGCTGACCGCGTGGTTGTTGGCGGGCTTTGACGGGCCGCCCGGGGTGGCTGTTGCTTCGGGAAGCTCGCCGGATCCGCCTTTGGATCCGGCGTGAGCGCTTCCCGGGATTGCTGCCACGGGGGATGTTTCGTTTTTCATGAATCCACCAAGAAATTTGGGGTTGCATTCAACGCAACGCTGTTGCACCAGAATAGATGTGTTGTGCATCACCGTCAAGGGTCCGCCGCTGCCGCCCAACTGACTCGCATTAGATGTCGTATTCGGCGCTCTAAACGACAACTAATGCGAGCTAGTTGGGGAGGGGCGGTTGCGGTGCGGCCGTGTTGCGGCGCGCTCGCTGCAACACGGTTGCATTGAACGGGTAGAGCCGAGTCCCGGAATGCAAAAAAGAAGCTCCCCGGATCCAAGGATCCGGGGAGCTTCAAAGCAAGCGTTAGGGGACTATTTGAGCCAGGCAGCCACCACGTCGGGGTGGGCATCCACCCATTTCTTGGCAGCGGCATCGGGCTTCATGCCGCCCTGGATGTCCGTTGCGACGGAGTTCTGGTCCGCGTTGGTCCACGAGAAGGCCTTGAGCAGTTTCGCGGCGGGAGAACCGCTGTCCGCAAACTTCTTGGCCATCACTTTGTTCAGTTTGTAATCGGGGTAGTCGCAGGCGACCTTCTCGGCGTCGGCATCGCAGCCCGGGGTGTAGGCGGGCAGGCTGACCTTCTTGAGTGGGACCTCGGAAAGGAACCACTGCGGTTCGTAGAAGTACCCCAGGAGCGGCGTCTTGTTCTTCTCGGCCGAACGGAACGATTGGATCAATGCGGCTTCCGAACCGGAGAAGACCACCTTGTAGTCGAGGCCCAGGTTCTTGACGAGGGCTTCATCGTTGGTCACGAACGCCGGGTCGCCGTCCAGGACCTGGCCCTTGCCGCCCGATTCGGACGTGGCAAGGATGGACGCGTATTTGTTCAGGTTCTTGCTGTCCAGGATGTCCGGGTACTTCTGGACCATCCATGGTGGTACATACCAGCCGATGTGCCCTTCATTCCCCGTGGGACCGGCGTCCACCGCTACCTTCTGGTCGGTGATGTACTGCTTGGCGAGGTCGGCGTGACCCCAGTTCTCAAGAATGACGTCGACTTCGCCCGAACCGAAGCCCTGCCAGGAGATCTGTTCCGACAGGTCCTTCTGGACTACGGTGCAACCGAGCTTGTTTTGGGCTACGTAGCTGTAAACAGCAGCATTTGCCGTGTAGCCTACCCATGCGTTCAGGGCCACGTTGACGGTTCCGCAGGGGGTGCTCGAAGCACCGGCCGCGGCCGCCTGATTTACTGTTGCGCCGCCGCAGCCGGCGAGCAACAGGGCGGCAGCCACGGTTCCGGCGAGCGTGGGTATTGTTCGTTTCAACAGCAGTCCAGCTTTACTCATAGTGGGGTCTCCTTGTTGGGTGCATAGCGTGAGTGTCAGGGCCGTTAGTGGGCGGGTGATTTTGCCGAAGGGACTTTTCGGACGGGGTTCGCTGCGGCAGCCTGCGTCATGCGGTCGAGCAGGATGCCGAGGAAAACGATGGCGAGGCCTGCGGCGAGGCCCTTGCCGAACAGTGAACTTTGGACAAAGCCGGCGACGACGTCGTACCCGAGGCCGCCTGCTCCGACCAGTGCTCCGACTACCACCATGGCGAGGACGTAGATGAGGCCTTGATTGGCGGCGAGGGCCAGGGACTGCCTGGCCATGGGCAGTTGGACCTTGGTGATGACCTGCCAGGGAGTCGAGCCGCTGGATACGGCGGCTTCCATGACGGTGGGGGAAATTGCGGCGATGCCGTCGGCGGTGATCTTGATGGCCACGGGCGCCGCATAGATGATGCCAGCGATGATGGCGGTGAACCGTGTAGCGCCGAAGAGGCCCAGGAACGGAACCAGGTAGACGAAAGCAGGCATGGTCTGTCCCGCGTCAAGCATGGGCCGCATGAGCTGGTCCACTTTGTTGGACCTGCCCATGGCGACGCCGAAGATGACGCCCAGGACCATGACCACTGCCGTGGCAACGAGGGTGCCTGCCAGGGTGACCATGGCATCGCTCCACAGGCCCAAATAGATGATGACAGCCAAGCACGATGCCGTGACGGCCGCCAGCTTCCAGCCGCCGAGGGCAAAAGCCGCCACGACGATGGCGGCGACGAGGAGATAGAAAGGCGTCTCTGTCAGGAGTGACTGGAACGGGTTGAGGATTCCGTTGGTGACTGCCTCGCGGAAAGACACCGTGAAGAGGAAGAGGTTGGTCTGCAGCCATTCGCTCGCGGAGCTCACTCCGCTGACGATGGCCGGGCCAATGTTGAGATCCTTCGGGAAGGCAGCGGCCCAGAGCATCGTGCGGGACAGCTGGACCATGGCGAGCGCCACGAGCAAACTGATGGCCAGCAAAATGTACCGCATTCGCCGCGATATCCGGCGTTTGCGGTTTGCTCCGGGTTCGGCCCGGCGGCTTGCGGCCGTGGTCACGCGGTCCAGCACAATGGCCAGAAGGACGATCGACAGTCCGGCGTTGACCGCCGTGCCGACGTCGAGCGACTGCAGGGCGCGGATGACCACTTGTCCGAGCCCGGGCGCTGCGATCAGCGCCGCGATGGTGACCATGGACAGGGCAGCCATCGTGCTTTGGTTGATCCCCATCACGATGGTGCGCCGAGCGAGGGGTAGTTGCAGGGTGACGAGCCGCTGCCAGCCGGTGGTTCCCAAGGAGTCGGAGGCTTCCCGGGTGTTTTCCGGGATGCATCGGATCCCGTGCGCCGTCAGTCGGATGACCGGAGGTGCCGCATAGATCACGGTGGCGATCACGGCGGAGGCGGGGCCGATCAGGAAGATGAGGGCCAGCGGTGCCAGGTAAACGAAGGTGGGCAGGGTCTGCATGAAGTCCAGGACCGGAGTGATCACCTTGGCAACCCGGCCATAGACTCCGGCCACGACTCCGAGGGGGATGCCGATCAGCAGGGTGAACAGCACGGCAGTGATGACGAGGGCGAAGGTGTAGGCCGCTTCCGTGAAGAGCCCCTGAAGGCCGAAGAACACGAAGACGGCTGCTGTCAGCAGAGCCACCCGGGCGTTGCCCACGGCGAAGGCGATCCAGCTGAGCAGCCCGACGGTTCCCAGCCAGCCGATTTCCGGCAGGCGAAGCCCGGTGGAGCTGGCGGCGAAAATACCGATGAATAGGTTTGCGACCGCGTCGACGGCGGCCCGGAGGGGTGTGAAAACGTACTGGAAGACGGGATTGTCCGCACGGTTCGCTGCCACCCAGGCATTGAATTGGTTGAGTGAGCGGTGGAGGTCAGTCAGCTCTGACGCAGGCAGCGTCAGGGTGGATGTGCCGTGAAGGAACAGGAATCCGACGAGCCAGACGACGGCGGCCCCGCCCAGAAGCAGGGCGCGGCGGCTGAGCCGTTTGCGCGGTGCGCGGACGGAAACGAGGCCGGTCTGAACCGGGGCGCGATCGCGGACGAGCGTGGACATCACGCCGCAACTTCCGTGCTGCGGATGACCGACAGGATGCTGTCGCGGTCGATCTGGCCGGTGATCTTGCCGGAGTCTTCCACCAGCACAGGACACAATGAGTTCATGACGGTGGGAATGGCGTCGCGGATGATCGTTCCTGCGCTGAGGACGGGAGCATCTCCGGGTGTGCCCAGTGCTACGGGATCGGTGATCCACTTGAGCGTCAGGACATCGGCGCGGGGCACTTCGGAGACGAAGTCGGCAATGTACTTGTCCGCGGGCGATCCCACAAGGTCATCGCCGGTGCCGCATTGGACCGTCTCTCCGTTCCGCATGATCAGGATGCGGTCCCCGAGTTTGAGGGCTTCGGAAAGGTCGTGGGTGACGAAAACCATCGTCTTGCCCATTTCTTTGTGCAGCCGGATGACTTCCGCCTGCATATCGCGCCGGATGAGCGGGTCCAGGGCGGAGAACGGTTCGTCGAAAAGGATGGTGTCCGGATCGCCTGCCAAGGCGCGGCCCAGTCCGACGCGCTGTTGCATTCCGCCGGAGAGCTGATCGGGGAAATGCTGTTCGTAACCTTTGAGGCCTACGAGCTCGATGATTTCGCGGGACCTGGCGTAGCGCTCGTTCTTGGCGGCGCCACGGATCTGCAGCCCGTAGGACACGTTGTCCAGGACGGTGCGGTGCGGCAGGAGGCCGAAATGCTGGAAGACCATGGACATTTTCCGCCGACGCAGCTCCCGGAGCTCGCCGGTTCCTGCCTGCATCACGTCCTTGCCGTCCACCAGGACGCTCCCCGACGTCGGTTCGATCAGCCGGGTGAGGCACCGGATCAGGGTGGACTTTCCTGATCCGGACAGGCCCATGACGACGAACACCTCGCCCTTCGCGACGTCGAAGTTCATGTCGCGCACTGCGGCATTGCACCCGGTGCGTTCAAGCAATTCGGCGGAACTCAAAGCCGAGAGTTCGGGATCCTTGGGGATCTTTTCACCTCCGGGTCCGAAGACTTTCCAGAGGTTGCGCACTGATATGTCAGGACTGTTCATTGCTGTACTCCTGCCTGTGGCGGCTCGAACCAGTGGCTGGGCCCGGGGCTGATGTTTTGCCAGATGTGTTTTGTTTCTCGGTATTCGGCCAAGCCTGCGAGCCCCAATTCGCGGCCATTGCCGGACTGTCCGAAGCCGCCCCATTCGGCTTGCGGAACGTACGGGTGGTAGTCGTTGATCCAGACCGTCCCGTGGCGCAGGGCTTCGGAGACCCGCTGGGCCTTCGAGGCGTCTGCCGTCCACACAGCCCCGGCCAGTCCGTAGACGGTGTCGTTGGCAATCCGGATGGCCTCCTCTTCGGTGGTGAACGTTTCCACCGTCATGACGGGACCGAAGGATTCCTCCTGCACCACGCGCATCGAGGTGGTGCAACCGTCCAGCACGGTGGGCGGGTAGAAACTGCCACCGGCCAGTTCCGGGCTGTCCGGAATGAAGCCGCCGCACAGCAGCCGGGCTCCTTCCGCGACCCCGGCCTGCACGTAGGCGTGGACCTTGTCCCGGTGGGCCGTGGAGATCAGCGGACCTGTCTGTGCTTCCTGGTCGAAGGGCCCGCCCAGCCGGATCTGGCGTGCACGGCGCACCACTTCGGCCACGAACTCCTCGTGAATGGACTCTTCGACGATGAGCCGGGCCCCGGCCGAGCAAACCTGGCCGGAATTAAGGAAGACGGCCGTCAAGGCGTTGTCGATGGCGGCTTCCCGGTCTGCGTCGGCGAACACGACGTTCGGGTTCTTGCCGCCGAGCTCGAGGGCCACTCGCTTGACCGTCTGCGCCGCGGCCACCATGATCCGCTTGCCCGTTTCCAGCCCGCCCGTGAAGGAAACCAGATCGACCCGGGGATCCGAGCTAAGTACCGCCCCCACTTCCGGTCCCGTACCGGTCACGAGGTTCGCGACGCCGTCGGGCACCCCTGCTTCCCGCAGGGTGTCCATGAGCAGGATCGACGTGGAGGGGGTCAGCTCACTGGGCTTGAGGACGAAAGTGTTGCCGGCCAAGAGTGCAGGTGCGACCTTCCACGAAGCTTGCAGGAGGGGGTAGTTCCACGGCGTGATGAGCCCGCAGACGCCTACGGGTGCATGGACGACCCGGCTGATGGCGCCGGGCCGGCCGGTATCGATCACGCGTCCGGCGTCCGTGCCTGCCACGCTGCCGTAGTAGTGGAAGCAGGCTATGACGTCGTCGATGTCGTATTCGGCTTCGACCAGGCGCTTGCCGGTGTCGAGGGCTTCTGCTGCGGCGTATGCGGACTTGTCCCGCTGCAGCAGCCCGGCCACGCGGAGCAGGACGGCGCCGCGTTCCAGCTCGGGCGTGCCCGGCCAGCGGCCGTCGTCGAACGCCTTCCGCGCACTCGCCACGGCGGCCTCGGCGTCGGCCTGGGTGCACTCCGCGACGTCGGCAACGTGCGTGCCGTCCGCCGGGCAGCTGATGCTCCGGGTGCCTCCGCTGGACTGCTGCCATCCGCCGTCGACGTAGCTGCCGCGCACCGTGTGGATCTGTGAAAGTTGTGGGCTGTTCATGCCGCTCCTTAGTTCCTTGCCGAAGTGGCCTCGGGCAGGCTGTCCGGAACCGGCCCGTCTGCTTCCGGAAGCGTGCCGTGCCGGTAGAACTCGGCGGCGATCGGCGCGAGGGGTTCGCGGCCCTGGATCAGATCCGCGGCCTTCTCGGCCAGCATCATGACCGGGGCGTAGATGTTGCCGTTGGTCACGTAGGGCATTGCCGAAGCGTCAGCCACCCGCAGGCCCGAGGTGCCGTGGACCCTCATGCTGAGCGGGTCCACCACGGCCATCGGATCCGTGGCCGGGCCCATCTTGGCTGTGCAGGAAGGGTGCAGGGCGGTTTCGGCGTCGCGGGCTACCCAGTCGAGGATTTCCTCGTCTGTCTGGACGGCTGGACCGGGGGAAAGCTCACCGCCATTGAAAGGGGCCATGGCAGGCTGTTCCAGGATGTTCCGGGAAATCCGGATGGCTTCGACCCACTCGCGCCGGTCCTGGTCCGTGGAAAGGTAGTTGAACTTCATGGACGGGTGCACGGTTGGATCCGTGGAGGTGATCTTCAGGCTGCCACGGGCGTCGGAATACATGGGCCCGATGTGCACTTGGTAGCCATGCTTGGCATCGGCCTTCTGGCCGTCGTAGCGGACGGCCACCGGCAGGAAATGGAACATCAGGTTGGGGTAGGCAACGTCCTCGTTGGAGCGCACAAAACCGCCGCCTTCGAAGTGGTTGGTGGCTGCGGGCCCCTTGCGTCCGAACAGCCACTGCAGGCCGATCCACGGATAGCGCCATAGACTCAGGCTGGGCTGCATGGACACCGGCTGGGTGCAGGCGTGCTGGATGTAGACCTCCAGATGGTCCTGCAGGTTTTCGCCGACGCCGGGGAGGTCAACTACGGGTTTGATGCCCAGGGACTTGAGGTGGGTGGAGTCCCCGACGCCGGACAACTGCAGGAGCTGCGGGGTGTTGATGGCTCCTCCGCACAGGATGACTTCCTGGGCGTCCACGCTGTGCTGCTTGCCGTTGCGTCGGTAGCTGACGCCCGTGGCCCTGACGCCGGAAGTGCCGGTTTCGTCGAAGTTGATCTTGGATACGAGTGCCCGGGTCCGCACGGTGAGGTTGGGCCTGTCGAGGTGCGGCCGCAAGTAGGCGCGGGAGGCGGAGAGCCGCTGGCCCTTGTGCACGTTGCGGTCGAAGGGACCGAAGCCCTCCTGCCGGTACCCGTTGACATCGTTGGTCCGCGCGAATCCGGCTTGTTGGGCGGCGCGGAAGAAGGCTTGGAAGAGGGGATTGCGCGCCGGACCGCGTTCAAGGACCAGCGGTCCGTCGTGTCCCCGCAGCTCGTCGCCGGGATCCGCGGCGAGGGCGGTCTCCATGCGGTTGAAGTACGGGAGGCAGTGCGCGAAGTCCCAGGTCTCCATCCCGGCGTCGGCTCCCCAGCGTTCGTAGTCCAAAGGGTTGCCGCGCTGGAAGATCATGCCGTTGATGGAACTGGAGCCTCCCAGGACCTTGCCGCGGGTGTGCGCGATCCGCCGTCCGTGCATGTGCGGCTCGGGGTCCGATTGGTAGCGCCAGTCGTAGAACCTGTTCCCGCTGGGGAACGTGAGCGCCGCGGGCATCTGGATGAACAGATCCCAGGGGTAGTCGCTCCGGCCGGCCTCCAGGACCAGGACGGTCTTGGTGCGGTCTGCGCTCAGCCTGTCCGCCAGCACCGATCCGGCGCTGCCCCCACCCACAATGACGTAGTCAAACTTTTCGTTGGCCATTAGTTGAACTCCTTTGAAGTGATCCCCATTGCTGTGTCCGGAAGCCAGGGGGCGTCAGCCCCGCAGCTTTTCCATGTTTGGATCCACGAGGGGATCGGCGGAGATGGTAGCCGGGATCCGCTTTCCGAAGTATTCGATCTCGACGGCGTCACCCTCGCCCGCCTCGGCGGGCAGCCAAGCGTAGGCGATGGGCTTCCGGACGGTGTAGCCGTAGGCGGCGCTCGTGACGTAGCCGGAAGGCTCTCCCCGGAAATAGACGGGTTCCTTGCCCAACACCACGGATGTTCCGTCGTCGACCGTCAGGCAACGCAGGCGGTGGTTGACGGGCAGCTCGCGGCGGGCTTTGAGGGCCTCCGCGCCGATGTATCCTTCCTTGTCCTTGCCGACGGAGAAGCCAAGACCGGCCTGGAAGGGCTCGTGCTCCGGGGTCATGTCGGTACCCCACAGCCGGTAGCCCTTCTCGATGCGCAGGCTGTTGAACGCACCCCGGCCGGCCGCAATGATTCCCTGCTCCTGGCCGGCCTCGAACAGCAGGTCCCAGAGCCTTTGCCCGTTTTCCGCCGTCGTGTACAGCTCCCAGCCCAACTCGCCGACGTAGGACAGCCGCATCGCGGTGACGGGGATCCCGCCGATCCGGACCTTCTTGGTGCGGAAGTACTTCAATCCTTCGTTGCTGAAATCGTCGTCGCTCACCTTGGCGATAACTTCGCGGGCCAGGGGCCCCCAGAGCCCCACGCAACACGTGGAACCGGTGATGTCGCGGACCTGCACCCACTGGCTGACATCCCCGGCGGTCTGCTTGCGTGCTTCGGTGGTGAAGTAGTCGAAGTCGATGTTGCCGTTCGCGCCCACCTGGAACGTGGTCTCATCCAGCCGGGCCACCGTGATGTCGCTGCGGATGCCGCCGTCGTCGTTGAGGAGCAGGCAGTACGTCACCGCACCCGGCTTCTTGTCGACTTTCCCGGCGCTGAGGCGCTGCAAGAGGGTTACGGCGCCCGGCCCGGAAACCTCCAGCCGCTTGAGCGGCGTCATGTCATAGAGCGCGACGGCGGTGCGCGTCTTCCACGCTTCGGCGGCGGAAATGGGGGAGTGGAACATGGCGGCCCATGGCTCGCGCTCCGGTGCACGCCATTCTTCGGGGAGTTCGTCGAGCAAACCGCGGTTGGCTTCGAACCAGTGCGGGCGTTCCCAACCGTGGGCTTCGAGGAAAAACGCCCCGAGCTCCTTCTGCCGGGCGTTGAACGGGCTGACGCGCAGCTCACGGGGGGAGACCCTTGGCTGCAGGGGGTGCAGGACGTCGTAGATCTCCACGAAGTTCTGCTGCGAGGTTTCGCTGACGTAGCTCTCCGCGGTCTGGATTTCTTCGAAGCGGGAGACCTCGCATTCGTGGAGCGGAATCCGGGACTGGCCCTCGATGAGGCGCTCCGCCAGGGCGCGGGCCACTCCGGCGGAGTGCGTCACCCAGACGGCCTCGGCCACGAAGAAGCCGTCAACGTCCTTGGACTCGCCGACGAGGGGACCGCCGTCGGGGGTGAACGAGAAGATCCCGTTGAAGCCATCGGCAATCCGGGCGCCGGCGAGTGCCGGGAGGAGTTCTTTGGAGTCTTCCCAGCACGGCAGGAAGTCTTCTTCCGTGAACGGCAGGCGGGAGGGCATCCGGTGCTCGGACATGTCAGCGGCGGCAACTTCGGGCAGCTCCCGGAGGTCCACGGGCATGGGCTTGTGGGCGTAGGAGCCGATGCCCATCCGGTCCCCGTGCTCGCGGAAGTAGAGGTCCTTGTCCTGGTGGCGGAGGATGGGCATCCAGGCGCCGTTGCCGGGGTCAAGCAGCCGTGAGGCGTCGTTCCGGCCCACGAGCTCGGGCACGGAGGTGGTCTTGACGTATTGGTGGGCCAGGGGGAGGAGCGGCACGGACATGCCCACCATGGCGCCGATCCTGGGTCCCCAGAACCCGGCGCAGGAAACCACGATGTCGGCCGCGATCACGCCGTCGGGCGTTTCGACGCCGGTGACCTTGCCTCCGGCCTGTTCAATGCCGGTGACGGGAGTGGAACCGCGGAACGTGACCCCTGCGGCGCTCGCCTTGGCGATGAGCAGGCCGACGGCGCGGGCTGCGGAAGCCAAACCGTCGGAGGGGACGTACAGTCCGCCAAGCACCTTTTCCTGGTCGAGCAGCGGGTAGTGCTTGGCGCACTCGTCCGGATCGATGAGCCGGCCTTCCACGCCCCACGACGCCGCGTAGCCCAGCTTGCGCTTGAGGTCCTCCAGGCGCTCCGGAGTGGTGGCCACTTCGAGGCCGCCCACCTGGTTGAAGCAGGAGACGCCGGAATCGCTGAGCGAGAGCAGCTTGTCCACGGTGTAGGACGCGAATTGGGTCATGGTCTTGGAGGCATTGGTCTGGAACACGAGGCCGGGGGCGTGCGAGGTTGAGCCGCCCGCCAACGTCAACGGGCCCTGCTCGACCACGGTGATGTTGGTCCAGCCGCGGGTGGACAGCTCATCCGCAAGATTGGCGCCGACGATACCGGCTCCGATGATGACAACGCGGGGTGATGTGGACATGCGTGTTGCTCCTGGAGTAAGTGGTGTGGGAGTTTGTGGCCTGCCGGACCCTAGACGTGGCCGTCGACGGTCAACCCAGGGGGAAGGTTGGGGGCGTCCTCGGATTCTTTGACCATGATCTGGCCATCCACCACCAGGACTTCGTGGACCCTGACGGGCAATTTTGCGGGAGGCGCGTCGGCGGCTCCGGTGCGGAGGTTGAATTTTGAAGCATGGAGCGGGCACTCTACCCAGCAGTCCTCAACCCAGCCGTCGGCGAGTGAGGCGTCCTGGTGGGTACAGGTGTCGTCGAGGGCGAAAAGTTCGCCCTCTTCGGTGTGAAATACGGCAATGGGCGGAGACGTCTCAAGTCGAATCGCGTCCCCCGGAGCCAACGAGCTAAGCGGGCAAGCACTGTGCATCTCACGAACCTTCTTTCACCGGGCTGGTCGAACCTGTGGGGCGGTTGTCTCATGATCAACGCTGATCACAATACGCAACAGAGTGATGGACCTCACAGCGCCTTGTCAAGGGGTTGAATTTCCTTCGCAGATTCCTTGACACGCGATGTGAAGTCGGTCACGCTGTTTCGCATAATGAAGTTTGTTGCGTATGGCGCAATACGCTTTCGAACGGCTCGGCGAGGAGGAAGCCATGGAGACATTGGCGATCGTGGGTGCATCATTGGCGGGTCTTTCCGCCGCCCGCGCTGCCAGGGCGCAGGGCTTTTCCGGCCGGCTGCTCATCATTGGCGATGAGCACGAGCGGCCCTATGACCGCCCGCCCCTGTCCAAGGAGTTCCTGGCAGGAAAGATCGGTATCAAGCACGTCATGTTGGAAGCTGAGGAGGCGGATTCAGATGACCCGCTCCAGGCCGAATGGCTGCTTGGCTCCCCGGCACGAAGCTTTCATGCCGCCACCAGGACCATCACGCTAGGCGACGGGAGCGCTGTGGTGGCTGACGGCGTCGTAATTGCCACGGGAGCCTCAGCCCGCACCCTGCCCGAACTTGCAGGCCTAGCCAATGTCTTTACCTTGCGGACTCTCCAGGATGCCCAGGATCTGGCGCCGGAGCTCGTTGCGGGTGGCCGCCTGCTGGTTGTGGGCGCCGGCTTTATCGGCGCGGAAGTCGCATCAACGGCCAAGGGCTTGGGAATGGATGTAACCATCATCTGCAAGAGCGAAGTGCCGCTTAGCGCTCCGCTCGGTCCACAGATGGCTGCCGTCATGGCCACGCTCCATGGGCTCAATGGAGTGGAGCTGATTTGTGACACGGGAATCGACTCGTATTACAGCTACGAAGGAAATGTGACCGGCGTCCGGCTCAGCGACGGACAGTACCGTTCCGCCGACGTCGTACTCCTCGGAATCGGTGCTGTCCCCAATGTCGGGTGGCTGGCCGGTTCGGGCGTCGAACTCGACGATGGCGTCATGTGCGATGCGATGGGACGGACCAACGTTCCCGGCGTGGTTGCCGTGGGGGACTGTGCAGCCTGGTTCGACGCACGCAGCGGGCGGCACCATCGCGTGGAGCATTGGAGCGGCGCCCAGGAACGTGCCGCCCTCGCCGTGGCCGGACTCTTGGATCACTCCGCCGCACCCCAACCCCTCAACTTGCCGTACTTCTGGTCCGACCAGTACGGAGTGACGCTCCAGTTCGCGGGCCATGCGCGGGACGCGGAGCGCGTCGAGATCGAGGCAGGACAGCTCGAGAACCACAGCTTCCTGGCCGTGTACTACCGGGGCGAGGAACCGGTGGGCGTTCTGGGTGTGAACCAGCCGCGCCTGTTCACCCGTTGGCGCCGGCAACTCAATGCCCGCAATGCCCCGCCCGTCCTGGCAACCCCGTGAACATTCCCAAGCCTCAACCACGTTCATCACTGAATAGGAGTCAGCATGACCACTGAAGTTGTTTCCCCCAGCCTGATCCCCACGCTCCCCGGCCACACGTATGTCAGTGAAGACATCTTCCGCGCCGAGCAAGAGCACATCTTTGAACAAATGTGGTTCTGCGCAGTGCGGACCGCGGACCTGGAAAAGGCCGGTTCGTTCAAGACGGTGCAGATCGGCCGCGAGAGCGTGCTCATCAACCGCACCCGCAAAGGGGAAATCCGCGCGTTCTACAACATCTGCCGGCACCGCGGCGTGAAGCTGTGCATGGAGGAGTCCGGCGAAGCCAACCGCTCGTTCCAGTGCCCGTACCACGCCTGGACCTACGACCTCGAGGGAAAGCTCATCGCGGCCCCCAACCTCACCAAGATGCCGGATATCGACCGCAACGAATACGGACTGGTCAAGGTCCACGTCCGCGAATACATGGGCTACGTGTGGGTCTGCCTCGCCGATGAGCCACCGTCGTTCGAGGAAGACGTCATGGGTGCGATCGAGGAGCGACTCGGGGACCTGCGGGCGGTTGACGACTACGACATCGCGAACCTGAGCCTTGGCCGGCGCATCAAGTACGACGTCAAGGCCAACTGGAAGCTCATCATCGAAAACTTCATGGAGTGCTACCACTGCGCCACGATCCACCCCGAACTCACCGAAGTCCTGCCCGAGTTCGCAGACGGCCTGGCGGCGCAGTATTTTGTGGGCCACGGCGCCGAGTTCGGCGAGGACATCAAGGGCTTCACGATCGACGGTTCCGAGGGCCTCGATCGAATTCCGGGAGTGGGCGATGACCAGGACCGCCGGTACTACGCGGTGACCATCAAGCCGAATGTCTTCGTCAACCTGGTTCCGGACCATGTCATCATCCACCGCATGTTCCCGCTGGCGGCGGACCACACGATCGTTGAATGCGATTGGCTGTACCTGCCCAGCGTGGTGGAATCCGGCAAGGACGTGAGCGCTTCGGTGGAGCTCTTTCACCGGGTCAACGAGCAGGACTTCGACGCCTGCGAACGCTGCCAGCCAGCCATGGGTTCCAAGATCTATGCCAAGGGCGGCGTGCTGGTACCGAGCGAGCACCACATCGAGGCGTTCCACAGCTGGGTCACCAGCAAGATCGCTGACGTTCCCTCCGACAGCTAGCCTGAGGAACGTCCGTCGATGTAACGAGCAACCGGGAACTCAGGAAAAGGAACCCAGCCAATGGTTTACAAAGTAAGGGCGGTCATCGCCAAGGAAAAGAACGCTCCGGTCTCGGTGGAGACCATCCTGGTGCCGGACCCCGGTCCGGGCGAGGCGCTGGTGGACATCCTCACCTGCGGCGTCTGCCACACCGACCTGCACTACAAGCAGGGCGGCATCACCGATGATTTCCCCATACTGCTCGGCCACGAGGCCACAGGTGTGGTCAGTGCCGTAGGGCCGGACGTTACCGAAGTGGCGCCAGGGGACCGTGTGATCCTGAACTGGCGTGCCGTGTGCGGGGAATGCCGGGCATGCGCCAAGGGCCAGCCGCAGTACTGTTTCAACACGCACAATGCCACGCAGAAGATGACCCTGGAGGACGGCACGGAACTTGCACCGGCCCTGGGGATCGGCGCCTTCGCCGAGAAGACCCTCGTGGCCGCCGGGCAGTGCACCAAAGTGGACGACGACGTCGATCCCGCCGCCGTCGGGCTGCTCGGCTGCGGCGTGATGGCAGGAATCGGCGCCGCCATCAACACCGGCGAGGTCAAGCGGGGCGAGTCCGTGGCCGTCATTGGCTGCGGCGGCGTCGGCATCGCCGCCATCGCCGGGTCAAAGCTCGCCGGCGCCACGACGATCATCGCCGTGGACATCGACGCCAACAAAATAGAGATGGCCATGTCCCTAGGCGCCACGCACGGTGTCAACTCCAGCAAGGAAGACCCCATCGAGGCCATCCGGGCGCTGACCGGCGGCAACGGTGCCGATGTGGTGATCGACGCCGTCGGACGCCCGGAGACCTACAAGCAGGCCTTCTACGCGCGCGACCTCGCCGGCCGCGTGGTACTGGTCGGCGTACCGACGCCGGGCATGCTGCTCGAACTGCCCCTGCTGGACGTCTTCGGCCGTGGCGGTTCCCTGAAGTCCTCCTGGTACGGGGACTGCCTGCCCTCCCGCGACTTCCCGATGCTGGTGGCACACTACAAGCAAGGCAACCTTGACCTGGACGCGTTCGTGTCCGAACGGATCACCATCGACCAAGTGGAAGAGGCGTTCGCGAAGATGCACGAAGGCAAAGTGCTCCGTTCGGTAGTGGAAATCGCATGAGCGTCACCATCGAAAACCTGGTCACCTCGGGCACGTTTTCGCTCGACGGCGGCACATGGGACGTGGACAACAACGTCTGGATTGTCGGCAACGACGACGAGTGCGTGATCATCGATTCGCCGCACGATGCAGCGGCGATCATCGAGCAGGTCCGCGGGCGGAAGGTGCGCGCCATCCTGCTCACCCATGCGCACAACGACCACATCGGGGCAGCGCTCGACGTGGCGAAGGCCGTGAACGCGCCGATCCATCTGCACTCCGCGGACATGGTTCTGTGGGAGCAGGTGTATCCGGATGCCCGGCCGGACCGTCACATTGCAGACGGCGACATCTTCGACGTGGCGGGCACGGCCCTGCAGGCCATCCACACGCCGGGCCACTCACCGGGTTCCACGTGCTTCTACCTGGAAAGCGAAGGAACGGTCTTCACGGGCGACACGCTTTTCAACGGCGGTCCGGGCGCAACGGGCCGATCGTTCAGCGACCACCCGACCATCCTGGCCTCGATCCGCGAACGCCTTCTGCCGCTTCCGCCGGAAACCGTGGTCCGGACCGGCCATGGCGGGGACACCACAATCAAAGCCGAAAAGGAAAACATCGCTTAGGCAGCGCGCGATCGCGAGGTTTGACGGACCCTAGGCGCCGCTGGCAGCGGTGTACCCCATCTTGACGCTGATTGAATACCCGGCCTGCTTGAGCGCATCGAGCAGGCCGGGTATTTTTTCCGGCTCGAAACGGAAGGCAGGGCCGGAAAGGCTGATGGCTCCGATCACCGTGCCGCTGTGGTTGCGGATCGGAACGGCGATGGCGTTGAGTCCGCGTTCGAGTTCTTCATACGTGGCGGCGTACCCGGCCTCCGCAATGACCGGCATTTGCCGCTCCAGCTCGTCGCGGTCGGTGATGGTCTGTGGGGTGTAGCGCGCTTGGCCGGCTTCCCTGAGAACGCGGTCACGGGTCTCAGGCGCCAGGGCGGCAAGCATGACCTTTCCGCTGGACGTGGCGTGGAGCGGAGTGAGCCCACCGATCCAGTCCTGCGTGCCAAGCGTGTTGGGGCCGATGGCCTGGTCCACGTTGACCGCGAAATTTGACCGCAGCACGGCCAGGTTGGCAGTCTCAGCGAACTTCTCGGCCAAGGCTTCGAGATCTTCCCGGGCCTCCCTGACCAAGCTGAGACGGGCCGGAATGGCACTGGCCAAGCGCAGGATGTTGAACCCGAGTTGGTATTTTCCGCGCTCGTGATTCTGCTGCACCATGCCACGGGCGTCCAAGGCGCTCAGCAGCCGCGACGCCGTGGACTTGTGGACGCCCATTTCCTCCGCGATCTCACTCACGCCGGCATCCCCGTTGCGGGCGATGATTTCGAGCACAGTGATGGCCCGGTCCACGGACTGCACCCCGGCGTGGTGCGCGCCGGCGGGATCGGTATCGGCGTCGTTGGCAAGGCTTGCATCAGCGTCCATGTGGTTCATCGTCTCAAACCCGGTCAAATGCGCAGCCTCTCTGGGCTCCGTGTCCTGGGATGCTGCCGGCCGGCCGTTCTTGGCGGAGATAGGATCGGGCGGTATGGCACTGCGACTCGTTCAAGTGAATTTCAAGGCCCGGGATGACTCGGCTCTCGGCCGGTTTTGGGCGGAAGTGCTCGGGTGGGGTGTTTCCAGCGAAGGACCAGGTGTGACCAATGTCGAACCCGTGGGCTTCACCGGGCCGGACCCTGCCGTCGTGTGCGTCGATGTCGTCACGGTCCCGGACCCCGAGACGGTCAGGTACCGCGCCCATCTCGATCTCGCCACCACCTCTGCGGCCCATCAAGCGGAGCTTGTGGCGCGCGCGGTGAAGCTCGGCGCGACGCCTGCCGACATCGGCCAGGGCGATGTGCCGTGGACGGTCCTGGCCGACCCGGAGGGCAACCTGTTCTGCGTGCTGGAGCCTCGGCCGATCTACCGGGACACCGGGCCGATCGCCGCGGTGGTGGTCAATTGTGCGGATCCGCGGGCCATGGCCCGGTTCTGGAGCGGGGCGATGGACTGGACCCTGCACGAGGTGACCGACGATCTTGCGAGGCTGCGCTCGGCCAAGGGCGTGGGGCCGTATCTGGAATTCGTCCGCACACCCGTCCCGAACGCCGTGTCCGGCCGTGTCCATCTCGACCTGCGGCCATACCCCGGCGATGATCAAGCGGCAGAGGTGGCCCGGCTGCAGGCGCTGGGTGCCACGGACGCCGACGTCGGCCAAGGCGAGGTGCCATGGGTATGCCTCGCCGACACGGAGGGCAACGAGTTCTGCGTCCTCACCCCGGGCTGACGCAGAGCCTCGGGGTTAACGGCTCGCCGAACCAGCAGGGGAGCTGGGAACGAAAGGCGGAGGCCTGAAATCATTGTCCGTTATGTTCCCGGGTCCATGCGTCATCCAGCGAAGGACCAAGAGGACCAGAATCAACGAAAGGGCGCCGCCAACCAGCAAAACAGGAACTCGCCGCTTCATTCTCGGCATCCGCAAACCCCTCGATCGAAAGTAGCTGACACTCGTCCCTTATAGCCTGATGCGACTGTGCAGAAAGCATCGTCCCCGCGCTGACTGCCTTCGCAATGAACCATGGGGCAGCAACCAGGTCAACCACGCGGGCCATCACAGACTCCATATCGGGGTCAAGGCACGCTCAGGGTTCTATGTGCTTCTCGTCGCTAGCACTCAAATATGGGCGATTCGCTACTCATTTTGATTCGGAAGACCACTCAGTGCAGTTTTCCCTTGTTAACATCTGGAAAAGGAGACGACCAATCATGCAGCCCTTGGTAAGAAAGCGCTCACGCGTCGAGCTCTCCAGGTTTTTCCTGCTGGGAGGGGCCATCTTGTTGATTTGCCGCTCTATCCATTCACAGCTATCTCTGCTGTCCTGTCTGGATCTGCCCTCTTTCTTGCAGCCAGGGAAGCCCCGAGTCGGAACCGCACCCTCACCTTGGTCACAGCCGTTGCGCTGCTCGGAATGGTCATCCTGGTGACGCTCCTGAGCCTGCAGACAGGAACCGTTGGCCCCCACAGTGGCGAGGTCTCGAAAGTGTAGCTCCCGCCGTCGATCGCCTAAGCCGTTCCTTCTTGGGCGCCGTCGTGCCACACTTGATGGACTATCGAGTGACTGGGGGGATCCGGGTCAGGAGATTGGTATGTGTGTTCTGATGCACCCCCACAGCTCGGGCTGCCGACTGGTAGTGAGCGAACCATGATCATCGGTTGGGCTTACTTCATGGCCGGAGTAATGACGGTTGACGGACTTCTGTTGGGACTGCTGCTGTTGAACGTGAAGTGGCCGAAGCACTGGAAGAGAAACGGCTGAGGGCAGCGGTATCCCGCGAGACCCGAGCATGCGCCGAACCTAGAGCACCTTGCGGATCGTCTCTTCGAAACTCACCACGTGGTGCAGGGCGAGCGCCGCCGCGCGGTCCTCATCGCCGTCGGCGATCGCGGTGAGCAGTTCAGCGTGCTCTGCGACGTGGCCTGTCACGGAAGGCATCTTGTCCAGCATGTGGCACCAGATGCGGGTTGCCAGGTTGTCGTAGCGGATCAGTACGTCCTCAAGGTGCGGATTGGCCGCGGCCTTGTAGATGAGCCGGTGCACCTGGATGTCGTACCGCATGAGTTCCTGTTGGCCGGCGTCGTGTGCTTCCAGGCCGCTGATGGCTGCGGCCACCTCGCGGAGTTCTTCCCGGAGCTTGGGGCTGGCCATGCGGGCAGCCCGCCGTGACGCCAAGGGCTCAAGCAGCTCCCGGATTTCGGAGACGTCCGCCAGTTGGGTGATGTCGACGCCGGTGGCGAAGGTTCCGCGGCGGGGATACGACACGACGAGGTGGTCGCTTTCGAGCCGCTTGATGGCCTCGCGCACGGGAGTCCGGCCGATGCCGAGTTCCGTGGCAATCTGCCCGTCGTTGATGGGGTCTCCGGGTTTGATGTCCAGCATGATGAGCCGGTCGCGCAGGAGCAGGTAGGCGTTTTCCGCCAAGGAGGTTCCCTGCGTGCCCGTGTCCAGTGCTTCCAATGCAGTGCTCATGTGCCCTCTCCCGTTTGCCACAATTCCAAGTCTGGCGGATCAGTTGCTGCCGGGCTGTTGACGGTTGTGTGATCTCCAACATACTATGGCAACAGTTCTAATATATCAGTTGCTGATTAGTCAGTAAATATAAGTATCTCAAAAGGAGAACATGATGGTTGAACCGCTGATCCGCCCGCTCGCCCAGGCGGACCCGGAGGTTGAACGGGCGATCGCCCAGGAACTCATCCGCCAGCAGTCCACGCTGGAAATGATCGCCTCCGAAAACTTCGCCCCTGCAGCCGTCATGCAGGCACAGGGCTCGGTCCTGACCAACAAGTACGCGGAAGGCTACCCGGGCAAGCGCTACTACGGCGGCTGCGAGCACGTGGACGTCATCGAGCAGCTGGCCATCGACCGAGTCAAGGCTCTCTTCGGCGCCGAAGCCGCGAATGTCCAGCCGCACTCCGGCGCACAGGCCAACGCGGCAGCCATGTTCGCGCTCCTCGAGCCGGGGGACAGCATCATGGGCCTCGACCTCGCACACGGTGGCCACTTGACCCACGGCATGCGCATCAACTTCTCCGGCAAGCTGTACAACGTCATCCCGTACCACGTCAGCGAATCCGATCTCCGCGTGGACATGGCGGAAGTCGAAGCCCTGGCCCTGGAACACCGCCCGAAGCTGATCGTTGCCGGCTGGTCGGCGTACTCGCGCCACTTGGATTTCGCCGAATTCCGCCGCATCGCCGACCTTGTGGGAGCCTACCTCATGGTGGACATGGCCCACTTCGCCGGCCTCGTCGCCGCGGGACTGCACCCCAACCCCGTGCCGTATGCCGACGTCGTGACCACCACCACCCACAAGACCCTCGGCGGGCCGCGCGGCGGGGTGATCCTCTCGAAGGAACAATACGCCCGCAAGATCAACAGCGCGGTGTTCCCCGGCCAGCAAGGCGGACCGTTGGAGCACGTGATAGCCGCCAAGGCCGTGGCGTTCAAAATGGCGGCAGAGCCCGAATTCCAGGAACGCCAAATGCGGGTGCTGGAAGGGGCCAAGCTCCTTGCCGAACGGCTCCTGAAGGAAGACGTGGCCGCAGCAGGGATCTCGGTGGTCAACGGTGGCACCGACGTCCACCTGGTCCTCGTCGACCTGCGCCACTCGGACCTCGACGGACAGCAGGCCGAAGACACCCTGCACCGCATCGGCATCACCGTGAACCGCAACGCCGTCCCGTTCGACCCCCGGCCGCCGATGGTTTCCTCAGGCCTCCGGATCGGCACCCCGGCACTTGCCGCCCGCGGCTTCGGCGCCAAGGAATTCGCGGAGGTCGCGGACATCATCGCGACGGCGCTCATCGCCGCGGCAAGCAGCGGCACCCTGGGTGACCACGCCGCCGTCGAACTCCGTGACAGGGTTACCGCGCTCGCCGAACAATTCCCGCTTTACCCGCATCTTTCCCAGGCCGCCAGCGGCAACGACGCCGCGGCCACCGAACTAGAAGCAGAAATGATTGGAGCAGCCCAGTGAGCGCAGACCAACTCCCCGAACACCCGGACTTCCTGTGGCGCAACCCGGAGCCCAAAGCTTCCTACGACGCAGTGATCGTGGGCGGTGGCGGCCACGGCCTGGCCACCGCATACTTCCTGGCCAAGAACCACGGAATGACCAACATCGCCGTGCTGGAGAAGGGCTGGCTGGCCGGCGGCAACATGGCCAGGAACACCACGATCATTCGCTCCAACTACCTTTGGGACGAGAGCGCTGCCATCTACGAGCACGCCCTCAAGCTCTGGGAGATCCTGCCCGAGGAACTCGAATACGATTTCCTCTTCAGCCAGCGCGGCGTCATGAACCTCGCCCACACGCTGGGCGACGTCCGCGAAAGCGTCCGCCGCGTCGGGGCGAACAAGCTCAACGGGGTCGACGCCGAATGGCTGGACCCGCAGCAAGTCAAGGAACTCTGCCCCATCCTGAACATCAGCGACAACATCCGCTACCCGGTCATGGGCGCCACGTACCAGCCCCGGGCCGGTATCGCGAAGCACGACCACGTCGCCTGGGCCTTCGCCCGGAAGTGCGATGAACTCGGCGTGGACATCATCCAGAACTGCGAAGTGACGGGCTTCCTCAAGGACGGCAACCGCGTGGTGGGCGTCAAGACCAACCAAGGAACCATCCGCACCGAAAAGGTCGGGCTCGCCGCGGCCGGCCACAGCTCCGTCCTCGCCGAAATGGCCGGCTTCCGCCTCCCGATCCAGTCCCACCCCCTCCAGGCGTTGGTGTCCGAGCTGCATGAGCCCGTCCACCCCACGGTGGTCATGTCCAACCACGTGCACGTCTACGTTTCCCAGGCCCACAAGGGCGAACTGGTCATGGGCGCCGGGGTCGACTCCTACAACGGCTATGGCCAGCGCGGCTCGTTCCACGTGATCGAACACCAGATGGCCGCCGCCGTCGAACTCTTCCCGATCTTTGCCCGGGCCCACGTGCTCCGGACCTGGGGCGGAATCGTGGACACCACCATGGATGCCTCGCCGATCATCGGCACCACCCCGGTGGAGAACATGTTCGTCAACTGTGGTTGGGGAACGGGTGGCTTCAAGGGCACGCCCGCTGCAGGCCTGACCTTCGCCCACACCATCGCCACGGGTACGCCGCACGAGCTCAACAAGCCTTTTTCGCTGGAACGCTTCGAGACCGGTGCCCTGATCGACGAACACGGCGCCGCCGCCGTCGCCCACTAGCCGTAGCCCTTTAGGAGACCAACCATGCTGCTCATCAGCTGCCCCAACTGCGGGCCACGAGACGAAACAGAATTCCACTACGGCGGCCAGGCCCACGTGCCCTATCCGGAAAACCCGGACGCGCTGACGGACCGGCAGTGGGCCGAGTACTTGTTCTACCGCGACAACACCAAAGGCGCCTTCGCCGAACGCTGGGTCCACAGCACCGGTTGCCGCCAATGGTTCAACATGCTCCGCGACACCTTCAGCTACGACATCCAGGCCATCTACAAGATGGGCGAACCGCGCCCTGACATGGAACGCCCTGATGTGAACACCTCAGCAGCCACCACTCCGGAAGGAGCCACGAAGTGACCCCGCACAACGCCCGCCTCGCCACCGGCGGCCGCATCGACCGCAGCATCTCCTGGCGGTTCACCGTGGACGGCCAGGAATACACCGGGCACCCCGGAGACACGGTAGCCTCAGCACTGCTGGCCAACGGGCGCATCAACGTCGGCAACTCGCTCTATGAGGATCGGGCCCGCGGAATCATGTCCGCCGGAGTGGAAGAATCCAACGCCCTGGTCAAGGTGGCCGCCCGTTTCCCGGGCCACGTTGCCGAGTCGATGCTTCCCGCGACCACCGTGTCCCTTGTGGACGGGCTCAGCGTCGAGTTCCTGAACGGCCTGGGCAAGCTGGACTCCAACGAGGACCGCGCCGAGTACGACAAGAAATACGTCCACACCGATGTCCTGGTGGTTGGCGGCGGCGTTTCCGGCCTCGCGGCAGCCCGTGAGGCGGTCCGCACCGGCGCCCGGGTCATCCTGATCGATGACCAGCCCGAGCTCGGCGGCTCGCTGCTTTCCGGTTCCACTGCACCGGATCTCGCCGAAGTCATCGAAGGCAAGCCGGCACAGGAATGGATCGCCGACGTGGAGGCCGAACTCGTTTCCGCCGCCGAATGTACTGTCCTCAACCGCACTACGGCGTTCGGCTCCTACGACGCGAACTATGTGATCGCGGCACAGAACCGTACGGACCACCTCGGCAGCCCGGCGGCGGACGGCGTCTCCCGCCAGCGTATTTGGCACATCCGTGCCAGGCAGGTGGTCCTGGCGCCCGGCGCCCATGAGCGTCCGCTCGTCTTCGAGAACAACGACCGGCCCGGCATCATGCTGGCCTCCGCTGTCCGGAGCTACCTCAACCGGTACGCTGTCGCTGCCGGGCGCCGGGTAGTCATCGGCACCACGAACGATTCGGCCTACCTGCTGGCCGCGGATCTGCTGGCCGCGGGTGTCAAGGTCGCCGCCGTCGTCGATGCCCGCCCGAAGCTCAGCGACACAGCGGCAGCCGCCGTCGAAAGCGGCGTCCGCGTCCTCGTCGGCAGCGCCGTCGCCGATACCTCCGGCGCGGGGGAGAACGGCCGGATCGACGGCGTCACCATCCGCAGCCTTAACGACGACGGCGAAGTCACCTCGGGCGTCGAACGGCTCGCTTGCGATCTGCTGGCGGTGTCCGGTGGCTGGAGTCCCGTGGTCCACCTCCACAGCCAGCGCCAAGGTAAGTTGCGTTGGGACGATGACCTGGCCGGCTTTGTGCCGAGCTCCGTCGTCAAGGACCAGCACGTGGTCGGCGCCGGACGCGGAAGCTACGGGCTCGCGGACTGCCTGGGAGAAGGCGTATCCGCCGGTGCCGCGGCTGCGATCGCCGCCGGGTTCAGCTCCGAGACGGTGCCTGCCGAGATCAAGGCGCCGGTAGCCTCCGCCCCCACCCGCCAGTTGTGGCTCGTGCCCGGGCAGAGCGGAAACGCGGGGGAGTGGCACCACCATTTCGTTGACTTCCAGCGCGACCAGTCGGTGGCCGACGTGCTCCGTTCCACCGGGGCCGGCATGCGCTCGGTGGAACACATCAAGCGGTACACCTCCATCAGCACCGCCAACGACCAGGGCAAGACGTCCGGCGTCAACGCCATCGGCGTGATCGCCGCGGCCCTCAAGCAGGCCGGCGAGGCACCCGCCGGCGAGGCGGGCGCCGTAGGCAGTTGCGGCATCGGTGACATCGGAACCACGACCTACCGGGCGCCGTTCACGCCGGTCGCCTTCGCGGCCTTGGCGGGACGCAAGCGCGGCGAGCTGTTCGATCCTGCCCGCGTCACCTCCATCCACCCTTGGCATGTTGCCCAGGGAGCGCTCTTTGAGGACGTCGGCCAGTGGAAGCGCCCGTGGTACTACCCGCAAGCGGGCGAAGACATGGCCGCCGCCGTGCTCCGCGAGTGTGCCGCAGTCCGCGAATCGGTGGGCTTCATGGACGCTACCACCCTCGGCAAGATCGAGATCCGTGGCAAGGACGCCGGTGAATTCCTGAACCGCATCTACACCAACGCTTTCAAGAAGCTCGCCCCCGGCTCGGCCCGCTACGGGGTCATGTGCACCCCGGACGGCATGATCTTCGACGACGGCGTGACCCTGCGCCTCGACGAGGGCCGCTACTTCATGACCACCACCACCGGCGGCGCTGCCAAGGTCCTTGACTGGCTCGAGGAGTGGCACCAGACCGAGTGGCCGGAACTCGACGTGGTGTGCACGTCGGTGACTGAACAGTGGACGACGATTGCCGTCGTCGGGCCCAAATCCCGTGCGGTGATCGCCAAAGTTGCTCCGCAACTGGCGGCCGACGGCGGGCTGGACGCCAAAGCTTTCCCGTTCATGACGTTCCGCGAGACCACGCTGGCCTCCGGAGTCCAGGCACGGGTTTGCCGGATTTCGTTCTCGGGTGAGCTTGCCTACGAAATCAACGTTCCGTCCTGGTACGGGCTCAACACCTGGGAAGCCGTTGCTGCGGCAGGGGCCGAGTTCAACATCACTCCGTACGGCACCGAGACCATGCACGTGCTGCGTGCCGAGAAGGGCTACCCGATCGTCGGGCAGGACACGGACGGCACCGTCACCCCGCAGGACGCCGGGATGGAATGGATCGTTTCCAAGGCAAAGGACTTCATCGGCAAACGTTCTTACAGCCGCGAGGACGCGGTCCGCACGGACCGCAAGCACTTGGTCAGCGTCCTCCCGGCTGACGGTTCGTTCCGCCTTCCGGAAGGCACCCAGCTCGTGGAAAAGGGGATCCCGGTCAACCCGGCCTACGGCCCCGTGCCGATGCAGGGCTTCGTGACCTCGAGCTACCACAGTGCCGCCTTGGGCCGGTCCTTCGGCCTGGCACTGATCACGAACGGCCGCAACCGGATCGGCGAGACCCTGGTGGCCTCCGTCGGCGACCAGTTGCTGGACGTCGTTGTGGGAGAAACCGTACTTTTCGACGCTGAAGGGACCCGTAAAGATGGCTGAAACAGCAACCCCCGCAAACCCCGAGACGCTGCGTGCGGCACGCCGCAGCCCGGCTTCGCACCTGGCACCGTCCTTCGAGTCCGGTTCCGTGGCCGGAACCGCCGCGTTGAAGGAAATCCCGTTCCAGACCATGGTGGGGATCCGGGTTGACCGGGCGTCCGACGCCGGAGCCCGCCTCGCGTCCGTGACCGGCGGCCTGCCGGCCGCATGCGGTGAGATCACCGGGAGTGAAAGGGCCACCACCTTGTGGTTGGGCCCGGACGAATTCCTGGTGGTCGCACCCGAAGAGGCGCACGATTCCCTGGGCGGAGACCTGGTCCGCGCACTGGTGGAGGCCCTGGGCGAGGACCCTGGCCAGGTGGTGGACTTGTCCGCCAACCGAACCACCTTCGAGCTGTCCGGCATCCGTGCCCGCGACGTCCTGGAAAAGGGCTGCTCCCTGGACCTGCACCCACGCGCCTTCCGCACGGGAACCGCCCTGGCCACGGAAATCGGCAACATCCCGGCGTTGCTGTTGAAGACCGGCGAGGACAGCTTCCGGATCTTCCCACGGGCTTCGTTCGCCGACTTCCTGGGCCGCTGGCTGCTTGACGGCATGAGGGAATACGCCTCTCCTGAGGTGCCCTGATGGCACTGAGCGTGCTTGACCTGTTTTCCATTGGCATCGGGCCGTCGTCCTCGCACACGGTCGGCCCGATGCGGGCGGCAAAACAGTTCACCGACGGCCTGGAATCCTCCGGGCAACTCGCGGCAACGGTGCGCGTCCAGGCCGAGCTTTTCGGCTCGCTGGGCGCCACCGGCCGCGGCCACGGCTCGGACAAAGCCGTGGTGCTGGGACTCCAAGGCCAATCGCCGGAAACGGTGGACACTTCCACCGCCGACGACCAGGTCGCCGCGGCTGCCCTGGACGCTGAATTGCGGATAGCCGGACACCACCGCGTGGACTTCAACTGGGACGAAGACGTGGTCCTGCACCGGCGCAAATCCCTGCCTGCCCACCCTAACGGCATGACCTTCCGGGCCCTCGACCACGCCGGGAGAGTGCTGCGGGAGCGCAGCTACTACTCGATAGGCGGCGGTTTCGTGGTGGACGGTGATGCGTCCGGCAGCGACAAAGTCGTTGCTGACGACACCGTTCTGCCTTATCCCTTCAGCACCGCGGACGAGCTCCTGGCGATCTGCGCACGGGAGGACATGTCCATCTCCGATGTCATGCTCGCCAACGAGCTTGTGTGGCGCAGCGAGGCCGAACTTCGCGAGCGGCTCCTGCAGATCTGGGCGGTCATGCGCGAATGCGTGGACAACGGCTGCGCTGCGGAAGGAATCCTGCCGGGAGGCTTGAAGGTGAGGCGACGGGCGCCGTCGTTGTTCAAGACCCTCGCCGCCACCGACGCCGGTCTGCAGGGTTCAAGCTCGGCAGACCCGCTGCTCGCCATGGAATGGGTGAACCTGTTCGCGCTCGCCGTGAACGAGGAAAACGCCGCGGGCGGCCGCATCGTCACGGCACCCACCAACGGTGCGGCCGGCATTGTGCCCGCGGTGCTGCACTACTACACGAAATTCGTGCAGGGAGCAGACGACGACGGCGTGGTCCGCTTCCTGCTCGCGGCGGCCGCCGTCGGGATCCTGTTCAAGATCAACGCGTCCATTTCCGGTGCCGAAGTCGGCTGCCAGGGTGAGGTGGGCTCCGCGTGTTCGATGGCCGCCGCCGGTCTGTGCGAGGTCCTCGGCGGCACTCCCGAGCAAGTGGAAAATGCCGCAGAAGTGGGTATCGAGCACAATCTGGGCCTCACGTGCGATCCCGTAGGCGGGCTGGTGCAGATTCCGTGCATCGAACGCAACGCCATCGCCAGCGTGAAGGCCATCAACGCCGCCCGCCTTGCACTGCACGGCGACGGCAGCCACAAAGTGTCCCTTGATAAAGCCATCAAAACCATGCGAGAGACAGGAGCGGACATGAAAAGCAAGTACAAGGAGACCTCCCGCGGAGGCCTCGCCGTCAACGTAGTGGAGTGCTAGCCATGACTGTCACACAAAATGAAACCGCCGAGTCGGCCGTGCCGGCTACCACCGTTGAGCATGTCCTGACGCTCGATTGCCCGGAAACGCGGGGGATTGTGCACGCCGTCTCCGGATTCCTCCTGGAACACGGCTGCGACATCATCGACAACAAGCAATTCGACTCCCAACTGGATCACCATTTCTTCATGCGGATCCACTTCGCATCGGATGGGGATCAGTCGACCATCGACTCGCTGCGGGAATCCTTCGCGCCCGTTGCCGAAAAGTTCGGCATGCGCTGGCAGCTCCAGCGCCACGGTGCCAAGCGGAGGGTCCTGATCATGGTCTCCAAGTTCGAGCACTGCCTCAACGACCTCCTGTTCCGGGCCCGCATCGGGGAACTGCCCATCGACATTGTGGGGGTCGTCTCCAACCACCCTGACCACAGGCGGACGGTCGAATGGCACGGCATTCCGTTCTTCCACGTGCCCGTCACACCGGACACGAAGGCGGCGGCTGAAGGACAGCTTCTCGATCTCATCGATCGCCTGGACGTCGAGCTCGTGGTCCTGGCCCGCTACATGCAGGTCCTCAGCGACGATCTTGCCCGCAAGCTCGATGGCCGGGCAATCAACATCCACCACTCGTTCCTCCCCAGCTTCAAAGGTGCCAAGCCGTACCACCAGGCCTACGCGCGGGGCGTCAAGACCGTGGGTGCCACTGCGCACTACGTCAACGGCGAGTTGGACGAGGGGCCGATCATCGCCCAGCAAGTGGTGGAAGTGGACCACACCTTCGGTCCGGACGACCTGGTGGCGGCCGGGCGCGATACCGAGTGCAAAGCACTCAGCAACGCCGTCCGCTGGCACTGCGAAGGGCGCGTGATCCTGCAAGGCAGCAGGACGGTGGTGCTGAAGTAAGGCGTGGCGGCCCGACCCATTGCGGGCCGGGCCGTCCTCGCATATGGTTGCATTTGCCGGTCAGCCGGCAAAACATTGGGGGGCGAGGTACTCGCCATTTTGAAAGGCGCGTACATTCGTGGTCCGTCGACAAGGCGGCATAATAGCCGCTTGCTTTTTTGCCGTCACAGCAGTCGCAGGAGTAGCTGTCCCTGCCCATGCCGTTGATCCAGTCATTACCATCGATCCAACGCCTGCGTGGGCGCAGATCTATGCCAATAACCCGCCGGTGCAGATTCCGTCGTCGGCGACGAGCCTTGACGTGAAACTCCCGTCGGACGCTTCCGCTGTGCTCGGCAAGAGCGTGGACAGCACGCTCCAGTACCGGGTGTACAACACTGAGGACAACACGGCAACGCCGCTTCTTTCCGGCACCGCCGTGGCCGATTCCTCAACCCTCCACGTGTCTATCCCGATCCCGCAGGGCTTGGCGGGCCTGACCCCGGGGTCCATGCAGTATTGTCATGACGCCACGGGGAACTGTGCCAGCACCTCCGTCCCGGCCCAGGCCTATTCCGGGTTTGTCGTAGCGGTCCTGGGGACGCCCATCGCGCCGGGAAACGGCGGGATCTTCGTCCAGAGCGGGTTGACGGCGGGAGGGCCGGCCGGGTCATCGACCGTTTCGATGGACCTTGGCCTTCCGCAGGCCCTGCCGCTGACCTTCTTCATCCAGAAGGACTCCACCACCTCGCTGGCTTCCTACACGGACAAGCTGATCTTCCGCAGCGTACCGGGGTATTTCACCTCCGGCCCGGACAAGACCTGGACGAACGCCTTCCCCTACGGTTACTTCTGGAAGTCAGGCTCTCCCGGAACCAGTATTAATGCCCAGGTGAACTACAGCGCCGACGGAAGCAAGGCGATCGCGACGGTGCCTACTGGCTCCATCCCGCAGGTGTGTTCCACGCACCCGGAATATTTCGTCATGGGTGTCGCAGATGGCGCGATCGACGCGGCGCGATATGCCCTCGCCAAGGTCGCTCTCGGATCCCCGCAGTGTACTCAGCGTTTCTCCGACGTCCCCACGAACAGCGCGTTCTACCGCGAGATCCAGTGGCTCGCGAACCAGGGCATCACCACTGGCTATCCGGACGGAAGCTACGGGGCGACTCTCGCCGTGCACCGGGACGCCATGGCCGCCTTCCTCTATCGCCAGGCCGGCTCGCCCGCCTGGACGCCGCCCGCAAACTCACCATTCGTGGACATGGCGCCCAATTCCGCGTTCTACAAGGAAGTCACGTGGCTGGCGTACTACGGCATCACCACGGGCTGGGTGGACCCCAACAACGGGCACCGAAGCTTCCGCCCGGGTGACAACATCAACCGGGATGCCATGGCAGCCTTCCTCTACCGCTTCAGCGGATCACCCAGTTGGACCGCCCCGGGAGCGTCACCGTTCAACGACATCACCCCGAACTCGCCTTTCTACAACGAGATCACCTGGCTCGCCGCGGCCAAGGTCAGCACGGGTTACGGCGACGGGACGTTCCGGCCCTTGAGTGCGGTCAACCGTGACGCCATGGCCGCGTTCCTTTACCGCTGGCAGACAGCGTGGTACCTGGGCACCCAGTAGAAGTAAGCGGACTAGAGCCGGGCCAGGCGGGTTGCCAAGTGAAGCGCGGCCAGCCGGCCCGTTCCCCGCGGGTCGCCGCCGCACAGCTCGAAAATCCGCTGGAGCCGGTGGTGCATCGACTGCCTTTCCAGGTGCAGATCCCGCGCCGCTTGCGCAGTGTTGCACCCCGTATCCAGCCATACCGCCAAGGTCCGCATCAGTTCCGAGCGCCGCTGCTCGTCGTGCTCGACGACGGCGCCGAGCTGCCGCCGCACGAATCCCTCGCGGGTTGCCGCGTCGAGGCTTCCTTCCGCCAAACGCTCGACCGCGAAGTCCTCGGCGTCGACAACACCCGGGCCGGTTCCCGTACCAGGCATGAGCTCAAGCGTCCGGCGCGCCTCTGCCAGCGACCAGGGCGCCTCGCCGATTCCCTGCGCCAGCGGACCCACGGCCATGACCGATCCGTCGGGGACCTCCAAAGCCTCAAGTGCTTGGATGAGCGCGATGCGCGAAGCCACTGCCGTGGGGTGGGGGAGCGCGGCCAAAGCGATCAATTCGGCGTTGTCCGCATAACTCGCGCTTTGTGGAACCTCGTCATGCAGGATGCCGTCGAGTTGTGTCCGGAGCTGTCCCGCCGCTGGGGAACGCACCACGACGGCGGCTACCGGACCGCTGACCAGGAACCCCGAGGCTGGTCCCAATTGCTGGAGTCGCCATGACTGGGTGCCCGAACTGACGGCCCGCATGAGCTCGATGCCGGCAAGTTCCTTCAGGCCGGGTGGCATGCGTTGCAGCAACGCCAAGCCGAGGATATCGACGCACCGCTCGCCGGCCACCCGCGCAAGGTTTGCGTCGCCGTCGTCGGGCACTTCCAACTCCAGGCGGGCTGCCAGCACGCCGCGGACGGGCACATCGACTGTTGTGGCGGTGCTGGGACCTGGCTGGCCGGCGGCCGTTGCGCTTCCCAAAGTGATGCCCGACGGCGAGACGAGCCTTGCGTCGGCACCCGTCCGGCTGGCCAGAACGGCGAGGAGCTGATCCAGTCCGCCTCCGTGCGCGAGCTCCGCCGCCATGGCATGGCTCGTTTCGTCGCCGAACTGCAATTGCGCCACCGATTCGCTGACCAGCAGCGAGTTGATCGCCTGCATGATGCCGACGAAGGGGGCCACTTTGCACAACTCGATGATGGGCAGCCCGGCCGCTTGGCCGGCGTCGAGCATGGACTCCGGTATCGCGGGCAGCTCGGGGCCCGTTTCGATGGCCAGAGCTGTGATGCCGCGGGCCGCGAGTTGGCGGACGTAATCAACGCGCCGCTCGTCCGAAGCAGTAGCGAGAGCCTGACCGCCGCTTAGAAGCAGCTCGCCGCCCCGCAGCAGCGGCGCGATGTCCAGCACTTCGCTCGAGTGGACCCAGCGGAGCTGCCGTGAGAGGGCCTCGGGCACATCGGTCCGCAGGACTGGTTCAGCGGCCTTCAGGCTTTCGTGTTCGAAAGCGTCGGCAAGAAGCAGCGACAT
This sequence comes from Arthrobacter sp. NPDC080031, assembly GCF_040702485.1. Taxonomy (NCBI): domain Bacteria; kingdom Bacillati; phylum Actinomycetota; class Actinomycetes; order Micrococcales; family Micrococcaceae; genus Arthrobacter; species Arthrobacter sp. NPDC080031. Next base: position 44,891 of record NZ_JBFBLA010000008.1, read on the forward strand.
GACACTCCGTAACTAATTTCTGGGATCTATTGTACACATCGTGTCTTGTTGCTGTGATCTGGGGCACATACATTGAAGGAGTCCCTTTCCTACACGGAGGATCCCCCAATGCACGAGAACTTATCCACTGCGACGCCTGGGGCTGCAACGGCGCAGACCGACGTCGAACAGAACCTGCAGTCCATTCCAGAATCGGCGCGTACCCGCAGCGTAGCGGGCCAATTCTGGATCTGGGCAGGCGCAAACCTTGCCCCCATCAACTGGGTCCTCGGTGCCCTCGGCGTCCAGCTTGGACTGGGCTTTGCCGACACCGTCACCGTCCTGGTGGTAGGAAACCTCATCGGCATGGCACTCTTTGGACTGTTTGTCCTCCTGGGGCAACGGACCGGAGCCACCGGCATGGTCCTTGCCCGGGCTGTCTTCGGCCGCCGCGGCAACTATCTCCCGAGCGCCATCCAGGCACTCCTCGGAATCGGTTGGTGCGCCGTCAACACCTGGATCATCCTGGACCTGGTGATGGCACTCCTCGGCAAGCTCGGCATGGTCGATCCGGAGCAGCCCAATGTAGGCCCCAAGATCCTGGTGGCCTTCCTGATCATGTCCACCCAGGTCACCATCGCCTGGTTCGGCTACAAGGCCATCGCGGCTTTCGAGAAGTGGACCGTCCCGCCCACCATCGTGGTGCTGATCGCCATGTCCGCCGTAGCCTGGTTCGGCATGAACATCGATTGGGGCTACGCGGGCCCTCCCGGTGCTGTCCTTGAAGGCGGCGACCGAATCGCTGCCATGACCACCGTGATGACGGTCATCGGGATCGGCTGGGGAATCACCTGGTTCACTTACGCGGCGGACTATTCACGCTTCGTCAGCAAGTCCGTCCCCAAGCATAAGGTTTACCTCGCCTCGGTTTTCGGCCAGTTCCTCCCGGTGGTGTGGCTCGGCATCCTCGGCGCCAGCCTTGCCACGAAGAGCGGCACGGCCGACCCCGGCCACCTCATTGTCGACAACTTCGGCGTCCTTGCGGTCCCGGTGCTCTTCCTGGTCCTGCACGGTCCCATCGCGACGAACATCCTGAACATCTACACCTTCTCGGTGGCTGCCCAGGCCTTGGACATCAAAGCCAAGCGCCGTTCCTTGAACCTCTTCGTCGGGATCCTGGCACTGGTCGGCGTCGTGTTCTTCATCCTGCAGTCGGACTTCGCCTCGACCCTGAGCACTTGGCTCGGCGGGCTCGTGGCGTGGGTCGCCGCGTGGGGTGGCATCATGCTGGTGCATTACTTCTGGGTGGACAAGCGTAGCCCCGCGGCAGTGGACCGGCTCTTCGACCCCGTGGGCACCCGTCGGCTACCGGCCTTCAACTGGGCCGGGATCACCGCGCTCCTTGTGGGCATCTTTGCCACCTGGCTGTTCATGTACGGCGTCCTGCCGATCATGCAAGGCCCCATAGCCACGGCCATGGGCGGGATCGATTTGTCCTGGCTGGCAGGCGGACTTGTTGCCGCGGCAGTTTACGGCGCACTGGGCCCGCGGGTTCATGCCCGATACCTTCCGCTGCCGTCCGCCGACGCAGTGCCTTCCGCCGATGGGTCGGCGCAGCCCCTTGCGGAAGACGCCGCCAATCTGGTCAACGACTGAGAGGAACCCCGATGACCACCAACGCTTTTCCTGATGAGGCACACTCGGTCACGTGGCCGGAAAATTTCAAGGCCGCGGCATCCTTCACGTTCGACGTCGACGCCGAATCCTGCACCATCGCCCACGATCCCACCAGCACCAGACGCATGTCCCTTATGAGCCACCAGTCCTACGGCCCAAGGGTCGCTGTTCCGCGGCTCCTGAAGATCCTCGAGCGCCAAGAGATCCAGGGGACCTTCTTTATCCCGGGTTTCACAGCGGAAAGCTACCCTGACGTGGTGCGGCGGATCGTCGACGGCGGCCACGAAGTCGCCCACCACGGCTACCTCCACGAACCCATGCAGGGAATCGACGCCGCCACCGAGGCCAGCTACCTGGACCGCGGGCTCGAAGCCCTCGCGAAGGTAGCCGGGGTCAGGCCGGTCGGCTACAGGGCGCCGTGGTGGGAGTTGAACTGGCATTCGCCAGCGCTGCTCGCGGACCGTGGTTTCCTTTACGATTCAAGCCTGCTCGACGGCGATGCCCCCTACCGCATGGCGGTTGCCCCGGACGATTCACTGGAGATCGATTCACGGGCCATTGATTCACGGGACATTGATTCCCGGGACATCGTGGAGATCCCCGTGGATTGGGCCCTGGACGATTGGGAACAATACGCGTTCTACCCGGGAGTAACAGGAAGCGGCGTTATCGAGAGTCCTTCCAAGGTCTTGGAGATGTGGACCTTGGAAGCCGAGGCCCATCACGCCCAAGGCAGTTGCTTAGTCTTGACCAACCACCCGTTCGTCTCCGGCCGTCCATCCAAGGCCGTCGCCTTGGAGCAGCTGATCGAACGCGTCAAAGCCATGGACGGAATGTGGGTGACCACCTTGGAACGGATCGCCGAACACACCAAGGCCACCGTCAACGAAATCCACAGCCACGCCCGGATCGACGTCCCGTCCTACCCGGGCGCAGGAGCCAGTTTCAGGCCCGCCCGTCTGCTGGAAACACTCCAAGGTAGGGACATGTCCAGCGCTCCGCGCCCATTCCCTTTGAGCATGCCCAGCCTTGGCCAGGAGCAGTGGACATAGCGCTCATAGCCCGTTGAGCATGCTCAGCCTTGGCCAGGAGCAGTGGACATAGCACTCATATGTCCACTGCTGGGGCTGAAGGGTGAGCATGTCCCGTGGGGGTGGGCATGTCCCGTGGGGGTGGGGAGGGTCAAGGGTGGGCATGTCCAGTGGTGGGTGGGCAGGGTTAAGCGTGGGCCAGAGCGAGGGGAGGGCCTGAACTGGGCTACAGGTCGCTCCGGCACGGGGCGGTGTGGAGTTTGAAGAGTCCGTTCAGGTCTCCGGCCGCCAAACCATCGGGGGCACCGATCTCCGGGTACATGAGCTGGATTGGATCTTCTACGTGGTCAAGGCCCACCACGTGGCCAAGTTCGTGTTGAATCACCGCGGAGACGTAATGGGCGCCGCCGGAGACGCCCAGCAGCTCCGTGGTTTGCGGGGCGTCCAGGTCCAGGCTTCCCGAGACGTAACTCTTGGGTCCGGTGCCGAAGCTGTACATGGTGCTGCCGCCGGTGCCGATGACGGTTCCGGTCAAGGCCGGAGCCGCTTCGGGAGTGGTCCAGGAAATCAGGAGGGGTGCCCATCGATCTCCGTAGAGCGCGGGCTGGTAGGGCTTGCGCTTCTCGGAGGGGTTTTCCGTGGTGGTGCCGTCGTCGACGAATTTGAGGCCTGTGGCGTCGGCGATCTTGGCGATGGCGTCGGCGATGAGCCCTTCGGATCCGGCCGGGGCTAGGGCAGCGTTGACCACGTAGTGCAATGGCCGGCATGGAGAATAGCCCACCGGCGTGCCGTCGGCGTTGGTGGCCAGGAACTTGTAGGAGTTGCTGGCCACGGCAGGCTTGGCGGGGGAGCCGAGCGGGTGCCCGGCTTCTTCCAGGCCAGGCGGCGGGGTATCCGGCGCACGGGCCGCCTTTCGTGGACCTTGCCCGGAAGCCGCGTCCTGCCCGGGGCTGCTTGCCGTGGCATGGGCGGACGGGGCCAGGTTCGGAAGCAAGCCGGTGATGCCGGGGTCGCCCCGGAGGAATCCACTGACAAGCACGGCTACGGCAGCGACCGCCGCCACCACCATCAGGTTTCGGACCAGGGCGAGAACGGTATTGGCGCGCTTGGGCGGCGGGCCGCCGTCGTACCCGTAATTTGAATGCAAGTCTTCCCCCAAGTCCCTCACCTGCGCCCCGTTGCGCCGGCGTTACTAACCGATGACAGCGCCGAAGACGAGTCCGAGCCCATACGTGGCCGCGGCGGCACCGAGACCGATGGCGAGTTGCCGGAGGCCGCGGGTCAGCGGCGAGGTTCCGGACAGCAATCCGACGACGGCGCCAGTCGACAGAAGCGCGATGCCCACCAGCGTACCGGCCACGGCAAGCGCCGCGAAGCCCGTCATGCCGAAGATGAACGGCAGGATGGGCACGATGGCGCCCGAAGCGAAGAAGCAGAAGCTCGAGATCGCGGCCCCCCAGGCGGAGCCCACGGCCTCGTGCTCGTTGACGGTTTCTTCTACTTCGGGGTGGAGCGAGAGGCTGGGATCGCAATCGCAGGCGTAGAGGCCCATGCGCTCCGCGGCCCGGTGTTCGGCGGCTTCGCGGGACATGCCCCGGGCCAGATACACGAGGACCAGCTCATTGTGCTCGATGTCCAGGGCCGGTGCGGCGGTCAGCGTTGCCTGGGTGGGGCGCGTGGCCTTGAGGAGCTCGAGCTGGGAGCGGACCGAGACATACTCGCCGGCACCCATGGAGAGCGCGCCCGCGAGCAGGCCGGCGATGCCGCTGAACAGGACCACCGTGGCGGGAACGCCGGTGGCAGCCATGCCCATCACGAGGGAAAGGTTGCTGACCAGGCCATCGTTGGCGCCGAATACGGCCGCGCGGAAGGTGCCGGACAACCTGTTGCGGCCGCGCGTCGCCAGGCCGCGGACTACTTCTTCATGGATCTGTTCGTCGGCCGCCATGGCGCGGGTCGCTGCCGGATCCTTCGCGTAAGGCGAGCGGCCTTCAGCCCGTTGGGCGAGGGCGAGGACGAACACTGATCCGAAGTTCCGGGCCAGGAAGCCGAGCATTCGGCTTCGGACAGAGGCCGCCTTCGGCATACCGGCATGTTCGCCGAGGAGCCTGAGCCAGTGTGCCTCATGGCGGCCCTCGGCCTCTGCGAGGGCCAAGAGGATTTCGCGTTCCTCGCCGTCGCGGCGCTGCGCCAGTTGGCGGTACACGGCGGCCTCGGCCCGCTCGTCCGCCAAGTACTGACGCCAGCGCTTGATGTCCGACGACGACGGGGGAGTCTTGGTGGCTGCTGCGTCTTGCGGCGGACTGCTTGAGTCCGAAGGATTGGCTGAATGCGAGGGTTCTGTGTGCGGTTGCACCGGGACTCCTGGGTTGCTGGGGCGGGCTTCATCGCCTCATTGCAGCTCCACCTTATCGCCAATTTCCGCTGTTTTTCGGCCGGTAATCCTCACTGGACCTTTTAGGCGCGCCTCAAAAACGGGAGGCTCATGGGAAGCCTTGACCGCAGCCGGGGGCAGTGCTGGGATGGATGGACAGGGTCCACGAATTGGCGGGGTAGCGTGATGACCGGCTGCCTCATGTGCCTGTGCGATGGGCTCAGCGGCACGTCGAACGGAGGTTGCACCATGGACAGCACCGAGACCCACACCCGCCACCCCGAACGTCCCACGGTCGAGGCCGATCCCGCCTATGACTACAGCGAGGACCTGGCGGTGGACGAGGACTGGGAAGACCAGCCCGAGGTTCTTGACGATGACGAACGGGTAGTTCCGCTCGATGCCGACGAACACCGTGAGGCCGAAGAGATCGAATAGTCCGGCCCGCTGAACCCGAGGTGCTAAGCCCTGGCAGCTAGAACGCGCTCAGGATGAAGTGCCGCTGCACGCCTGCCCGGTGCCCGGTTGCGGCCACCGTCAGGGTGAGTTTCCGTGTCGCGGGGAACCATCGGGCGGGCTGGACGGCTTTTGAGAGCGCTTCGGTGATGAGCCGAGGCTCATGATGCCAATAGCGCTCGAGGTTTCCGTCCACCACGAACGTGATGGAGCCTTGGGAGAGGTCGACGCCGGGAATCACCCGGACGAACTCGTCCACCGGGCGGTGGCGGGGCAGCGATAGGGGGCCGGACCCGGTGGCCCGGGCGGCTGTGGCGTTGGTGCCGTTTTCGAAAGGCATGGCCTTCTCCTGGGGAGTTGCTCTTGCCCGTTCGGTTGTCTCTGGTCCGAGCCGGGCCGCTTCTTCATCCGAACCACCCGTGAACATGGGGTTGGCGTGTGGCAAGTCGGAGCTTGGCGCCACATCTCTTGAAGCTGTTCCTACTGTACATGCAGGCGCGGCGCCGCACCCTCGAGGAGAAGGTGCGGCGCCGCCGTCGTACTTTACTTGGTGAAGCTTAGTGGCTGGCCACCGGGAGGACTTCCAAGGGGAGTTCCTCGGTGACCGCGCCGGCAACGCGGCGGTCCCAGGCTGCCCGGACCCCGGGCTCCGTGGGCGGCGTCAAAAGGGAAACCACGATGTAGATGACCAGCGAAGCGCCGAGGCCCCAGTAGATGGGATCGTTGGCGTAGACGCCGTCTTCGCTGGGAATGATCCCGGTGGCGTAGGCGATCAGCAGGGCCAAAGTCAGGACCGAGCCCACTGCCATGGACCACGCTGCGGCGACGCCCGTGCCACGCTTCCAGACCAGGCCGCCCAGGATGGCAACCAGGAGGCCACCCACCAGGATGTCGTAGGCGATGGTCAGGGCCACCACGACGTCTTGCGCCGCCATGGAGATCAGCACGGCCACGATGCCCAGGCCAAGGACCCAGTAGCGGTTGGCCTTGACGTCGTGCTCGGGGTTCTCGGTGTCGTTGGTGTTGATCGTCTTGCCGAACCAGCTCGCTACGAACGGGACCACGTCGGCGCGGGCAACGGTGGCTGCGGCGATGAGGGCTCCGGAAGCGGTGGACATCATGGCCGCGACTGCTGCGGCCATGACGAGGCCGCCGATCCCGATCGGCAGGATGTGGGTGGCAACCTCGGCGTAGACAACGTCCTTGCCGAGGGCCTTGACGTCGATGTTGGGCAGGGCCACACGGGCGGCCAGGCCGATCAAGGCGCCGGCCACGCCATAAAGGACGCAGTAGATGCCGGCAGTGGCGCCGCCCCAACGGGCCACCTTGGGGGTCTTGGCGGTGAAGACGCGCTGCCAGATGTCCTGGCCGATCAGCAGGCCCAGGGTGTAGACCACGAAATACGTGATGATGGTCTGCGCTCCGATGCCGTCCAGCTGGAAGAAGCTGGCGTCAACACGGGCACGAATGCCGTCGAGGCCGCCGGCGGCGTTGAGGACGAACGGGAGCATGAGGAAGAAGATGCCCACCGTCTTGATGATGAACTGCACCTGGTCGGCGAGGGTGATGGACCACATGCCGCCGATGGTGGAGTAGACCAGGACGATGGCGCCGCCGACGGCGATGGCGAGCCAGCGCTCCCAGCCGAAAAGGACAACGAAGATGGTGGCGTAGGCGCCCGTGGACGTGGCACACAGCATGAGGGTGTAGGCGAGCATGACGATGCCGGAGGTCTGCGTGGCGCGCTGGCCGTAACGCAGGCTCAGCATCTGGGAGACGGTGTAGATCTTCAGCCTCTGGATGGTGCCGGCGAAAAGCAGGCTCAGGAGGAGGACGCCCGAACCGATCGCGACCACGAGCCACATGCCGGAGATGCCGAACTTGTAGCCGAGGCCGACGCCGCCAACCGTCGATGCGCCGCCGAGGACGACGGCGGCCATGGTGCCGGTGTAGAGCATCGGGCCGAGGCGGCGCCCTGCCACCAGGAAGTCGCTGTTGTTCTTGGTGCGCGACTTGCCCCACCAGCCGAAGGCCAGCATGGCGAGCAAATACACCACCACGATCGCAATATTGATGAACGAAGAGTCCACGGTTGGCTCCTGAAAGTGACGCGCAGAGTTCTTGGGGATTCCGACGCCGGTCCGCTGGGGTTCGTTGCGGGTCGCGGAAGGTCTCTGCGCTGGTGATTGGGGAGAGTATTCTGTGACGTGTGCCTCACAAACAACTCTTGTTGCCTATGAGGATACGTAGTGATGCGAGTAACAGTCAAGGCGCGGCCTTGCCCAGTGGACTCATCGGCGCTCGTCCGGCTAGCCAAAGGCCCTGCCATGCGGGCGATCCGGCTACTATTGCTGCAATGACAGGGCCGCATAACGGCCTGAAAGGTTCGTGAATGAAGGCTCTCCCCGTTGAACCGAGCAACGTCCCCGTTGCCATCGGTTCCAGAATCCGCGCCGCCCGCCAGTCGCAGCGGCTCACCATTGAGCAGGTTGCCGACGCCACCGGCCTGACCAAAGGGTTCCTGAGCCGTGTGGAGCGCGACCTGACATCGCCGTCGGTCGCTTCCCTTGTGACGCTTTGCCAAGTTCTTTCGGTGTCCATCGGGGACCTGTTCGCCGCGCCGGAGACTCATCTGACCCGGCGTGACGATGGCCCGCGGATTTCGCTCGGCGGCCAGGGAATCGTTGAGAGGCTCCTGACCGCCCGATCGGAGCGGCGGCTGCAGATCCTGCAAGCCTCCATCGAGCCCCGCGGCAGGGGAGAAGCCGAGCTTTACGCCGTCGATTGCGACGTCGACGTCCTGCACGTCGTCAAGGGCCGCATCAAATTGATCCTCACCAACGAGGAGTACGAGCTCGAAGAGGGAGATACGCTGTCCTTCCCGGGACGCGAACCCCACACTTGGGTCAACCCGACGGACGAGCCCGTTGAGGTTCTCTGGATCCTGGTGCCGGCAGCCAGCCGCTGACGCCGGCACTCTGTACACCCCGGCGGACAAACGTCGACAAACGTCGACGACGTCGACAAACGTCGACATGCGGCGTAACACGCCCGAAACATGACCGACTTCTTGATTTAACCCTGGGGCCTGCGGTGTTACGTGCATGAAATGAATGGTGCCGAATGCTGAAACAGGGCGACTGTACCTTCGAGTCAAGGCAACTCGTCAAGGTCGGTATCCCGTGGGATCCCAGGACCTGTTCGTTTTAAAAATGGTCTCGCCGTGCGGGCGCCATGGAGCGCCGTAAATGCAGGAAGGCTCCCGAAATGAACCCAGTAATCTTCAGCGTAGGGCTCGATGTGAACCCGCAGACCCTTGATCCCGGCGCAACGGCCTGGATGCTTGCAGCTTCCGCCCTCGTCCTTCTTATGACGCCAGGTTTGGCGTTCTTCTACGGCGGCCTTGTCAGGATGAAGTCCGTCCTCAACATCATGATGATGAGCTTTGGCGCCATTGGCGTGGTCGCGGTGGTCTGGGCCCTGTGGGGCTACGGACTCGCGTTCGGCCCGGATACCCTGGGCGGCTTCATCGGAGATCCCTTCGCCAACTTCGGACTCAGCGGGCTCGCCAGCGTCATCGGTGGTAAAGCCCCGGGGTTGCCGGACATGGTCTTCATAGGATTCCAAGCCACTTTCGCCATCATCACGGTCGCACTGATCAGCGGCGCGGTGGCCGAACGTGTCAGGTTTGGCCCATGGCTGCTGTTTGCCGGCCTCTGGGTCACCATCGTCTACGCGCCAATTGCCCACTGGGTCTGGGGTGGCGGCCTCTTCGGATCCACCGGGATCATCGGCAGCAAGATCTCAGCCCTCGACTTTGCCGGTGGCACCGTCGTCCACATGAACGCGGGCATGGCCGGGCTGATGCTCGCCGTAGTGCTCGGCAAACGGCTCGGATTCATGAAAGACCCCAACATCCGGCCGCACAACCTCCCCTTCGTGATGCTCGGTGCGGGCCTGCTGTGGTTCGGGTGGTTCGGCTTCAACGCCGGTTCGGAACTGGCCGCTGATGGAATCGCCGCACTGGCCTGGACGAACACCCTCCTGGCCACAAGCGCAGCGCTCCTCGGCTGGCTCCTTGTCGAAAGGCTCCGCGACGGCCACGCGACGTCCCTCGGTGCCGCATCCGGCGCCGTCGCGGGCTTGGTGGCAGTCACCCCGGCGTGTGGATTCGTGGATCCCATTGGCGCGATCGTCATCGGCGTCATCGCGGGTGCCGTCTGCGCACTGGCGATCGGGCTGAAGTTCAAGATCGGCTTGGACGATTCCTTGGACGTTGTTGCCGTCCACTTTGTCGGCGGCCTGTGGGGGACCCTGTCCCTCGGATTCTTCGCGGTACCCTCGGCAAAGACTGAAGGCGGCCTTTTCTACGGCGGCGGCCTGAGCCAATTCTGGCCCCAAATATTGACTGCCCTGGTGGTCACCGTGTGGACGGCGATCATGACCACGCTCATCGGGCTGGCCATCCACAAGACAGTGGGCATGCGCGTCAAGGAGCACGAAGAACTGGCGGGCATCGACATCACTGAGCACGCGGAAACCGCCTACGAGCTGGCCATGGTTGGCGGGTCCTTCAACCCTGGAGAACCACAGAGCGGCAAAACCCCGTCGAGTTCCAGCGGCGAACCGGAAGCCAGCTCCAGCGGGAAAACAGATCGGATGCGTAGCAAGGCGTCGACGTGAAACTGGTGACGGCCATCGTGAGGCCGGAGCGGATCGACGAGGTCCGGGACGCCCTGGAACGCTTTGGAGTCAACGGGATGACCGTGAGCCAAGCGAACGGCTATGGCCAACAAAGGGGCTACGTAGAGGTGTACCGGGGAGCGGAATACGCCTCCGATCTCCTTCCCAAAATCCGGGTGGAAGTCTTGGCCACGGACGAGCTGGTGGACGGAATAGTGGACGCCATCATCTCCGGAGCCAGTACCGGCCAATTCGGAGACGGCAAGATCTGGACCGTTGAAGTTTCCCAGGCGGTGCGGGTCCGGACCGGGGAACGTGGCGCTTCCGCGATCAGTTAGAAGGGATCCGCTGGAACAGACTGTGTTGGTGCCGCTTCACTGTGTTGGTGCCGCTTCGCGGGAAGCGGCACCAACACTGCCATGTTCAGCCCACGTGCACCCACGGCCTGCGCGTGATGTCCGGTTCGGCTTCACGGAGCACTTCGCGCGTTACCGGGGCGATCTCGCCCTCGCCGAAGAAGAGGAACTTGCTCAGGTTGGCGATGGGGTTGCCTTCGGTCCAGCGGAAATAGATGTGCGGCATGAGCCCCGTGACGTCCCGGATATGGAGGAGCACCGCGGCGAGCGTGTTGGGCACGTTGTTGCTGTGGATCTCCAGGATCTTGAAGCCGTGCCGGACCTTGCCTTCCACAAGGAGTTCCTGCTCGAAGTCGGAGCTGTCATCCACGATGATCTCGATGAAGATCGCGTCGCTGTCTACCGGCAAGTGGTTGGCTTGCTGGGCATGCTGGAGCTTCAACTGGTACCGGTCGGCACTGAGCCGCTTGGGCTCGTGCGCGATGATCCGGATGGGTCCTTCCTCGTTGGAGGCCGTGAACTCGAGGGCCATCTGGTCCATTTTGATGTGCGTAGCCCGCAGTTCGAAGGACCGGCGTACGCGCGACGCGAAGCTCACCAGGACAATGCCGAGGATGAACAGCGCCGCGATCCTGATGCCGTCCGGGCGTTCCACCACGTTGGCCACAGTGGTGTAGGCGAACACGACCGCCACCGCACCGAAGGCGATGGTCTTGGCCTTCTGCTTCTTCCGGCGTGCGGACAGGGTGACGGCGATCGAGGCCGAGGTCATGAGGACCAGGACGCCGGTGGCGTAGGCGCCGCCTTGGGCTTCGACGTTCGCCTCGAAGACCAACGTGATGATGAAGCCGACGGCGGTGAAGACCAGGACCAGCGGGCGGACGGCTTTGGTCCACGCCGGCGCCATGCCGAAGCGCGGCAAGTAGCGCGGCACGAGGTTCAGCAAGCCCGCCATGGCGGAGGCGCCGGCAAACCACAGGATGGCGATGGTGCTGAGGTCATAGACCGTGCCGAAGCCGTCGCCCAGGAATTGGTGCGCGAGGAATGCGAGCGCTCGTCCGTCGGCTTTCCCTCCCGGCTGGAATTCAGCGGCCGGAATGAGGAATGTCGTGATGAAGCTCGAGGCCACCAGGAAGGCACTCATGATGAGGGCCGCCGTCGTGAGCAGTTTGTGGGTGCCGCGGATGCGGCCCGCGGGATTTTCGTCCGTGTCGCTGGGGCTGCCCTTAATCTGTGGCATGACCGCGACGCCGGTCTCGAATCCTGAGAGGCCCAGGGCAAGCTTCGGGAAGACCAGGAGGGCAATGCCCACCATGATCAACGGGTTTCCGTGCTGCTGGTTCAGTGCGGCCCACCAGTCGGTCACGACATGTGCCTCGGTCACCACGTGCGCCAGCCCGACGGCGACGACGACGGCGTTCAGCACCAGGTAGACGCCCACGAGCACGACCGCGACGTTGATGGCCTCCTTGAAGCCCCTGAGGAACACCACGCCAAGCCCGGCGATGAGCGCCAGGGTGATGGTGATTTCCTGCCCGTGGAGCCATTCGGGGGCAAAGGGGTTTTCGATAGCGTGGGCGCTCGCGTCGGCGGCGGAGAGGGTCATGGTGATCATGAAGTCCGTGGCGGCGAATCCCAGCAAGGCGAGCACGAAGAGTTTGCCGCCCCAGCGGGGGAGGAGCCGCTCGAGCATCGCGATGGAGCCTTCACCGCGAGCGCTTTCGGCGGCGACCCGGCGGTAGACCGGCAGGGCACCGAGCAAGGTGACGGCGACCAGGACGATCGTGGCCAGCGGTGAGACGATACCGGCCGCGAGCGCCGCAATGGCGGGCTGGTAGCCGAGGGTGGAGAAGTAGTCGACCCCCGTGAGGCACATGACCTTCCACCAGGCCTGGGGCGTGTGGTCCCCGTCCGGTCTGCCGTGCGGACCTTGGCGCTTTCCCGATGTCTCAGGCATTCCATCAAGCAACCAGCGTTTGAATTGCCCCTGGTTGATTTCGCCCGCGGGTTTGCGCCGGTCGGAGGGTTCGGCCGGCGGCCTGGTCAGCGTTGTCACATGGTCCTTTCGCGCAGCCTGGAAGCTGCTCCTGATGGAGCGTACGGGCGGGCAGGGGACGGGATGCCCGTCTTTATGGAATCTTTACGCCCACTGTGAGGGGGGTCACTTCCTCAAGGACACATTCAAGGCATTTGGCATGTGAGCGGCATCACGTAGCATATAGAACGTCCTATGTTGGATGTGAGCACAATACGAAAGGACTACGCATGAATAACCCGCTACTCAGTGACAGGGTCAGGAGGCGGTCGCGATGGAGTCAGCGAAGAATGGCGGTCTCCATGGCAGCCGCCGCAGTTCTCGTGACGTCAACCGTTTTGCCCGCCTATGCCGCGTTGGATCCGTTCCCGAGTCCCAACGTTCCCTCCGACCCGCCGGGAAACTATGCCGAGCAGGTCCTGGCGTCCAACGGTGACAACGCCATCGACCCCGTCCTGGGCAAGTACTACAGGATCGTCGCGCTCGCGGATCTGGGCGACGGAGTCCTCCTGGCTTCCTACGATGGCCGTCCGGACGGGGGCGATTCTCCCTCGGCCAACTCCATCGTCCAGCGGCGCAGCACCGACGGTGGAAAGACGTGGGGGAGTCCCACCTTCATCGCGCGGGGACAGTTGGGCTCAGCGGGCGTGCAGAAGTACGGGTTCAGCGACCCTAGCTACGTCGTCGACAAAGTCACCGGAACGGTGTTCAACTTCCACGTCTACTCCAAGAATCAAGGATTCGCGGGCAGCGTGCTCGGCAATGACGATTCCGACGCCAATGTGATCAGTTCGCAAGTGTCCGTCTCCACCGATCGCGGACTCACCTGGTCCACGGATCCGGCCAACCAGCCGAGCCTGCCCGTTTCGTCCAGCTATCCGGCGGGTTCCGCGTACGCAGGCTTTGCGGGTCCGCTGGTCACCAGTACAGTCAAGCCGAATGGCAGCACCATCAACGGCGTCCCAAATGTTGGCGGCGTGGTCAGCATGTTCGCTTCCTCCGGCGAGGGCACCCAGCTCAAGTATGGAGCGCATGCCGGAAGGCTCATCCAGCAGTTTGCCGGAACCATTGTCCAGCCCGACGGGAGCCGCCAGATCCAGGCCTACAGCGTCTACTCCGATGACCACGGCAAGACGTGGAACATGGGTACGCCTACCGGAACAGGCATGGATGAGAACAAGACAGTGGAACTCTCCGACGGCCGGGTGATGTTGAACTCAAGGGACAGCACCGGCGCCAATCCGCACTACCGCAAAGTCGCGTACTCCTCCGACGGCGGCGCCACCTACAGCACGCCGGTTGCCGACACGCAGCTTCCGGATCCGCGGAACAACGGTTCCATCACGCGGATGTATCCGGACGCGGCCGCGGGATCGGCGGATGCCAAGAAGCTGCTCTTCTCCAACTCGCCCACCCCAACCGCCGGCGGCGCGCGGGTGGACGGCACCATCCGCTACTCTGCCGACGACGGCAAGACGTGGGGCTCCTCGCGCGTTTTCAAGCCCGGAAGCATGTCCTACTCCACTGTGAGCGCACTGTCGGACGGTGCTTTCGGCGTCCTGTACGAAGGCGACAACAACACCATCACCTTCGGGAAATTCGACACGGCCTGGCTTAGCCCGGTTGCCGCCGTCGTTGTCCCCGGCGCCGCCACCGTCACGAACGGCGGCAGCGCGCAGCTCAGCGTGACCGTCACCAACAACGACAGCTCGCCGCTTCCCGCCTCGACCGTCGGCCTCGACGCCTTGCAGGATTGGACGTCGACGACGGCGCAGCTCGCCTCCCTCGCTCCGGGCGCCACGGCGACTGTGCAGCTGACTGTCACGGCGCCGTCGTACGCCAAGGCAGGTGCGGTGCCCCTGACCGCCAGGTTGAGCGTCGGGACGTCATCGATCACCGCACCGGTGTCTGTGACGGTCACGGGCGGGTTCGCCGGCAACGTGGTGGGCGCCTACATTTTCGGCGCCCGCAATGACTCCGGCAGGGACCTGGCAACCCACCCGTACGCCGCAGGCAGCACGGTGCCCTACAAATTCCGGGTGTACAGCACGGGCAACATCACGGAATCCGTAGTCCCGCAGTCCGGCAACTTCCAGCCGTTCCTGCCGCCGGGCTCGGGCAACTGCCGGTTCAGCACCCTTGGCGTGTGGGGCAACTACCTCTGCGGAACGCCGCAGCACACGGTGACGGCGGACGAAGCGGCGCAGGGATTCTTTGTTCCCAGCACCGTCTGGCAGGTAACGGGAAGTGGGGCTGCCACGCAGAACTACACCGTCACGGGGGACGAGGTAGACCTGCTGGTCCGCAATCCCCAGGTGAACGGCTCGGTGGTCTCGACCTTCAATGACGTTGACGGGGATGGCTTTGCCGGACCCGGCGATACGGTGACCTTCGCCTACACGGTGACCAACACGGGCAATGTGGTGTTGACGGACCTTACGGCTGCGGCCATTGGATTGTCCAAGCCAACCCTCGCCGCGGGCGAGTCGGTCAACCTCACCTCCACTTACACGCTGGGCGACGGCGACATCGCGGCCGAGGAGTTCCCCGCGACGTCCATCCCGGTCACCGCGAACAACGGCGCGAGGATTGCGTCGCTTCAGTTGGACAGGCAGGCGGTTGCCCTGAAGGTGAAGCCCGCAAAGCCAAGCTGGGACCCCTCCTTGGCTTCCCAGGAGCTGATCGGGACGAACCCGCCGCTGGACTTGGGGCTCGGGACGGATAAGTACCGCAGCGGACAGGCCGTGACAGTCCACAACGTGGAGTACGGCCAGTGGTACTACGTCTACCTGAACAAGCGCAACTACCGTTTGGGCTGGTTCTTCCCGAGCCGGCAAAACACGGTTTCCTTCGTGCTGCCCAACGACGTGAAAAACGGCATGGACAGCCTCGTTGTGCTGGATGCGCAAGGCCATCAAGTGTCATTCGGAGACTTCCAGGTGACGCCCTCCGGGAGCAAATAGGCCGGGAGGGGGCATGAGGTGACAGGCTGGGCCGGGCGCTGGGGAGCCCGGCCCGGTCTTGTCGTGGCGGACTTGCACGCCTTTTGCTGGCGTAAACAAGTGATGCATATAAGGCAACTTTGAGTGTATGATTGGTGTCACAGTCACTGTCCGATCCACCTATTCACAAAGGAGTGGCGCATTTTGGAAGAGCTTCGTATTGAGGCCAACGGCAACCTTGGCCCTATTGATTCGGCCCGAATCCCGCGCTATGCCGGTGCTGCCACCTATGCCCGCTTGCCCCGCCTGGACCAGGTGTCCAAGGCCGATGTCACGGTGGTCGGTGTCCCCTTCGACTCCGGAGTTTCCTACCGCCCCGGCGCCCGTTTCGGTGCCAACCACGTGCGTGAGGCCAGCCGCTTGCTGCGCCCGTACAACCCGGCCTGGGACGTCAGCCCGTTTGAGAACATCCAGGTTGCCGACGCCGGCGACATGGCCGTGAACCCGTTCAACATCAACGATGCGATCGAGACCATCCAGCAGAACGCGCTGGACCTCACCGCCAACGGAAGCAAGCTGGTGACCCTCGGTGGCGACCACACCATCGCCCTGCCGCTGCTCCGCGCCGCCGCCGAACGCGCTGGCGGGCCCGTTGCCATGCTGCACTTCGACGCCCACCTGGACACCTGGGACACCTACTTCGGCGCCGAATACACGCACGGCACCCCGTTCCGCCGCGCCGTCGAAGAGGGCATCCTGGATACCGAGGCCATCAGTCACGTCGGTACCCGCGGGCCGCTTTACGGCAAGAAGGACCTCGACGACGACCACCGCTTCGGCTTCGGCATCGTCACCTCGGCGGACGTCTACTACCAGGGCGTCCTGGAAACCGTGGCCAAGATCCGGGACCGCATCGGCAACCGCCCGCTGTACATTTCCGTGGACATCGACGTCCTGGATCCGGCCCACGCTCCGGGTACCGGCACGCCTGAAGCCGGCGGCATCACCAGCCGCGAGCTCCTCGAAATCATCCGCGGTTTCCGAGGCATGAACCTCGTGGGCGCAGACATCGTCGAGGTCGCCCCGGCCTATGACCACGCTGAGATCACGGGCGTCGCGGGCAGCCACGTTGCCTACGAGCTCGTCACCCTCATGGCCGACAACGCCGTCGAAGGCAACCGCCACGGCGCCCCGAACGGCTACGCAGCCCAGGCCCTCGGCCAGGAATCCCGGCGTCCGGCCGGTTTCGCCTCCAACTCTGTCGGAGCGCAGCGATGAATCCCCAGCTGCTCCCCACCCTCGCAAGCTCGGCCGGGGGCCCCTCGCGGCCGGAGGCCCCTGCCGGACCCCAGCGCAACGGCGGGGACCTCGTCGTCGAGACCCTTGAGGCGCTCGGCGCGAAAACGGTCTTCGGGATCCCGGGCCAGCATGCCCTGGGCCTGTTCGACGCCATGGGCCGCGGCAATCTGCACTTCGTGTCCTCCCGCGTGGAGAACAATTCGGCTTTCGCCGCGGACGGCTATTCCCGTGCCACGGGCGAGGTCGGGGTGCTGTTCCTGTCCACTGGTCCGGGCGCGTTGACGTCCCTGGCCGGCCTCCAGGAAGCGTATGCCACGGGCGTGCCGATGGTGGTCGTGGCGAGCCAGATCCCCTTGGAGGGTTTGGGAGCGCGCCGGAAGGGCATGCTGCACCAGCTCGATGACCAGAAGGCTTCGGCCGCGAACGTCACCAAGAGCCAGCGCCTCATCCAGCACGCGTCCGGGATTCCCTCGGCCATCCAGGATGCCTGGACCGAGGCGATTTCCTCACCCCAGGGCCCGGTGTGGATCGAAATTCCACAGAACGTGCTCCTGGATCCAATCTTGGTCCCGCCGGTGGAGGACGCCCTCGCCGAAGCGGCCGACAACCCGCCGCGCGTGGAGCTGATCCGCGAAGCCGTCAAATGGCTCTCGGCGGCGGAGCGTCCGGCGATCATCGCCGGCGGCGGCACGCGCCGCGGCCGGGCCGAGAAATCGCTCCTGTCGATCGCCGAGAAACTCCGCGCCCCGGTGATCTGCACTCCCGGCGGCAACGGGGCATTCCCGTGGACCCACGAGCTGTCCCTGCAGTCCTGGATCGAGGACCGCCACATGACCGATGTCCTGGAGGACGCCGACGTGCTGATCGTCATCGGCTCCTCCCTGGGCGAGGTGACGTCCAACTACTTCACCTTCGAGCCGCGCGGGCGCATCATCCAGATCGACGCCGAACCCCGCGTCCTCGAGTCCAACCGACCCGGCCTGGGCATTCGCGCCGACGCCGGACAGGCCCTTGCCGCCCTCGATTCCGCCTTGGATGAGGCACTGTCTGCGACGGCGGCGGCACCTGACTGGCACGGCACCACCCCCGAGGACCTCGTCAAGGAGTCCCTGGCCAAGGTCAGGGCGCGCCTTGAAGCGCAGGAACTCGGCAAGGAACTGAAGTTCATGGCCGACATCCGCGAAGCCGTCCCGGCGGACATGCAGACCTTCTGGGACATGACGATCTCCGCGTACTGGGCATGGAGCTGCTGGGACGCCCGTGAAGGCCAGTTCCACTCGGCCCAGGGTGCCGGCGGCCTCGGCTACGGCTTTCCGGCGGCCATCGGCGGTGCCGTGGGGCTGGAAACCGTTGGCAAACCCGGCCGCGTGCTCGCCGTCTCGGGCGATGGCTCCGCCATGTACTCGATCTCCGAGCTCGCCACCGCAAAGCAGCACAACGTCCCGGTCACGTGGCTGATCGTGGACGACGGTGGCTACGGCATCCTGCGCGAATACATGGTGGGTGCCTTCGGCAAGGCCACGGCCACCGAGCTTGCACGCCCGGACTTCGTCAAGCTCGCCGAGGCCTTCGGTGTCCCGGCCCGCAGGGTGGCCCCGGGCGACGTCGGGGACGCGCTCCGGGAAGGCTTCGCCGCGGACGGCCCCAACGTCGTCGTGGTTGAAACCCTCCTGAAGATGTTCGGCCCCACGCACTTGGGCGACTGACCCTCCAGACGCTTCACCCCCCAGCGCGAGCTGGCAGATAGTGACCCCTTTTTCGAAAGATGTGGGCATTAGCTGCCAGCTCGCGCTTGGCGTTTAACGCATCTCACACTTCGTTAGTTTCCCAAAGCAATCATTTAGGCGTATAGTTGCTTTAGGCAAACAAAAGTGAGGTGTCTTCCATGGCTGTCGCATCCAGCACGGCAACCGAGCTCGTCCATCAGATTTTCGATCTGCAGCGGGTGCTGCGTTGCATCGTAACCGCGAACATCGCGAAGGATGCCGACGTCGGCTTCGCCCTGCAGGGCGTCATGCGCTTCATCGGCGAGGGGGAGTCCCGGGCTACGAAGCTTGCTTCCCGGCTCGGGGTCAGCCCCCCGGTCCTTAGCAGGCACATCGCCGAACTGGAGGAACTCGGTTTGGTGGTCCGGCGCCCCGATCCCGCGGACGGGCGGGCCCAACTGGTGGCCTTGTCGGAAACCGGGATCGAAAAGGTCCGGGAATTCGAAGAACAGCGCAGCCTCAATTTACGGGCCTACCTCGCGGAATGGAGCGAGGAAGACGCCCTGGAGGCAGGGCAGGTCCTGGAGAAATTGACCACCTCACTCAACCACTCAGTCCGGGCAACGGCGGCCGGCTCCCACCACTCGAACCACACAGCTTAGGAGCAGCAGCAATGGCAACCCGAATACAAGAACGTTCGACGGCGGTGCCGGCGTCATCCGCGCCCATGACGCACCGCCAGATCATGGAAGCCTTGACGGGCCTCCTCGCGGCATTCTTCACCGCTATCCTGAGCAGCACCATCGTGGCCAACGCCCTGCCGACCATCATGTCCGACCTCCACGGCACGCAGACGGACTTCGCGTGGGTCATCACGGCCGCGCTGCTGGCGAACGCCGCCACCACGCCCATCTGGGGCAAGCTCGCCGACCTCTTCGACAAGAAGCTCCTGGTCCAGCTGAGCATCGTGGTCTTCGTAGCCGGCTCGGTCATGGCCGGCTTCTCCCAGAGCATTCCCTTCCTGCTGACCGCCCGCGTCATCCAGGGCATCGCCTTGGGCGGCCTCACCGCCTTGGCCCAGGCCATCATCGGCACCATGATTCCGCCGCGGGACCGGGGCAAGTACTCGGGCTACATGGGCGCCGTCATGGCAGTCGGTACTGCCGGCGGCCCGCTGTTGGGCGGGTTCATCGTTGACAGCCCGCTCGGCTGGCGCTGGACGTTCTTCGTCTGCGTGCCGCTCGCCGTGGTCGCGCTCATCCTGCTCCAGATGACCCTCAAGATCCAGCACATCAAGCGCCCGGCCAAGATCGACTGGCTCGGCTCCATCCTGCTGACCTCGGGCGTGAGCCTGCTCCTGATCTGGGTTTCCTTCGCCGGCAACCCGGACTACTACGACTGGATCTCCTGGCAGTCCGCCCTCATGGTGGGCGGCGGCGTCCTTCTGCTGGCCCTGTTGGTACTGGTCGAATCCAAGGTGGCCCAGCCCATCATCCCGCTGAAGATCATCTCCCAGCGCACCACCGCCTTGGCGATCCTGGCCTCCGTGGCCGTGGGTATCGCGATGTTCAGCTCCTCGACGTTCCTTGGCCAGTACTTCCAGGTTGCCCGCGGCGCCACGCCCACCGAGGCAGGCCTCCTGACGCTGCCCATGATCGCCGGCAACCTTTTGGGTTCGGTGGCTTCCGGCCAGCTCATCAGCCGCTTCGGCAAGTGGAAGCGCTACCTCTTGGCGGGTACTGTGCTGCTGGCCGGCGGCCTTGCCTTCACCGGCACCATCGACCACACCACGGAACTGTGGATCACCTGCTTCTACACCGCCATCTTCGGCCTGGGCCTTGGCCTGTTGATGCAGAACCTGGTCCTCGCGGTCCAGAACACGGTCCGCGCCCAGGACATCGGCACGGCCAGCGCCTCCGTCGCATTTTTCCGCTCCGTTGGCGGCGCGATCGGTGTTTCGGTGCTTGGCGCCATCATGGCAACGCACGTCAAGGACCTAGCCACCCAGGGCCTCGCCGCGGCGCACATCCCGGTCAGCGGCGGCTCCAGCAATGCGAGCATGGACCTGACGGACCTGCCCGCCCCGATCCGCGACATCATGCGTGCCGCCTACGGCGATGCGACAGCCCAGATCTTCATGATCTCCGCTGTCATTGCCCTCGTCGCGTTCATCGCCGTGCTGTTCATCAAGGAAGTTCCGCTGCGCAAGACCGTAGACGCAACGCCGGAGAAGGAACTGCTGGCGAACGCTACCGGGGAGGCCGCCATGACACTGGACACCTCCGCGCTTCCGGTTATCGAATCCGCTGAGTTTGCCCAAGCAGCCGACGACGGCGGTACCCCCTTGGGTGCCAGCCGCGCCCGTGCGGCGGCCGAGAAAGAGCACGATGAGCTGGACCTTGAGTTTGCCCGGATCCTGACGCAGGAACGGCCGGACCCTGCCGCTGGCCTGCGCGAAGTCCAGGACCAGCTTGCCCGCACCCAACGGCTGCTGGCCGAGCAACAGCTTCAGCTGAGCAGGGCCCAGCGCGAGCTCCAAGTACGCATGCACGAACAGCAGGCCACCGCCGTCGAGCAGTCGCGGATCGCTGAGGAGTTGGCCGCGCTGCGCAAGGAACTCAAGCGCGAGCGCCGCCGCCAGGAAAGGGCTGCGCTACTGCTCCTCGCCGGCGACGCCTCGAGGGCAGGGGAAACCGGGCGGCACGCGGGCTAAGGACCCGGCTACGCCGCAAGGATGATCTTCGGCTATCGATATTTCGCTGAGGCAACGGATTTCGTAGAGTTGAGGGACTAATACTGTCAGCGCCTGCTGCTATCAATGCATTTAGTCATTCGCAGTATTTAGTCATTCGCACTCATTCATTCGCGCACTCTCATTAAGGATCCGTGGGCATGCTTGTCACCCTGATACGGCGCTACTCCAAGCCGTATGTGCCGCAGATACTGGCCGTTATCATCTTCCAGTTGGCGTCTACCATTGCCACCCTTTACCTTCCAAGCCTCAACGCAAAAATCATCGACGAAGGGGTATCCCGGGGGGATACCAACTACATCTGGCAAACCGGAGCCCTGATGCTCGCGGTCGCGCTCGGCCAGGTCATTGCGGCCATCGCGGGAGTCTATTTCGGCTCCCGCGTGGCCATGGCCATGGGCCGCGACTTGCGCAGGGACGTCTTCCGCAAGGTCAGCAGCTTCTCGGCCAAGGACGTCAACAGCTTCGGCGCACCCACGTTGATCACCCGCGGCACCAATGACGTCCAGCAAGTCCAGATGCTCATGCTGATGGGCCTGAACTTCATGGTGTCCACGCCCATCATGTGTGTTGGCGGCATCATCATGGCCTTGCGCGAGGACCTTAGCCTCTCCTGGCTCGTCTGGGTTTCGGTGCCTGTCCTCGTGGCCGTGGTTGGTTACCTCGTGGCCAGGCTCATGCCGCTCTTCCGCTCCATGCAGAAGAAGATCGACGCCATCAACGGCGTCCTGCGCGAACAGATCATCGGCATCCGCGTGGTCCGGGCCTTCGTCCGTGAACCGTACGAGGCCAAGCGCTTCGGCGACGCCAACAAGGACCTCACCCTGGTTTCAGTCAAGATCGGCAACCTGTTTGTCTTGATGTTCCCGGCCATTGGAATGATCCTGCACCTTTCCACGGCGGCGGTGCTGTGGTTCGGCGGCCAAAGGGTGGACGCCGGCAACATGCAGGTAGGCTCCCTGACTGCCTTCCTGCAGTACCTCCTGCAGATCCTCATGGCCGTCATGATGGGTACCTTCATGGCCATGATGATCCCGCGCGCCTCCGTGTGCGCGGACCGCATCGGCGAGGTGCTCGACGTCGAACCCTCCATCCACGATCCGAAGGCGCCAGTGGCGCCCGCCGAAAAGAAGGGGCGCGTCGAATTCCGCGACGTCACTTTCAAATACCCCGGCGCTGAAGCTCCCGTGTTGAGCAACATTTCCTTCACCGCGGAGCCGGGGCAGACCCTCGCGATCATCGGTTCCACCGGCGCAGGCAAGACCACCTTGGTGTCGCTGCTGCCGCGCCTGTACGACGTAGCGTCCGGGGACGTATTGCTCGACGGCGTCCCGGTCACCAGCCTGGACCGCGACGAAATCACCAGCCGGGTGGCCACCGTGCCGCAGAAGCCGTACTTGTTCTCCGGAACCATCGAACACAACCTGCGCTTCGGCAAGACCGACGCCACGGACCAGGAACTCTGGGATGCCCTGGAGACCGCCCAGGCCAAGGACTTCGTCATGGAAAAGTCTTCCGGCCTCAACCGTCGGGTGGCGCAGGGCGGCACCAACGTCTCCGGTGGCCAGAGGCAGCGCCTCTGCATCGCCCGGGCCCTGGTGACGCAGCCCAAGGTCTACCTCTTCGATGATTCTTTCTCGGCCCTGGATTTGGCCACGGACGCCCGCCTTCGCAGGGCGCTGAAGGAAAAGACGCAGGATGCCACGGTCATCATCGTGGCCCAGCGCGTCTCGACCATTGCGGACGCGGACCAGATCCTGGTCCTGGACAACGGCAGAATCGTTGACCGCGGCACCCATGAAGAACTCTTGGAAACGTCACCCACGTACCAGGAGATCGTCGAATCCCAGCTGAGCGCGGAGGAAGTGGCATGAGCGAACAGAATCAGCAGAACGCCGCGGTAGCGGACGACGAGGACATTGAGGAAACCGAATACACCCCGGGCGAAGCCGACGGCGGCATGTTCGGCAACCTGCCGGCGAAGAAGGCCAAGGCTTTCGGACCGTCGGCCAAGCGGCTTCTCGGGCTGCTCAAGCCGGAGGCTGCAGGGGTCGTCTTCGTCATCGGCCTCGTGGTGGTCTCCGTCGTCCTGAACGTCATCGCCCCGAAGATCCTTGGCAGCGCCATGGACGTCATCTTCGGCGGCGTCATGGGCAAGCAATTGCCTCCCGGCGTGAGCCAAGCGGCGTTCGCCGAAGGACTCCGCCAGGCCGGCCAGAACAACTTCGCGGACATGGTCTCCAAAATGGAGCTCACCAATGGGATCAACTTCTCCAAGCTCACGTTCCTGATCTCGATCGTGCTTTTGATGTACTTCGTGGCCAACATCTTCCTGTGGGCCCAGGGCTACATCCTGAACAAGATCGTCATGAAGGTCATCAACCGGCTCCGCAACGACGTCCAGGCCAAGCTCAACCGCTTGCCCCTGAACTACTTCGACACCCGCCAGCGCGGCGACATCCTCTCCCGGGTGACCAACGACGTCGACAACGTCCAGCAAGGGCTGCAGCAGGCGTTCGCGCAGCTGGTCAGTTCGGTGCTGACGGTCTTCGGCATCACCATCATGATGTTCATCGTTTCCTGGCAGCTCGCCCTGATCGCGCTTGTTGCGTTGCCGCTCTCCGGTGTCCTTGCCGGCGTGATCGGCTCGCGCAGCCAGAAGCTCTTCGCCGCCCAATGGAAGAACACCGGCTCGCTCAACGGCCAGATCGAGGAATCGTTCTCGGGTCACGAGCTCGTCAAGGTCTTCGGGCGCGACGCGGACATGCTGGAGCGTTTCGACGAACGCAACGAAGCCTTGTACAAGGCCTCGTTCGGGGCACAGTTTGTTTCGGGCATCATTTTCCCGGCCATGAACTTCGTCTCGTACCTCAGCTACGTGGGCATCGCCGTCGTCGGTGGTTTGCGCGTGGCCTCCGGTTCCATGAGCCTTGGCGATGCCACGGCCTTCATCCAGTACTCGCGTGAATTCACCCAGCCGCTCGGCCAGATCGCAGGCATGGCCAACATGCTCCAGTCAGGTGTCGCTTCGGCTGAGCGCGTTTTCGAGTTCCTGGATGCCGATGAGGAAATGCCGGAGAACGCGGCCCGCCACTTGCCCCCGCGCACGGACGGCCACGTCGAGTTCGAGAACGTGTCCTTCAGCTACGTTGCCGACAAGCCGCTCATCGAGAACCTTTCCCTCAGCGCGGAGCCCGGACACACCGTGGCGATTGTCGGACCGACCGGTGCGGGCAAGACCACCCTGGTCAACCTCGTCATGCGGTTCTACGAGCTCAATTCGGGGCGTATCACACTGGACGGCGTGGACATCAAGGAGCTGAGCCGTTCCGAGCTTCGCTCCAAGGTGGGAATGGTGCTCCAGGACGCCTGGCTGTTCGGCGGGACCATTTACGACAACATCAAGTACGGCAACCTCGACGCCACCGAGGAACAGATCATGGAGGCGGCCAAAGCCACCTACGTGGACCGGTTCGTGCGCGCCCTGCCGGATGGCTACCAGACCATCATCGACGAGGAAGGCAACAACGTCAGCGCCGGTGAGAAGCAGCTCATCACCATTGCGCGGGCCTTCGTTTCCGATCCTTCGCTGTTGATCCTGGACGAGGCCACGAGCTCCGTTGACACCCGTACCGAGCTGCTGTTGCAAAAGGCCATGGCTGCCCTCCGCACGGATCGCACCAGCTTCGTCATCGCCCACCGTTTGTCCACAATCCGCGACGCCGACACCATCCTGGTGATGGAAAACGGCAGCATCGTGGAGCAGGGCAACCACAACCAACTGCTGGCGTTGCAGGGCGCGTACTACCGCCTGTACATGTCGCAGTTTGCCGGTGAGGATGCCGAGGAAACCGTTGTGAATGACTCGACGGCGGTGCACAGCTGAGCCAGCGAATTACCGTACAAGTGCCGATGCGTTGGGGAGACATGGACGCGTACGGGCACATCAACAACGTCCAGATCGTGCGCATGCTCGAAGAGGCCCGCATCGCGGCCTTCGGTCCGCCGCGCGGTGCCGGACTCCCCGGAGTGGAAGCGCCGGTCTCAGTTTTCGACTCTGTTGAGGACGGGGTCATGACCCTTGTGGTGGAGCACAAGGTCCGGTATGTCCGGACCTTGGAGTACCGGAACATTCCTGCGGTTGTTGAGATCTGGGTCGGCGCCGTGAAGGGGGCCAGCTTTGACCTCCATTACGTCATCAAGGATCCCGTGACCGGCCAGGACTGCGTCAACGCCAGTACCCATCTGGCGTTCGTCGACGAGTCCACGGGCCGTGTCCGCAGGCTCACTCCCGAGCAGAAGCAGCAGTTGGAGCCGTATCGGGCCTAGCGAAGCATGGCAGCAGCGCCCTGTGCATCCCGGTGGCCGTAGAGTTTCCCCATGAAGCTCGAGATCGTCGCCGTCGGTGCCCAGGGCGCTGCCGTTGCCGCCGAAGAAGGCGCAGACCGGATTGAACTTTGCACCGCGTTGGAGCTCGGTGGACTGACCCCGAGTCAAGGCCTCATGGATGCCGCGCAGGAAGCAGCCGACGGACGGCTGGAGATCCACCCGCTGATCCGCAGCCGGCCGGGAGATTTCCTGTACTCCGGCGCCGATGTGGACACCATGGCCCGCGAGATCCGTTTCCTGCTCAGCCAAGGAGCTCATGGGGTGGTGATCGGGGTGCTCACGGCCGCCGGTGATATCGACGTCCCGGCCACTCGAAAGCTCGCCGACACGGCCTTGGAGACCAACTCCGAGGCCCAACTGACATTCCACCGGGCCATCGACCAAACCCCGGACCCGGCTGCCGCCGTCGAACAGCTCGTGGAACTTGGATTCACGCGGGTCCTCAGCTCCGGCGGCGCCGCGACAGTGGGGGAGGGGATCGCGACCCTTGAGCGTATGGTCCACCGGGCAGCGGGGCGGCTGGAAGTCATGGCGGGCGGCGGACTCGCCCTGGCCGATATCCCAGTCCTGCAGGCGGCAGGATTGAGCGCGGTCCACTTGTCAGCCAAGACCACGGTTTCCACGTGGAAGAACCCGGCTGGCGCTCCCGATACTGCGGCAACTTCAGACCCGACGGCGTACATGGTCACCAACCGGGATCTTGTCAGGGCCGCCCGAACCGCCTCCCGGTGACATACCCAACTGACTCGCATTTGTTGTCGTTTTGGGCGCTGTAAACGACAACAAATGCGAGTCAGTTGGGTGGTTCCCTTTACACAGTGGCGACTTGGGTCAAAGATGGGTGAAGCATTGCGATCGAAAATAGCCTCCAGGAGTCATAAAGATGCAAAACCTGAGCTTCTCCACTATCACCCTGAACATGGCGGAGTTGGGCCCCGATAGCCCGTTGCCCGTGGTCATGGCTGAACTGGACCAGCCATACAGAATCGGCGACGGCATCCCGGAGGAACTCCAGGCTGCGGCCCGGTATGGGCAAGTTCCGAACATGTTCCCGTACTTGATGCAGGACGGCTACTCCCGCGAACGGACGGCCCACGACGTGCCCGCCGTCGTGCTTGAAAACAGCAAACTGCGTGCAGTTGTCCTCCCCACCTTGGGCGGCCGGCTGTGGGAGCTCTTCGACAAGGCGTCGGGAAAGCAGCTCCTCCACACCCACGGGACCCTGCAATTCGCCAACATTGCGTTGCGCAAGGCCTGGTTCGCCGGCGGGCTCGAATGGAACATCGGCACCCGCGGTCACTCGCCCACCACCTGCGATCCGCTGCACACCGCCATCGTCAAGACTCCCGAAGGACACGACGTCCTGCGCATGTGGGAGTTCGAACGCCTCCGCGAGGTGGTTTTCCAAGTGGACATGTGGCTTCCTGAGGACTCGGACGTCCTCCTCACGGCGGTCCGGATCAGGAACCCGCATGACCATGAGGTCCCCATGTACTGGTGGAGCAACGCCGCTGTTCCCGAGACGGCTGAAACGCGCGTGATCGCGCCCGCGACGGAGGCTTTCGGCAGCGATTACACCACAGACATCGCCCGCGTCCGGCCCACGGAACACCAAGGCACGGATGCCACCTGGCTGGTCAACAGCCCGCACGCCGCGGATTTCTTCTTCGACATCCAGCCCGGGCATCGTCATTGGATCGCCGCTGTAGACCACGACGGCGACGGCCTGGCCATGCTGTCCACCAGCCTCCTGCGCGGGAAGAAGCTGTTCGTGTGGGGCCAGGGGGACGGCGGGAAGCGCTGGCAGGAATGGCTCAGTCCCGGGGCCGGGCCCTACGCGGAAATCCAAGCTGGTCTGGCGCAAACCCAGTTCGAGCATCTGGCCATGCCTGCCGGGGCCGAGTGGAGCTGGGTAGAGGCCTACGGCAACGCGAAGCTGGACCCCGCAACCTCCCACGGCCGGGATTGGGATGCAGCCGTGACCCACGCCAGTGCCCGGCTGGAAGATCTCGTCCCGGACGCGGAGCTCGAAGTCGCCCGCGCCGAAGCCGCACGGAACTATGCGCTGCCCCCGAACGAGATGCTGGTGCGCGGCAGCGCTTGGGGTGCTTTGGAGGCTGCCCGACGGCGGCACTCAGGCCGCGGGTGGCTGGACGAAATCGGCACTCCCTTCGCCGATGAGGCAACCCCTGAGGCCATCGAGGAAACAGGTCCTTGGCACAGCCTGTTGGATGGAGCGAGTTTCCTGGGCGCCGCGAGTTTCGTGGCTGGAGCCGATTGGGAAGAACTGCTGGCCAAGGATGGCGGAGCGGAAGCGCAGTTCCACCTGGCCACGATGAAGCATGCCCGGCAGGACCTCCCCGGGGCGATCGCCGGATACGATGCCGCCCTGATGGCCGACGCCCTCTCGCCACGTTCCACGGTCCTCGCCCACCGGGGCCGCGCACTCGCGCTCTTGGCCACCGACGCAACTGACGAAGGCTTGGCTGAACTTGCCACGGCGAGCCGGCTGGAGCTCTCCAACCTCCCGTTGCTCAGTGAAGCCATGAACCTCAGCATCCGGCACGGAAACCCCGCCCAAGCACTCGCCTTGGTGAGCGAGGCACCTGCCGGGATGTCCGACGTCGGGCGCGTCCGCTTCCTGAGGGCGCTCGCCCTCGCGCGCGTCGGCAAAGGCGAGGAGGGGGCAGGGATTTTGCGGGCCGGCGTCGAAATACCGGACATCCGGGAAGGAGAAGACGGGATTGCTGCCCTGTGGGAGGAAGTGTGCCCCGCGGAGCCGGTGCCTGCCAGCTACCGCTTCGGAATGCACTAAGTTCCGGGGTGGACCGGCGCGGGACGCATGCGGCAGGAGGCACGATGTGGGACGCATGTGGCAGAACGTGTGAAGCGGGACGCATGTGGCGCGGGTGCTGGCTTTGCTGATGCCAGCACCAAGCCAAACCATGTAAGTTGGCATGGTGACTCCCTCCACCAAAACCCCACTGACCCGTGCCCCCGGTATCTCCAAGGAGATCGAAGATGCGGCGTGGTTCGTGCTGGGCCCGGGGCTGCAAGGCAAGGCTTCGGCGCTCGACGCCAGTACCCGCACTTGGACGGTGGACGCCGCCGGCGAGCTCCTGGAGCGCTTGGAACGCGGTGTCGGAGACGCCAAGGCACCCATGATGACCAACCTGCGCCAAAACCTGGAAGGGGCTTCGCGCGAGGCCAAGTTGCTCGCCGTCGAACTTCTCTTCCTGCAGTCCCTGCCTTTGGCGCATGAGGTCAAATCCCTCAAGGTGAAGCGCGCCCGCGTTGCCGAAGCCGCGTCCTGGCTCGATCGGGAGCTCGAACTCCCCAAGGAGCTGTACCAGGGGATGACCGATCACGGCGTCATCCGTGACCGGACAGCGGAATTCAACTGGACCATCTGGGACCACCTCACCTGGCTGTGCCGGTTCGTGGCGCACGTCGACGGCCAGTCCAACGCGAGCATCAACAAGGCCCTCAAGGACCCGCTGAAATTCCACGAACTCGCGGCGGCAACCCCCGAGGACCAGCCTGCCATCCGCCGCAGCATCGAATACTTGGCGTGGCCCAGCTACTTCGAGCCCGTGGTCGCCGACGTTGAACGGCGTGAAATCCGGGACGCTTTCGCGTCGCTCGTTGGCGGCGCCCATGGCGAAACGGAAACCGACATCACGGCGGACGTCCACCGCATCCGGCTTTACCTGGACGAACAGGCCGGCCAACGCATCGATTGGTACGACCGCCAGCTTGTCAGCCAGTGGCGCAAAGTGGGAGATCCCGGCCGCCGTGCCTGGCTGCTGCGCACGCACCAGGACTCCGCGGAGCTTCTCGCCGCTTGGCGGGACGAGGAAAAGGCAACGCTCGACGTCGAACACCTCCGCGAACTCTCCCCGGGCGTGACGGCAGGCCTGGTCCAGCATGCCGTGGACGAGGACTACAAGCACCTCGGCTACGTGGAGCGTGAGGATACAAAAACCGCTGTTTTCGCGTTCCTGACCGTGATGAAGCCCGGCGACCTTGCCCTGTTCCAGAACTCCGGGGCCATCAGGATCGGCGTGGTCCTGGGCGAGCCGGAACACAACGAGGACAACCGCCGGCTCCGCCGCAAAGTGCGTTGGTTCGATGAGACCCACCCCATTGCCGAGGCTCCGCGGCATGTCCAGCGCCAGCTCTCCACCTCGGGAATCGTCGTGGATGTCACGAGGGTCATCCAGTCGCTGCAGGCCCTCCTGCCCGCCGAAGCCGAATCCGACGGCGAGGACGCCGCCGCCCCGGACGCCGTCGTCGAGCCCGTGATTGAAGGGTTCCGGCCCCTTACTGAAGAGTTCGCGGCGTCCCTCCATATGGAGCTCGAGCCCCTCACCGAGATTGCCGAGCTCCTGGAGGAGAACCGCCAACTGGTGCTCTACGGCCCTCCGGGAACGGGAAAGACCTACCTCGCCAAGCACTTGGCCGCCGAGCTCGCTGGAGACAGCACCGATGAGCGCGTGAAGCTGGTGCAGTTCCACCCGTCCTACGCCTACGAGGACTTCTTCGAGGGATACCGGCCGGACAAGACCGACGACGGCCAGGTCTCGTTCAAGCTCGTGGCCGGACCGCTGCGGCGCCTCGCGGAAGAAGCTGCGAAGCCCGGAAACTCCAACAAGCCGTACTTCCTCATCATCGACGAGATGAACCGGGCCAACCTGGCGAAAGTGTTCGGTGAGCTGTACTTCCTGCTGGAATACCGCGACGACCGCATCTACCTCCAGTACAGCCCCAACGAACCGTTCAGCCTGCCGGACAACCTCTACATCATCGGCACCATGAACACGGCGGACCGCTCTATCGCCATGATGGATGCGGCCATCCGCCGTCGCTTCGCGTTCGTGGAATTGCACCCGAAAGTGGAACCGATCCGCGGTTCGCTCCGGCGCTTCCTCACTGCCGGCGGCCTGGACACCCTCAACGCGGACCTGCTTGACGCCCTGAACGACTCCATCGACGACTGGGACCGGGACCTGATGATCGGCCCCTCGTACTTCATGAAGAACGCGGCCCAGAACCCCGCCGGGCTGCGCCGGATCTGGAAGTACGAACTCATGCCGCTCCTGGAGGAGCACTACCACGGTCAGTTGAACCGGGCCCAGCTGGAGGAGCGCTTCGGTCTGGACCAGTTGTTGGGTCGACTTGCGGTCCGCTAAGACCGCGCCACCGCGTCCGGCCCGCGCCCCGGGCATCGGAAAACCTGCGGCCCGCGCTTCCACGAAGGCTCCGGCTGTGCGGCACATCGTCATGGACGAGCTCTCCGGTGGCATCGTGGAAAAGCTTGATCCGGACGCCGCGGCCCTCCTCAACTCGAGCGGGCTCGCGAAGGCCTCACCCATGGGGATGGGCCTCTACCGCGTCGAGCCGGTGGGCAAGGTCGGGTCTGTGCGGACTCCGACCGTCCAGTTCGAGGTCCGGCCCAAGGACCGCCTGGGCTTGAACCGGCTGCTGTTCCTCCTCAGCTACGCCGGGGACCAGGGCTTCCGCGAGGACTCCGTGGCCGCCGTCGAGCACAAGGACTTGTGGAGCGCCCTGGCCGAGTCTCTCGCCCAACTGGCGGAGCGGGCCCTCAGCCGCGGTCCGCTGCAGGGCTATCTCACCGTGGACGAGTCCCTCCGGACGGTCAAGGGCCGCATCCGGATCTCGGACCAGATCTCACGCCGCCCCGGGATGCTGGTTCCGCTGGAAGTCTCCTATGACGAATTCACCGAGGACATTGCCGAAAACCGCATCCTGCGCGCCGCGCTCGAGCGGATGGGCAAGGTTCCCGGCGTACGGCAGAACGTCCTGAGCCGCTTGCGGCAGCTCAAGGGAAAGCTCGACGCCGTCACGCGCCTGCAGTCGGGGGCGCCCCTCCCGCGGTGGCAGGCAAATCGGATGAATCTCCGCTACCATCCCGTCCTCCGCTTGGCCGAGCTCATCCTGCGGAATGCCTCTGCCGAAGCGGGCGAAGGGAAGCAGCAGGCCGCCTCGTTTGTCGTGGACATGTCCACTGTGTTTGAGGAATTCGTAGGTGTGGCTTTGCGGGCGGCCATGCGGGCGCATCCGGGTGAAATGCGACTCCAATACGGCGCCACCCTCAACGAGGCCGTCCGGGATTCGGACCGGCTCACAGTTCGCCCTGACGCCGTCCATTTCCTGGGTGGCCGGCCCGTTGTGGTGTACGACTCCAAATACGCCGCAGCCACGGATTCCGGGGCATCGTTGAACGCGGACCATTACCAACTCCTGGCCTACTGCACCGCCTTGCAAGTGCCCACGGCGTGGCTGGTCTATGCGGGTAAGGGAGAGATGAAGTTGCGTCGGATCCTCAACACGGACATCGACATTGTGGAGTACCCACTGGACTTGTCGCGGCCACCGGCGGAGATTCTTGCCGCCGTCACGGACCTGGCCCAGCAGTCCTGGGGAGAAGTGGTGCGCCAGGCGCGCCTGTGACGGGCCTGCGTGTTCCGTCCGGGCGGCAGGGAGACTAGCCTGAAAGAGCAAGTCACCGCAGATGGAGGCATCATGCACGGCAAGAAAAAGAAGAAGACCTGGAAGGACATGACCCCCGGGCAACGGATGGGCGTGCTCGTGACGGGTGCAGGCCAGATGGCGTTGCTTATCGCGGCGCAACGTAGCATTTCCAAGACCCCGGCGGCCCAGATCAGGGGAAACAAGGCTATTTGGCGGGCTGCAAGCTTCATCAATTTCTTTGGGCCGCTGAGCTATTTCCTGTTCGGCCGCCGTCGAGGAACTGCGTGAGCTGATTCTCCAAAGCCGAACGGTCGCGCAGTTCGCATTCCCACACGGTGAGAACCTCCCATCCTGAGGCCCTCAGCAGTTCGCGCTGTCCGGCGTCGCGCTCCCGGGTCCGGTTGCGCTTGGCTGCCCAGAAATCCGCGTTGCCGGTAGGTGCGTGTTGGCCTGCCTTGCAATCGTGGAAGTGCCAGAAGCATCCGTTCACGAAGATCACCTTGCGCCGGCCTGCAAACACGAGATCCGGGCTCCCGGGCAACTTCCCGCCCGCGGCCCGGCCATGGAGCCGATACCGGTACCCCTTGGCATGCAAGAGTTGGCGGACCAAAAGCTCGGGCTTGGTGTTCTTGCCCCGGATCTTGGACATGTTCAGGCTGCGTTGCGCAGGCGTCAGCAGGTCGCGGCTCTCGCCCATATCCTCAGTCTACGCAGCGCCCCGTGTGACGCTCGCTCACGTATGTGGGCTTTTCCCGCAACGCTCGCTCACGTATGTGGGCTTTCCCTGCGACGCTCGCTCACGTATGTGGCCCAAAACCAAAACCCTCGATCACATGATGTGAGCGGGGGTTGGTCGGGGGTGGCTTGTTTGTGAGCGGGGGTCGCAGGAGGGTCAGGCCGGGACGCGGAACGTGAAGGTTGTTCCTTCGCCCGGGACGCTCTCGAGGCCAATGGTCCCGCCATGGGCATCGACGATTGCCTTGCAGATGGAGAGCCCCAGACCTACGCCTTGAATGGCTGTGTTGCGGACGTTTCCGGCCCTGAAATACCGGGTGAAGGCATCGGCTTGGTCCTGCTTGTCCATGCCCATGCCGGTGTCCTTGACGTGGCACACCAGCGCGTTTTCCTCTTGCCGCAGCGTGACGTGGACGTCGCCGCCGTCGGGAGAGTATTTGATGGCGTTGGAGATGAGGTTGTCCAGCACTTGTGAGATACGGTTGGCATCCACGTGTGCCTCCAGGCGTTCCGGGGCGTCGATGTGAAGCCGCACTCCGCCGTCGTTCGCTTTCGGCTCGGCCGAGGCGACGCTCGACTTGACGAGTTCGGAAACGTCTACCGCGTGTGGCTGGACGATCATGTGGCCCGAACGGACTGCCAAGAGGTCGGAGACGAGGGAGAGGAGCCGGTCCGCGTTTCGTTGCACAATCTCAAGTTGCTGCACCACCCACGTGGGGAGGTTTTCGGCCTCTTCCAGCACAAGGTCCACGTACCCAGCGATGGACGTCAGCGGGGTGCGGAACTCATGGGAGACGTTCGAGACGAAATCGTCTTTCGCGGCGAGCGCGTCCACCAGGGCTGTGACGTCACCGAAAACGAGCACTGAACCCAGGTAGTTCCCGTTGCAGTCCTTCATGGACCGCGCGCTGGTGGTGAAAGCGCGCTGCTCCCTGCCCGTCCCGACCCAGACGAGGTAGTCCGTGAACTCTTGCCTCAAAGCAGCACGGCGCATCGGCCGGCGATCAGCCTCGGTCGGGGTCACTCGGTCCGCGTCGAAAACCAAAAGCTGTGGCTTGCCGTGGCGATCGGTGTCTCCGGAAGCCTCGAGCACTTGGTTCTCCCGCTGCTTGCGGTTCGCCATCAGTTCACGCCCGTCGGCGTCAATAACTACGACGCCAAGGTGGACGGTTTCAAGAACGGTCTTGAGCAATCGTTCCTTCTGCTGGCTGTCGTCCAGGGCCCGGTGCAGCGCGGCGTCCCTTTCCTCAAGGCGCTTTTGCTGCATGACCATGCTCTGGGTCATGACGCTGATGGACACGCCGATGCCGAGCATCATGATGGGGAACAGCAATCCACGCAGCAGATCCTGCGGCGTGTGCGTTCCATGGATGAATTGCGGCGCCCAGATCATGGCGAGCGGCCCCAGGAAGGAAACAATCAGGGCAGAGCGTCGATACAGCCCCGAGGCGCAGAGCCAAATGACGGGAAAGACGGTCAGGAGGCTGATTCCGATAGGGCTGTCTTGTCCTCCCTCACGGCCCAACCCGATGGACACTATGTCCAGGAGCGGGATGGCTAGGAACGTCGGAGAAGGGAGTCTGTCCCAGGGAACGGCGTGGCAGAGGAGCCAGACAGCAGCCTGGGTAGCCAGAAAGATGACGAAAAGGGGATTGCCGGGGGTCGCGGGGAAATAGAGGGCCACTAGTACCGCGACGAGGCACACTGTCACAGTCAGCGGCAATTGGCTGAGTGCAACGCGATCCTTGAGTGAGTACTCATGGAAGGCGTGCTGAAAGAACATCACCCGGCCGCTATGTGCATCCCATTCAAACGGACGTTTCATGAGGCCGGAATTCGCATTTGTTCTAGGTCCCGTCGCATGCCAGAAAGGATACCGGCAGCCCTATATACTTCCATTCGTAGCGGGCTGGGAGGGCTGCAAATGACTGAATTACGGGTTGGGCTTGTCATAGAAGACGATCACGACATCCGGGAATTGGTCCGCGTCGTCCTCAGCCAGGCTGGCTTCGAGGTTCACCTGGCGACGAGCGGGGCAGCCGGAATCCGGGCAGCGCGTGATCTAAGGCCGCACGTCATCACCCTGGACTTGGGCTTGCCGGATATTGATGGCTTCGAGGTGGCACGCCAGGTCCGGAACTTTTCTGATGCATATATCGTCATGTTGACGGCCAGGACCGACGAGCTTGATACGCTCCTGGGCTTGGAATCCGGCGCTGACGACTATTTGACCAAGCCTTTCCGGCCCCGCGAACTTCGTGCCAGGGTAGCAGCAATGATGCGCCGCCCGCGCTCCGGAGCCACGCCAAATCGTTCCGGAGAGGCGCCTTCCCAGCGGACTTTCCAGCACAACGGGCTGGTATTCAGTTACGCGACGCGGACCGTTTCCATCGACGGCCAGGACGTACGGTTGACCCCCACGGAGTTCGACCTCCTGCACTCATTGCTAGAGGCAGGCCGCACCGTTTTGAGCAAAGCGGACCTGGTGCGCCGCCTCCGGAACGAACCTTACGACGTCGGGAACTACTTGAGTGACGCCGACGAACGGTCCGTCGAAGTCCACATCGGCAACCTTCGCCGCAAGCTTGGGGACGACGCGCAGAACCCGCGCTGGCTGCAAACAGTCCGCGGCGTTGGCTATCGGCTCGCGCCCGCAAGACCATGAACGCGTTGGGGAATTTGGCGTCAGATGTGAGCGGGCGTTTGGGAATTTGGCGTCAGATGTGAGCGGGCGTTGGGGAATTTGCCCACCAGGAGGACATGGCATCGAGCACCTCATGGCGGCTGCCCGTTTCGTCGACGAGCCGCAGTGTCACGCCGTCGGCGGCTTCAACTTCCCACAACGGCAGCGTCCCCGACGCCGGAGCGTACGGATGCCAGAGGCTTGCACGGTCACGCTGGATAATACTCATGGCGCGATCCGGCCGTGGCGCGAGCATTCAGCGGTCCAGCCGAGCGGCGTGACCTGGACTTTCATGCGGCGCCGGCATTGGGTGCAATAGCGTGGGGGTTCCATCGCGAGGCGCTGCCGGCAGCTTTGGTGAGCATCCGACGTCGGGCGCCCGCCTTGGGTTGCCGGATCGCCTTGCGCGGCGGCTCCGCTTTGCTGCGCGGGTCCGCCTTGGGTTGCCGGGTCGCCTTGCGCGGCGGCCTCGCCGCAGTGCCCGCAGAAGCTTGCCGTCTCGGTGTTTGGAACGGTCGTGCTCACAGCGACTTCTGGAGTTCCTTGATGGGCATGTTCAGCTCCACGAGGAGGTTGAGGTCCGCGTCGGCGGGACGGCCCAGCGTGGTGAGGTAGTTGCCGACGATGACCGCGTTGATGCCGCCCATGAGGCCTTCGCGGGTGCCGAGGTCGCCCAGGGTGAGTTCGCGCCCGCCGGCGTAACGCAGCACGGTCCGGGGCATGGCGAGGCGGAACGCCGCGATCGCGCGGAGGGCGTCTTGGCCGTCCATGATTCCTTGGTTTTCGAGGGGAGTCCCGGGGCGCGGATTGAGGAAGTTCAGCGGGACTTCGTGGGGTTCGAGGGCTGCGAGCTGGCTGGCGAGTTCGGCCCGCTGGGCGGTGGTTTCGCCCATGCCGATCAGGGCGCCGCAGCAAAGTTCCATGCCGGCCGCCTTGACCATGTTGCAGGTGTCGAGGCGTTCCTCGTAGCTGTGGGTGGTGACGACTTCGGGGAAGTAGCTGCGCGCCGTTTCGAGGTTGTGGTTGTAGCGGTGGACGCCCCACTCGGCGAGTTGGTCCACTTGGCGCTGGGTGAGCATGCCCAAGGAACAGGCGATGTTGATGTCCACCTCCGCGTTGATGCGGTCGATGGCGAACTTGATCTGGTTCATGAGCTTGATGTCCGGGCCGCGGACGGCAGCAACGATGCAAAACTCGGTGGCCCCGGTGGCCGCGGTTTCCTTTGCGGCCTTAACGAGCTCGGGAATGTCGAGCCACACGCCCCGGACCGGACTGTCAAACAGGCCCGATTGGCTGCAGAAGTGGCAGTCCTCGGGGCATCCTCCGGTCTTGATGGAGATGATTCCCTCTACTTCCACGTCCTCGCCGCAGTGCTCTATGCGGACTTCGTGGGCAAGCTGCAGGGCTTCCGGGATGGCCTCGTCCGGAAGTTCCAGGATCTCGAGCAGCTGGGATTCGCTAAGGCCCTCGCCTTTGGCAAGGACTTGCTCGCGGGCTGTTTCCAGAATCGGATAAGTGGACGTACGCCTTGGGTTTGGCTGGGTAGTCATGGTGCTCCTCGGCCGCTACTTGCAGGGGATGGTGCGTTCCTTCATGACGGTAGTGCGCCTGTGGGCTCGCGATTTTGTTGGACGTCCACAAACCCGGAGCTGCAATCTTGGCGGCCGACTCGCTGGATAAGTTACAGCGCTGAAACATCGTGGAGACTCGGTGGTTTCATCCCGCCGATAGCGTCAAGCGCATGTCCAGACGAGGAAAGTTGCGGGGATGACTGACGATTCGAAGACAACGCAAGTACTTGAACTCCCGACGGCGGGCCGCTCCCCGAAGGGGGTCGCCGCCGTCGAACCTTCCGAGACGCTAGGCGCCGGGAGCCGCACGACGGGCAACGCCGATGCGATGAGTGCAGCGAAGGAGAGCCTGGAGGACTACACCCTCAGGTTCGCGCCACGGTCCTACCGCAAGTGGGGTGCTGGCGTGGTCGCGACGAGTGCGCTCGGTGGAATTGCCTATTTGGCTGATTTCTCGATCGGCGCGAATATCGGTATTTCTTATGGCACTGTGAATGCTATTTTCGGAATTGTGGTGGCGGCGATCGTCATTTTCGCCACCGGTTTCCCCTTGGCCTATTACGCGGCGCGCTACAACATCGACCTTGACCTCATCACACGGGGATCCGGATTCGGCTATTACGGCTCGGTGGTCACCAACGTTATTTTCGCGACCTTCACGTTCATCTTCTTCGCGCTCGAGGGTTCCATCATGGCGCAAGGCCTCGAGCTTGGGCTGGGCATCCCGCAGTGGCTCGGCTATGCGGCGTCCACGCTTATTGTCATTCCCTTGGTGATTTACGGGATGAAAGCCTTGTCCAAATTGCAGGTGTGGACCACCCCGTTGTGGCTCCTGCTCATGGTGGTTCCCGTAGGATATTTGGTGATTTCGCACCCGGACAGCATCGGGGAGTTCTTCGCGTTCACAGGCAAATCCGGGGCCGAAGGAACCAACTTGGCGTCCGTGATGCTCGCCGCAGGTGTCTGTCTGTCACTCATGGCGCAGATCGCGGAACAGATTGACTACTTGCGCTTCATGCCGCCCAAGACCGCCGAGAACCGCGGTGCCTGGTGGCGAGCCGTGATCCTGGCCGGTCCTGGCTGGGTGATCTTCGGCGCGATCAAGCAGATCGTGGGCATGTTCATTGCCATTTACCTGATCGCCACCCTGGATCCGGCCGGTTCCGTCCATGCGAACGAGCCGGTGCACCAATTCCTTGGCGTCTACCAGGAAATGATGCCGGCGTGGCTGGCCATGACCTTGGCCGTGGTGCTCGTGGTCATTTCGCAAATCAAGATCAACGTGACCAACGCCTACTCCGGCTCGCTCGCGTGGACCAACAGCTTCACGCGTATCACCAAGAGCTACCCGGGGCGGATGGTGTTTGTGGTGGTCAACCTGGTGATCGCGCTCGTGCTGATGGAAGCCAACATGTTCGAATTCCTCAATACGATCCTTGGTTTCTACGCGAATTGCGCCATGGCGTGGGTGGTTACGGTGGCGTCCGATATTGCGATCAACAAATACTTGCTCAAGATTTCGCCGCAGGTTCCCGAGTTCCGCCGCGGCATGCTTTACGCAGTCAACCCGGTCGGCTTTATCTCGATGCTGGTGTCGGCCACTGTGTCGATTGCCGTGTTCTTCGGTGCTTTCGGTTCGGCTGTCCAGCCATACTCGCCGATTTTCGCCGTCGGGCTGGCGCTTGTGCTGCCGCCGGCATTGGCCGTGTTGACCCGAGGGAAGTACTATCTCCGCCGCGCGGACGACGGAATCGAGCTGCCTATGTTCGACGCCGACGGCAACCCGAGCGACTCCAAGCTTTTGTGCCACGTGACGGGCCTGGAGTTCGAGCGTCCGGACATGGTCCGGTCCGCCCAGGACGGGCCCGACGGCGAGCCGCAGTTCATCTCTTCGCTCGCTTTGTCGACGGACAAGTCGGGGGAGTTGGTCCTGCCGGCTCAAAAGTAGGGGGGAGTTCAAAAGGCCCCATGGGCCTCGACGACGGATGGGCGGCCTGGCCGCGGTCCCGTCGTCGAGGCCTTTGGTCTGTCTTTGTAGTGTTTTGATGTCCCGCGCCTCGCTGGTGAAGCGAAGCGGGGTAGTGAACCGGAGCCTGTGGATAACTTTCCCGCAAAGATAAGGAAGTGAGCTACCATTTTGGGAACGTTTAGTCTTGAAAACTATTTGGGGATAGCAAACCATGACTCCACGCACCTCGGTTTCTGCTCGCAACCGCCTATTCATCATTGTCGGCCTCGCAGCGGCGTTGACGCTGACCGCGTGCGTGAACAGCACCGAGCCCCAGACCGGACAATCCGCCACGCCTACGGTTTCTGCAACTGCCACGGCTACGCCCTCTCCGACCCTTGCTTACAAGCCCGCCGACGCTAACGGGAAAGCCGAGAACGTGCCCATCCCGGTGCTGCCGGAGGCCGCGAAGGCGAACAGCAAGGAAGGCGTGGAGGCGTTTGCCAGGTACTGGTTCCAGGCGCTTTCCTACGCTTATGAGACTGGGGACATGGCTGTTTGGTCAGCCATGACATCTGCGGAATGCGTCTTCTGTAATCGAATCAAGCAGGGTCTCGAGTCCGCATATGTAAAAGGACGATGGGTTGTTGGTGGCAAGATGACAACTCCGTCGGTTGAAGCAAACTTCAAATCCGAGGCGCTTTCTCAGCAAGTGACGATTCAGACGATCCAAAGCCAGATCGACTACTACGATGCGGATGGAAGCGTGGGGCAGCCTTCAACGCCTCCATCGAACTCGGCGATAGTCATGATTGGCGCTTTCGAATCAGGGTCTTGGAAGGTCAAAGACCTCGGATTGATTCAGTAGTGCGCCATGAATTTGCGAAAGTCGACCATAGGGACAATTGTTCTGGCCGCGGTGTTTGTCGCTCCAGCCACACTCGCCTCAGCCCTTGACGATGACCGAGTGTCGGCGGGAATTCAAAAAGGTGGAATCG
The DNA here is from genome assembly GCF_040702485.1 of Arthrobacter sp. NPDC080031. Classification (NCBI taxonomy): domain Bacteria; kingdom Bacillati; phylum Actinomycetota; class Actinomycetes; order Micrococcales; family Micrococcaceae; genus Arthrobacter; species Arthrobacter sp. NPDC080031. The sequence goes on from NZ_JBFBLA010000008.1 coordinate 85,000, forward strand.
ACGTCTCGGCCAGGTGGATTCGTGACCCCCAAACCGGTGAAATCGTCCCCGCCCCTCTAAACCACGTCAGCGACGACCCCAACCAATACAAGGCAGAGCTCCAATGCCAGGTCGAGGACAATGCCTTGGATAAGAAGTGCCTACCCGGGCAGGTGCAATGTCCGCCACGCGAACCTGGTGGGAAATCTGGAACGCCAGTCATCTGGAAAGTCGCGCCTAAGGCGATTTCAAATCCCACGTGGATTGACTGGAAATCGGGCAACAACGGTCCGTCCTGCCTCTACGACCAAAAGCCAGAGGACGTCCTGCCCAGAATTGCGGCGAGAATTGAGAGCGACTTCCGCAACCTTCCGATCAGGCCCGCAAACCTGACCGCCCAGCCAAGCCCGCACACGCTCAAGGGCGCTGAAACCAACATCTTCGCCGACGCCGTTGAGCAGCAATTCGATGTGACGCTCCTCGGCCAGAGAGTCCACATAGTCGCAACCCCCGTGGAGTACGTATATAGCTATGGGGACGGCAGCACTCGGGGGCCAACACCCTTTGCGGGCGGGCCACTTCCGGAAGCGGAATGGGGCCAAAAGACGAGAACAAGCCACGTGTATCAACAGACCGGTGACTTTCAGTTGTCCGTGACCACCACCTTCCGCGGCACCTACTCCGTGAACGGTGGCCCGAACATGCCGATTCCCGGCACAGGTCAGTTCGCGTCGCCCTCACAGAAGGTCAGCGTCTGGAGGTCGATCACGCGCAATTACGCCGACAACTGCATCGTGAATCCGCGTGGCGAGGGCTGCCCGGGCGTCCCCTAGAACGACGAGGACAAGCGAAGCGACTACGTCCGAAGTTCCCTGTCGATCCGGTCCAGTCGTGCCTGCACCAGCTGAAACCGTGAATCGCCGGGAGCCATGAGCCTCGCCAGGGTTATCGCGGCCTCGGAATCGTCGGAGCCCATATCCGTGGAACACCAATGGCTGATGAGCTCCGCGTCGCCGCTTGACCGAACCGACGCGGCGACAGCCTGATCCAACTCGTCGCGCATCAGTTCTATGGCCATGGTCGCTGAACGGTTCAAGATGCGCCCGGAGTAGGCGGCGACGGCATCGTGCACCCGCCCGGACCGCAAATTCTGAGCGACCAGCATGGCGTCGGTCACAACTGTGACGCCAGCGGCAAAACGGTACGGATTCGCCTCCACCACATTGCCGAGCAACGCACGGATCCGGTGCATCTCCGTCCGGATGGCTGTGGCGGCGCCATCTTCGCCATGCAGCTCATACGCGAGCTCGTCTGCGCTCCATCCGCGCGTCCTGGACGCGAGCAACGCCAGGATCTCCGCTCGGCGCAGCGTCACGGGAAGCGCGCCGCCGCCGTCGAGCTCTGCCGTCGGCTTGTCGCCGAGGAGCCGCAGGAACAGTGTTGAAGCGGAACCGGGACGGGAATGCGTGACGGTGGTGCGCCGGCTATGGTCCGCCGCCGCGCCTTCCGAACGCAATAGTTCCTCCGCGAGCCGGACGCCGCAACGCACCATCCGCAGGCTGTCCGGCGTCACCGAATGGATCGGCCCCGAAACATCCAGGATCCCGACGATGTCTCCGGTGAAGGGGTCCCGAATGGGCGCCGCGGTGCATGCCCAATCATGGTGGGTCCGGACGAGGTGCTCGGCAGAGAAGAGTTGGGCGGCGTTCCCGGAGATGAGGGCCTCGCTGATGGCGTTGGTGCCGACTCCCCCCTCGGACCAATCGGCACCCTCCACGAATTCGAGGGAATCGGCCTGCCGCAGCGCGGAACCGCTGCCTATTCTCCAGAGCACCTCGCCAGAGTGGTCAGTGACGATCAGCAGGTGCCGGCCCGTGGCGGACTCATCGGCAAGGAGTTGCGAGAGCGCCGGAACCACGCTCGCCAGGCGGTGTCCTGCGCCGAGCGAACGGGCTTCGGCAACGTCGTGGCGGTGGGCCGGGCTGTGCCGGTCGGGGTTGATGCCCAGTGCGATGGACCGCTGCCAAGACTCCACGAGGGACGCGGACAGAAGGGGGTGCGGGGCGCCGGACAACGCAGCTTCGTGGGCGGTTCGGAGCGTCTTTGCGTACTCCAGCGGCGAGGAGAAGCGCAGTCCCGGATCCGGGATCAGCGCGCTCGGGCCGTGACGCATGCGCAAACTCCCAACTCGCCATTGAATCGCTGGATCGAACGGCCCAAACCTGCGTGGAAACAGGGGAGGGAGTTCGTGTCACCCGATTGTAACCCCCTGAGACATCTACTTGTGATGCGAGTCACTCACCGGACAGCTGCCATGGAACGGGGAAATTGGCTCATCGTCAGCGATGGAAAGAGGAGAAATGCCTGAGACCGCAAACGGCGTAGCCGAGGCTTGGCTGGCGCAGTTCGAAGAGGCGCTGCACAGCAACAACACCGAGGCCGCATTGGAATTGTTCGAGGACGAATCGTATTGGCGCGACTTCGTCTCCTTCACCTGGAATTTGAAGACCCTCGAGGGCAAGCCCGAGATCAAGCGCATGCTGGACGCCACGCTCCCGGACGTGCAGCCAAGCAACTGGAAGCTCGCCGAAGATGCTACCGGCGATGCGGCCAACGTCGAAGCCTGGGTGGACTTTGAGACTGCGCAGGCTCGTGGCCATGCGCATCTTCGGCTGCGCAATGGCAAATGCTGGACCCTGCTCACCACGATGCAGGAACTCAAGGGTTTCGAGGAAAAGAAGGGCCCCAACCGGGAGCAAGGGGTGGCCCACCACATCAGCAAAGGCCGCAAATCCTGGCTCGAACTCAAGGAAGAGCAGGAAGCCAAGCTGGGCTACGAGGAGCAACCCAACACTGTCATCATCGGGGGCGGCCAGGGCGGGATCGGCCTCGGAGCGCGGCTGCGGAGGCTCGGAGTGTCCACCATCATCGTCGAGAAGAACGAGCGACCGGGCGACTCTTGGCGCAACCGCTACAAGTCGCTGCACCTGCACGACCCTGTCTGGTACGACCATCTGCCCTACATGAAGTTCCCGGACGACTGGCCCGTCTTCGCCGCTAAGGACAAAATCGGCGATTGGCTGGAGCACTACACCCGGATCATGGAACTGAACTACTGGTCCAAGACCGAGTGCACCAACGCCCGTTGGGACGCGGATCGGGGCGAGTGGGAAGTGAGCGTTATGCGCGACGGCGAACCAGTCACCTTGCGTCCGAAGCAGCTGGTGTTCGCCTTGGGCGTCTCCGGCTACCCGAACGTCCCCGTGTTTGACGGCGCCGAGAGCTTCCTCGGGCAGCAATACCATTCCTCCAAACACCCCGGCGGCGGAGACTGGACGGGCAAGAAGGCCGTAGTGATCGGCTCGAACAACTCGGCCCACGATATCTGCGCGGACCTCTGGGAACACGGCGCCGACGTCACCATGGTCCAGCGCTCTTCCACGCACATCGCTCGAAGTGAGTCCCTGATGGACCTGGCGCTCGGCGATCTCTACTCAGAAAAGGCACTCTCCAACGGAGTGACCACCGAAAAAGCAGACCTTCTCTTCGCCTCCTTGCCATACCGGATCTTGCCAGAGGCCCAGATCCCGGTGTACCAGCAGATGGCGGCGCGTGACGCAGAGTTTTACTCCCAGCTTGAGGCGGCCGGTTTCGACCTCGACTTTGGAGTGGACGGCTCGGGCCTGTTCCTCAAGTACTTGCGACGCGGATCCGGCTACTACATCGACGTCGGCGCCTCCCAGCTGATCATCGACGGACGCGTGAAACTCGCGAACGGCCAGGTCAGCAAGATCACGGGCAACGCGGTCGTGATGGCCGACGGCACCGAGCTCGAAGCCGACGTCATCATCTATGCCACCGGCTACGGCTCCATGAACGGCTGGCTCGCCGACCTCGTCTCGCCCGAGGTGGCGGACGCGGTCGGGAAATGCTGGGGATTCGGTTCCGACACCCCGAAGGACCCCGGTCCCTGGGAAGGGGAACTGCGCAATATGTGGAAGCCCACCAACGTGCAGAACCTCTGGATCCACGGCGGAAACCTGCACCAAAGCCGGCACTACTCCACCTACCTGGCGCTGCAGCTCAAGGCCCGGGCAGAAGGTCTGCCGACCCCGGTGTACGAACTCCAGCCATCGCACCACACGCGCTGAAAGGCGGTATTCCATGAAAGCTGCACGATTCCATGGTCAAAAGGACCTGCGGGTGGAAGACATTCCCGAACCGCCCCTCAGGCCTGGCGCGGTCAAGATCGGCATTGCCTGGTGCGGTATCTGCGGAACAGACCTGCACGAATTCCTGGAAGGCCCCATCTTCATTCCGCACGCAGGCCACCCCCACCCGCTCGCAGGAGAGGACTTGCCCGTGACCATGGGGCACGAGTTCTCCGGCACGGTCGAGGAGTTGGGCGACGGTGTTGTTGGCCTCGCGGTGGGGGACGGTGTGGTGGTGGAGCCCTACTTCGTGTGCGATGAGTGTGACCCGTGCAAAGCCGGGAACTACAACCTGTGCACCCGTATGGGATTCATCGGCCTCGCAGGAGGAGGCGGTGGTCTCAGCGAGAAGATCGTCGTGGACGCGCGCTGGGTCCACCCAGTGGGCGATGTCCCGCTGGACGAAGCCGCACTCATTGAACCTCTGTCGGTGGCCTATCACGCCGTCTCGCGGGCCGAGCTGACGGCGGGTGCGGTCGCCGTCGTCGGGGGTGCCGGGCCGATCGGGTTGCTGACCGCGGCGGTGCTGAAAGGACTCGGCGTCACCACGATCGTCACGGAGCTCTCGGCAGCCCGGAAGGACAGAGCGCTGTCCACGGGCGTTGCGGACTACCTCGTTGATCCGAGCGAAGAGGACGTCAAAGCACGGGTACTGGAATTGACTAACGGGGCCGGTGTGGACGCTGCCTTCGAATGTGCGGGCGTGAACGCCGTCCTGGACACGATGCTGGATGTCGTGAGGCCTGCCGGGGTGGTGGTCAACGTGTCCATCTGGGGCAGGCCCGCCACTGTGGATATGCAGAAGATCGTGCTCAAGGAGATCGACCTCAGGGGAACCATTGCGTATCGCGGAGATCATGCCGCCGCGATCCAACTTGTGCAGGAAGGCAAAGTGGATCTCAAACCGTTCATCACGGGTCGCATCGCGCTGGAAGACCTGGTGGACAAGGGCTTCGACGCCCTGATCAACCACAACGACACCGCTGTGAAGATCATCGTGCATCCTTAGTTTCCGCTTCCTTCTGCGGCAAAACACCCAGCGACGGCCGCACTCGGCCTTTCGGCAGGAGGCGGAGTGCCGCCGTCGTCGTCGTGTGATCCCCGTCTCAACAGGAATAGTTGCAGGCGCGTGGCAGTTGCCGCCAGTGGACCTGTTCCCGTTTGAAAGGCACTGCCCATGTTGTTTTCCCCTTTGACTCTCGGCGAGATTGAACTTCCCAACCGCTTGGTCATGGCGCCGCTGACCCGCCTCCGTTCAGGTGTCGAGGGTGTTCCCGGCCCGCTGGTTGTGGAACACTACCGGCAGCGTGCTTCCCTTGGTCTGATCGTTAGCGAGGGCACCTACCCCACTCCTGCAGGCCAGTCCTACCCCGGGCAGCCCGGCCTCGTCACGGAGGAACAGCTCGCAGGCTGGAAGAAGGTGACCGACGCTGTTCATGCCGAGGGCGGCCGCATTTTCGCCCAGGTTATGCACGGTGGCCGCGTTTCCCACCCGGACATCACCGGTGGTCACGAGATCGTGGCACCCAGTGCCGTGCCCATCGACGGCGAAGTCCGCACGCCGAACGGCAAGAAGCCGTACCCGGTGCCCCGCGAACTGAGCACCGATGAACTTCCCTCGGTAATCCAGGAAATCGTCACGGCATCCCGGAATGCCGTCGAGGCCGGATTCGACGGCGTGGAGCTGCACTCTGCGAATGGCTACCTGCTGCACGAATTCCTGGCACCCAACACCAACGTCCGCACTGACAGCTACGGTGGCTCCCCGGAAAACCGTGCACGCTTCGTGATCGAGACCGTCAACGCGGTGGTTGAAGCCTTGGGCGCCAACCGGGTCGGAATCCGGATTTCCCCAGAGCACTCGGTCCAGGGGATCGCCGAGACCGACCCCGCCGATGTCCGCGCCACCTATGAAGTCCTGGTGGACACCATCGCCTCGCTCAACCTGGCCTACCTCAGCATCCTCCACCACGATCCCAAGGGTGAGCTTGTCCAGGACCTGCGCGAGCGTTTCAACGGCACGTTCCTGGTGAACACCGGCTTCGGTGAAGTGACCACACTGGATGAAGCCGTGGCACTTGTGGCCGACGGTCACGCCGACGCGGTCGTGGTCGGCCGCCCCGCCATCGCCAACCCGGACCTCGCACGCAGGTGGCGTGAGGGCCTCCCGCTCAACGAGCCGGATCCGTCCACGTTCTACGGCGAAGGCGCCAAGGGGTACACCGACTACCCGTTCTACGCCAACTAGAACCCCCGAAACTCCGACGGCGGCACCTGCGAACGGTGCCGCCGTCGCGGTTTTAAGGCCTTTGCCGCTCTCGCCATCCCGATTTCCGTGCCATGGCGAGACATTCTGCTGGATCACTCGAGGTGGCACACTCTGGAGACCCCGAAATCACGGGGAATTTTCCTCGTTCGCGGGGAGTGATCCAGCAGAATCCGACGCGCGATCGTGCGGGAGAGGCTTCAGGGCCAGTAAGGCACGTCCTAAGCCGCCACGGGGGGACCATTCCTATAGGATTTGTCTATGAAACTCGCTTCCTCACGGGACCGTGCCCCCGGCCGACCCGTCAGCCGCCAGGTTCTCGCCGACCACGTCTACGAAGAACTTCTGGCCTGGCTCATGGACGGCCGACTCGAACCGGGAGCCGCGGTCAGCATTGACGGCACAGCCCGGGAATTGGACGTTTCCCCGACACCCGTGCGTGAGGCGTTGGCGAGGCTGGAGCATACAGGCATGGTCCGCCGAGTTGCGCTCAAGGGTTACAGGGTGGCCCCGGTTTTCACGCGCGAAGATTTTGCGGAGCTCATGGAGGCCCGGCTCGCGATTGAGCCAGTGAATGCCCGGCTGGCATGCAGCCGGATCACTCCCGAGGGTTTGGCGGACTTGCGAGGGGCCGTGCAGGACTTGGAGACGGCTCCCCGGGGCCCTTCTTTCGTGGAATTCCGGGACTATCTCGAGGCCGATGAGCGCTTCCATAAACTGATCGCCGAGCAGTCCGGCAACCAATTCATGCTCGCCGCGTACTCCGCGCTGGGCGGCCAAGTCCAGCGGTTCCGGCTGTTCGGGGGAGTAGGTATCACCGACGCAGACCAAGCCATTGCGGAACACCAAGCCGTGCTCGAAGCGCTGGCGAGCGGCGACCCGGAACGGGCCGAAGCCGCGATGGCCGACCATGTGCACAAGGTCCGGGCCCGGGCTATTGCCGACGCACCCGCTGACTAAGCTGCCAGGACGCTGCCGCAGGCACTGACCTCAGGGCTGAGCGGACATGGGGTGGCTGCCGCGGACGCTGCAAAGACCGCCCAATTGCCCCCCGGTGGCGGTGCAGTTCTCCTCCTTGTTGGGCTACAACCCCGTACAGACGCTCCTCGGACCGAAAGTGCTGAGCGCCCTTCCGACCGAGGACGCGGCCTTCCTGACGGGCCGCTCCTTCTTCTCGAGCCTGATTTCCCGCTCAAACGCGCAGCGAACCGGTGACACACTTCACAAACATATGTAAGACATATAGGATCTTCGATGATGCGCGGAACCCTCGTGTGAAGGTCGGGGCCAGCAAGTAGAAGACCAAATAAATATGTTGACAGTCTTGCCTAGATAGTAAATCCTATAGGAAACAGGATTCCACGAAGGAGTGAAAACTATGGCTTACACCGCCGAAACCTGGCCCATCACCGCGGCCCTGCTCCAGTTCCCCGGCACAGACGCCACGGGACAGCACATCAACGACGCCGATGCTTCCGCTTGGGCCGAGGTCCTGCAGGAAGTCAAGGACGCAGGATTTGCCAACGCAGACCTCACGGACAGCTGGGTCCGTCCGGGGGACCTCAGCAAGGAACGCCTCGCCGAGTTCAAACAGACCGCAGAGCACGTTGGCATTGGCATCCCGGTCATCTCGGCCATCCGCCGCAGCGTCATCCACACCCGCGACTGGGCCGAGAACCTGGCGTACAGCCACCGGACCATCGACGCCGCAGCCGAACTAGGGTGCGAGGTTGTTTCCTTCGGACTCCACCAGGCCATCACCGCCGAGCAGCAAAAGCAGCTGTGGTTCTGGACGGTGGAGGGCTACAAGGATCCGGTCGGGGACAAGGAAGCCTGGGGCAACGCGGTCACACGCTTGCGGGAACTCGGTGAGCACGCCGCGGAAGCCGGCATCCTCTTGTCCCTCGAAATGTACGAGGACACCTACCTCGGCACTGCCGATTCCTCGGTCCAGTTGGTCCAGGACATCGGGCTCGCCAACGTAGGCCTCAACCCGGACCTCGGCAACCTGATCCGCCTCCACCGTCCCATCGAGGACTGGCGCGAGATGGTGGCCAAGACCCTGCCGTACTCCAACTACTGGCACATGAAGAATTACATCCGCGACGAAGACGTGGCCCGCGACAGCTACATCACTATGCCTGCACCGATGGAGAGCGGCCTTATCAACTACCGCGAAGCCTTCAAGCTCGCGCTTTCGGTGGGCTTCCAAGGCATCCTGTGCACCGAGCACTACGGCGGCGACGGGCTCAGCGTCACGGCCAGCAACCAGGAATACCTCCGCCGACAGGTCCTCCCGAAAACCGAAAACTACGTCCTCGGCCAGAGCCAGGTCGCCCAGGGCCGGCAGCAGCCTTCCGGTCGAACCGAGTCCGGGTCCACCCAGCCAGTAGCCTCCCAACTGGCTGGAGTCTAGGACCATGACAAGGATCTTCGACAACCCCGCAGACTTTGCGGACGATGCGCTGGACGGATTCGTAGCCGCCAACCGCGGCTATGTTGCCCGGGTGGACGGCGGAGTGGTCCGGTCCACCGAAGTCCCTACCGGGCAGGTCGCCTTGGTGGTGGGCGGCGGCTCGGGGCACTACCCCGCTTTCGCGGGACTGGTCGGGCCAGGCCTGGCAACCGCCTCGGCGTGCGGCAACATGTTTGCTTCCCCGGCGGCGGGCCAGGTATATCGGGTGGCCAAAGCAGCCAACGCCGGGGGCGGAGTCCTGCTCAGCTACGGCAACTACGCAGGAGACGTGCTGCACTTCGGCCAGGCCCAGTTGCGGCTCAACGCGGAGGGCATCGAGACCCGTACCGTGACTGTCACCGACGACATCGCCAGCGCTCCGTTGGACCAGATCGAAAAGCGGCGGGGAATCGCGGGCGATCTCACGGTCTTCAAGATCGCCGGCGCCGCGGCCGAAGCGGGACTGGACCTCGACGCCGTCGAGCGCTTGGCGATCAAGACGAACTACCGCACACGCTCGCTGGGCGTGGCCTTCGACGGTTGCACCCTTCCGGGCGCCTCGGATCCGCTGTTCCATGTACCGGCCGGCCAGATGTCCCTCGGTCTGGGCATCCACGGCGAGCCGGGCATTTCCGAGCACAAAATGCCGACGGCGTCCGAGCTCGCCGAACTGCTCGTCTCCAAGCTCCTCAACGACAAGCCCGACGACGCCGGAAACCGCGTGGTGGCCATCGTCAATGGCCTCGGCACGGTCAAGTATGACGAACTCTTCCTGCTCTTCGGCAAGATCGAGAAGCTCCTCGGCAAAGCAGGACTCACGGTAGTGGAACCCGAGTGCGGGGAGCTCGTGACAAGCCTGGACATGTCCGGTCTTTCGCTGACGCTGCTGTGGTTGGACGAGGAGCTTGAGCAGTATTGGGCTGCACCCGCGGACACCCCCGCCTTCCGCAAGGGCAACCTCGCGGCCCGCCGGCCCCGCAACCAAGCGAGCGTCACCGCCGTGGACGAGTTCGACGTCGAGCAGCCCACCGAAGCTGCTGCCGAACTGGGGCGGCAGGCCGTGGCGGTGCTCGCCCAGGTGCGGGACGTCGTCGTCGAGCATGAAGAAGAACTCGGCAAGCTGGACGCGATTGCCGGCGACGGCGACCACGGCATCGGCATGCGACGCGGCGTGGAGGCCGCTTTCACCGCAGCCGAGACGGCAATCGGAGCCTCGGTCGGTCGGGTCCTGACGGCGGCAGGGGAGGCCTGGAGCGAACGCGCCGGCGGTACCTCGGGCGCTCTGTGGGGCTCGGCGATCATTGCGGCCGGGCAGGCGCTCGGCAACAAGGCGGGTTACTCGGGCGAGGACGCGGCGGCCGCCGTCACTGGCTTTGTGGACGCGATCACGGAGCTCGGCAAAGCCGAACCTGGCGACAAGACCATGGTGGACGCGCTGCTGCCGTACCGGGACGCGTTCCTCACAGAGTTCGACGCCGGAGCCCCGGTTGACCGGGCCCTCGCGGCTGCTGCTGCGGCGGCCGAGTCCGCGGCAGCTGAGACAGCGCGTTTGCGTCCGCTCAAGGGCCGGGCGCGTCCGCTCGCCGAGAAGAGCCTGGGCCACCCTGATCCTGGCGCGGTCTCCTTCGGGCTGATCACGGCAAGGATCTCACAACATATCGATTCACAACTGGGCGGTTCACAGCCGGCGCTCCCGGCAGGAAACGGAGTTCAAGCATGAGTACATCAGAGGGCTGGCGGATTGTCGTCGGCAATGACGAAGCCGGCGTGGAATACAAGCAGGCGCTCGTGGCGCTGCTTGAGGCCGATCCCCGGGTGGCGTCCGTAACCGACGTTGGCGTCGGCGCCAACGACTCCACGGCCTACCCGCACGTTGCCGTGGATGCGGCGCGCAAAGTTGCGGAGGGCGAAGCAGACCGTGCCCTCTTGATCTGCGGAACGGGCCTTGGTGTGGCCATCGCGGCCAACAAGGTTCCCGGAATCCGGGCCGTCACCGCGCACGACAGCTACTCCGTTGAGCGCTCGGTCCTGAGCAACAACGCCCAGGTCCTGACCATGGGACAGCGGGTGATCGGCTTGGAACTGGCCAAGAAACTGGTGGACGAATGGCTGGGCCACCACTTTGACGAAACATCACCTTCCGCCGCCAAGGTGGACGCCATTTGCTCCTACGAGCCCGATTACACAAAGGCAGTGTGACATGACTGAAACCCAGAAAACCCCGGCGGCCACGACGGCGGCCCGGAAGATCGCCGTCGTCGGCTCCGGTTACATGGGCGGCGGGATCGCGCAGGTCCTGGCCCTCGGCGGGGCACGCGTGGCGTTGGCGGATGTGTCCGCGGAAATCGCGCAGAAGAACTACGACCGCCTGCTCGTGGAGTCGGATGAATTCGTGGCCGCGGGCCTCTTTCCGGAAGGGTCCACGGCAATCCTGAAGGCCAATCTGTGGGCGGCCAAGGACATCGAAGAGGCCGTGGCGGATGCCGACTTCATCGAAGAAGCCGTCCCGGAGGTCCTCGACATCAAGCACAAGACCCTGGCCCGCATCAGCGCCGCCTCCCGTCCTGACGCCTTGATCGGCTCCAACACCTCCACGATCTCCATCGCCGATCTCGCCGAAGCCGTGGCACGTCCGGAGCGGTTCCTGGGCGTCCACTTCTCCAACCCCTCTCCGTTCATTCCCGGCGTCGAGATCATTCCCCACGCCGGCACCACGCCGGAGACCGTGGCGGCTTCCCGGGAACTGGTCCACGCGGCCGGCAAGCAAACCGCTGTGGTGAAGGACGTCACGGGCTTCGTGCTCAACCGGCTGCAATACGCTCTTTTCCACGAGGCTGCGCAGCTGGTGGAGCAGGGGATCGCAACAGCCGACGACGTCGACACCCTGGTGCGTACGACGTTCGGCTTCCGTTTGCCGTTCTTTGGTCCGTTCGCGATCGCCGACATGGCCGGACTGGACGTCTACGACTTCTGCTACAAATCCCTGCAGACCGGATTCCCGGAGCGCTTCGCCACCCCGAAGATCCTGAGCGACCTCGTGGAGGCAGGAAAGCTCGGGACCAAGACCGGGGCAGGTTTCCTCAACGTCCCTGCGGAACGCATCCCGGAACTCATCGCTTACCGGAACAAGGCCTACGTGGCCATGCAGAAGCTCCTCGACGAGCTCGGCCCGGCACCCATCAACTAGTCCCGACATTCACAGGAGAATACTCATGAGCATCTTCCCCGCGGAACGAACCGCGATTGTCACCGGCGCCGTTTCCGAGCGCGGCATCGGCCGGGCTACCGCCAACTACCTTGCAGCACAGGGCTGGAACATCGGCATCATCGACCTCGACGACGCACTCTGCAAGTCCACCGCCAAGGAAATCGCCGCCGAATACGGCGTGCAGGCCTACGGCGTGGGCGCCAACGTGGCCGACGAAGCATCCGTACGCTCCGCGATCGACACCCTCGAAGCCGAGTTGCCGCAGATCGTGGCCCTCGCCAACGTCGCCGGCGTCAGCTCGCCGATTCCGTACCTGGAACTCGAGCCAGCCGAATGGAACCGTGTCCTGGACATCAACCTCAACGGCGTCCACTTCGCCACCCGCCGCGTGGCCGAATCCATGGTCAAGAACCGCATCGGCCGCATCGTGAACATCTCCTCGGTCTCCGCACAGCGCGGCGGCGGGACGTTCTCCAAGACCCCGTACTCGGTAGCCAAGGCCGGCGTCATCGGCCTGACCCGTGCCACCGCCCGGGAACTGGGGGAGTACGACATCACGGTCAACGCCATTTCTCCCGGCCCGATCGACACCGACATCATGGGCGGCACCCTCAGCCAGGAACGCAAGGACGAACTCACCAAGGACCTCGTGGTGAACCGCGTGGGCTCCACGCGGGACATCGCCGCCGCCATCGCCTTCCTCATCAGCGAGGACTCCGGTTACATCTCGGGCCAGACGCTGAACGTCGACGGCGGCTTGTACATGCACTAATCCGTACCTGCACTAATCCCGTACCTGCACTAATCCCGTACCTGCACTGATCCCGAATGCTTGAAACCTGACTACTCAACACTGATTACTCATCTGTCCTTACTCAACGAGGAGTTTCGATGTCCCTTGCCACTTCATCCACGAAGGAGATGCTGGATTCGCCGATCCTGAAATCGGCGATCCGCAAGGCTGCCACCCGGCTCATGCCGATGCTGGTCATCCTCTATGTGGTTTCCTTCCTTGACCGCACCAATGTCGGTTTCGCCGAAGCTGCACTCGGCGCCGACAAAGGCGTCTCGGCCGGGGCGTTCGCGCTCGGTGCCGGTATTTTCTTCATCGGTTACGCGATCTTCGAAATCCCCAGCAACCTGCTCCTCAAGAAGGTGGGTGCGAAGGTCTGGCTCGCCCGTATCGCGATCACGTGGGGCATCGTCTCGGCCTGCTTCGCGTTCGTGCAGGGTGAGACGTCCTTCGTGATCCTGCGGTTCCTGCTCGGCGTGACCGAGGCCGGCCTGTTCCCGGGCGTCATCATGTACCTGGCCGAGTGGTTCCCGAACAAGGTGCGCGTGCAGATGTTCGCGATCTTCTACCTCGCCCAGCCGTTCTCGCAGATGATCGGCAACCCGCTCTCGGGCTGGCTCATCAACATCGGCGACCAGCTTCCGGGCGTCCGTGGGTGGCAGGTCATGTTCTTCATCGAGGGCATCCTGGCCGTGCTCGCTGGCGTTGCGGCGTTCTTCTTCCTGATCAACGGCCCGGAAAAGGCCAAGTTCCTCAACGTCGACGAGAAGTTCGCGCTCAAGGAGATCATGACCCAGGAGGACACTGTCAAGGATGAAAGCGGGCCGCGGGGCGTCTTTGCGGCGATGCGCAACGGCCGCGTCTGGTACTTCACGCTCATCTACTTCTGCCTGCAGATCGCCGTCTACGGCGTCACCTTCTTCCTCCCGCAGCAGGTTTCCTCGCTGACAGGCCAGAAGGTGGGCCTCGCCGTCGGCCTCCTGATCGCGGTTCCGTGGTTCTTCGGGATCTTCTCCTGCTACCTGATCGGCCGGGCAGCCAACACGGTCGCAAAGCGCCGCACGTTCGGCACGGTGCTGTTCGTCTCGACGGGGCTGTGCATCCTCGGTTCGGCCTGGGCCGGGACCAACCACCAGCCGGTGCTCGGGCTGATCTTCATCACCCTCGCAGTGTGCAGCTTCCTCGCTGTCGGGCCGGTTGTCTGGGCGTACCCCACGGCATTCCTTGCCGGTTCCGCAGCCGCGGCCGGCATTGGCCTGATCAACTCGCTGGGCAACCTGGGCGGTTTCGTGGCTCCGATTCTGCGTACCGCGGTCAACAGCGCCACGGCAGACCCCACCGGATCCGCCGGGGTCTACGCGCTCGGAATCCTGCCCTTCCTGGCGGCCGCCATGATGTATGGCACCCGGGCATTCAAGAACAAGGCCGACGACCTTCTGGGCAAGTAGACCGTTGTACATCGGGGTCAGCACCAAGATGTACATGGGCTACCGGCACAGCATGTCCTGGCTGGAGCAAGTGCGAAGTGAAGTGGACGCCCGTCCGGCCCTGGCGGCCGGGCGGGTGGTCCCGTTTGTGATCCCGTCGTTTCCCGTGTTGCCCGACGCGGCCCGGATACTGGAGGGCTCTCCGCTCCTTCTGGGTGCGCAGAACTGTGGCTGGGCCGAGGGGCCGTGGACGGGTGAAGTGTCACCGCCGTTGCTCGCGGAGCTGGGTGTGCGGCTCGTGGAGATCGGACACGCTGAACGACGCCGGCACTTCGCCGAGGACGACTCCGTGGTCGCATTGAAGGTCCGGGCCGCGGTGGATGCAGGATTGACTCCCTTGCTGTGTGTCGGCGAGGAGGCCGTCGCCGAGCCGGCGGTGTCGGCGTCGTTCGTGTTCCAGCAGATCTCGGCAGCGGTGCGGGAGGACTGGGAGAAAGCGGCCCGACTGGTTATTGCGTACGAACCGGTGTGGGCGATCGGCGCTGCCGAACCGGCCGGCGCAGCTTACGTGTCCGACGTCGTCGCTCACTTGCGAGTCTTGCTCGCCGAGCGTGGCCTCGCCGGGCTGCCGATCATTTACGGTGGCTCGGCCAAACCGGGCCTCCTGCCCGAGCTGCGGGGTGTGTCCGGGCTGTTCCTAGGCCGCTTCGCCCACGACGCCGCGAACTTCGGGGCGGTCTTGGACGAGGCGCTACGCCTACCCAACTGACTCGCAGTTGTTGTCGTTTTCAGCCGTCATAACGACAACTAATGCGAGTCAGTTGGGCCGCCACGCTGGCACAGTCCGACAAAACCGCCCAGGTGCTCCAGCCCTTCCGGCTGTGTCGGCAGGTAGTTGGTCAGTTCCGGTGAGCGCACGACGACGGCGCGCCACTGACCGCGCGACACCGCCACATTGATCCGGTTGCGCGAGAGCAGGAAGTCCATGCCGCGCGGAACCTCGGCGGCAGCCGACGCAGCCATGGACACGATCACCACGGGGGCTTCCTGGCCTTGGAACTTGTCCACGGTCCCCACCCGCACACCGCGGAGTCCAGCCGCCCTCAGTTCGTGCTGGATGAGCTGCACTTGGGCGTTATAGGCAGCCACCACGAGGATGTCCTTTTCGAGCAGCGGCCGCTCTTCGGCTGATTCGCGCGGGTCCAGCCAAGCCAGTCCCAGGTGCGCCCTGACTTGGCGGACTACCTCCGCAGCCTCTTCGGGAGACTGCGTGGAATTGCCGCTGTGCGGGACGTAGACACACTCGACGCCGGCCCGGACTCCGGAGAGCCGCCGCCCGGAAGCAGCCGGTGCCGAATGCAGCCGACCATCGTAGGACAGCTCCGACACCGCAGCGCACAGATCCGGGTGCATGCGCCACGACGTCGCGAGGAAGTAGCCGAGCTCCGCGGGCAGCGTGTGCAGGCCGTGGGCCAGCCAGCCGAGGGCAGACTCATCCACGGGTTCCGGGTGCTTGCCCTGGGTGACTTGGGGAAGTTGCTGCGGGTCGCCAAGGAGCAGCAGCCGCTTCGTTGCCCGGCTCACGGCGAGCGTGTTGGCGAGCGAGAACTGACCGGCCTCGTCGATCACCAGCAAGTCCAGGGAACGGGCGGGCACGGAGCTTCCCGTCATAACCCAGGCGGTGCCGCCGATGAGGCAACCGCCTGGTGCGGCGAGGAGGCGGGCGACGTCCTTATCCTTGCGCCGGCTCCACGGCACGTCGCCATCGTGCTTCATATCCTTGGCGACAACGTCGGGATTCACCCCGGCCCCAATTGCCGTGCAGAGCATGTTCTCAATCATGGCGTTCGATTGGCCCACTACCCCGACCTTCCAACCTTTCACCACCAACCGGGCCACGACGCGTGCGCCGACATAGGTCTTCCCCGTGCCGGGAGGGCCTTGGACTGCGACGTAGGAATGGTCGAGGTCGTTGACTGCGGCTGTCACGGCATTGACATACCCCTCGTCTCCGGGTTCGACCACGGGCAGGGCCCCAAGGCTTTTCAGCCGGGGCGGGATGCGGCGCAGCAGGTCCAAAGCCGGGTCCTTCGGCCATGACGGCAGGTTGGAGCGTACCTCGATGGCCAGTTCCGAGAGGGCCGCGCGCTGACCTTTTGTGTTGACGGGAGCATCCGGCGCGAGCGCCATGGGCAGCTGCTGGAAAGGGGAGGTTTTGCTGGGCAGGATCTCCCGGACCAGAACCGTGTCGCCGGTTTCCTTGCCGGCTTGGTCCTCTCCGGCTCCGTCAGCAGGGCCGTAACCGCCGACCTCCAGGATTTCGGTACCCCCTGCACCTGACCTGCCCTGGGCACTAAACGCCTTGCCGTCGAACGCCTCCGGCACCGGTGGACCGTACATCCGGAAGTACGTCTTACCGGATCCGAAGCCTGATCCTTCGGCTGCGCGGCCGAAGAGCAGCACATCCCTTGAGGGGTTCCGCTTTCCAGGCAGTACGGCCCAATCACGCACCACTTCGCCGCCTTCCACGATGAAGCAGTCCCTCGTGTCTTCCCATTCGGAGACCGGCCGGTCCAGGCGGTCGAAGTGTCCCCACCAGAATTGCTTGTCCTCCCGCCGGTGAAAGCCAACCGCGGCCGCCACTATGGCCACCGCCCGGTTGTCGTCGGAGCGGAGGGAATCGTCCGGCAAGTCCGCGAGGTAGTCGAGGAGGGCTGTTTCCTCGGGCGCGGCCTCGTACTTGTCCGGCGCGGTCTCCGCGGGCAGTTCGGGTCCCGAAGCGGCCGGAAAACCGGGCTCAATGGAGCGTTCCGCTGCCAGGCCCAACAGCCAATTCCGCAGTTCCAGGGTGGAGAGGCAGTCGTATTCGTTGTAGTCGGAAATACCCGCGAGGATCGTTGCCGCCTCATCTTCGCGGTTCGCGTCCCGGGCCGTGCAGTAATTGGCGTAGGCAACCACGGAGGCTCCGGCGTCGGTCACGTCACCCGAGCGCAGATGTTCTCCCATATACAGAGGCTCGAGTTTCTTGATGCTGTAGGAGTCTTCGGAGATGCGGATGCTGTGCCGAACGGTGTCGTAGAGGTCCACCAGCACGCCTTCGCGGAGAAGGTTGTCCACCGCGGCCTCGCCCACAGTGTGGATGACCGACAGGTTCCGCAGCGCGGTCTTCTCGTAGGCCGCGTAGTGGTAGATCCGCATGTCCGGATACTTCATGCGGCGTTCTTCCACGTAGTCGAGGAACTCGATGAACGCTTGCCGTTCCTCAGCCCGGGAATGTGCCCAGAACGGCTTGAACACCGGAGTTCCGCCCGGCTCGGTCGGATTTTCGATGACCCCGAACAAGTACTCCAGTCCCCAGCGGCCGGTTACCGGGTCTTGCCACAAGGGGTCTCCCTCGAAGTCGAAGAAGATGTCCCCCGCGTCTGGCCGGGGGAGCCGGGCCAGGGAATTGGGCTCCAGAACGGAATAGCTGATGCTCTTCGCGGTGCCCGTCTTGTCGGTGTAATTGACGGTGCCATCGGGCGTGGCTATCCCGGTTTGCAGTCGGGCCTGTTCCTGCAGGCGCCGTGTGGCGGAATCCGCGGCGTCGGGCATCTCGGCAAGGGCGTCAATGGTGAAAATGCCGTTTTCCATAAGCTTCTTGCGCCGGGTGATTCTCATGCCCGCCACCATGAGCAGATCCCGGTGGACCCGCACTTGCTCCTTGCAGTAGTCGCAGCGACCGCATGCGGTGACCCCGGGCTCGCCCCATTGGATAGGCTCCAGCCGCGATCGGTGTGCGCCCGTCAATGCAAGGAAGCGGTCCCGGCGTTCGCGGTATACCGGCAGGACATCGGCGAGCCGGTGGTTGCTGTGCACATAGTCGAAGCCGGCCCGGCCGTCCGGCACCCCAGCGTCGCGCTGGATGGTGGCCCCGAGGACAAGGGTCAGATCCGGGGCCGGAGTGATTCCCGCCTTGAGCAGCTGCTCACCATAGGCCGCCAGCTGCAACAGCGCAGTGACCTTGGCGTGGCGGGCGAGCTTGGTGTCGTACACCGCGTAGCTGCCGTCCGGCTGCTTGACGAGGAAATCGGACCGTCCGTGAAACTGACCGTCGAAGAATGCCGCCTGGAAGACCACATCCGCACCGGACCGCAACGCCTCGATGGATTCCGCATGCTTGGCCTGCAGGGTGGCGCGGTCCATGAATTCGGCGGGAACGACGTCGAACACGCCCGTGTGCGCAAGCGGATCCCAAGCGCCGAACTCGGCCACGAAACGGTCCAGCACCCTGTGCTCGTGAACGTCGCCCAGCGCGGCGGTCCGTTCCAGCATTTCGTCGACGTCGAACGCCGCCTTCTGTGAGAGGCCCAGCTTCTCATCCAACTTGCGCAGCAACTGGTACTCGCACGTGGAGGCCGTGACGAGGTCGCTGGCGGAAAACACCAAATCCTGCTGGTGCCCTGCAACTTCTGAATCGAGAAAAAACACCGTGCCCCCATACCGTTGAGCTGATGAAGCCAAGCTATCAGTGCGGTCCGACAAGAAGGAGAGCCCCGGCGCTACGCTGGTCCAAACGCAAAAGGGACACAGCACCGCCGCCCCAACCGATCCCCATTTCCCGGAAAGCAGGCTCCGAATGACCCAGTCTGACGCCTCAACCTCCCACGACCCCGCCTTCGAAGCCGCGTACCGGGCCGCCCAAAAGAGCCTTCACGAAGGCGGCATTCCCATCGGCGCGGCGCTCGCACGCGGTGGCGTGGTGATCGCGAGCGGGCACAACGAGCGCGTCCAGAACGGCGACCCCATCGCGCACGGGGAAATGTCGGCTCTTCGCGCAGCCGGCCGGCAGAAAAGCTACCGGGACACCACCCTTTACACGACCCTCGCGCCGTGCGCCATGTGCACGGGCACCATCATCCAGTTCAAGATCCCGCGCGTGGTGGTGGGGGAGTCCCGCACGTTCGGCGGCGAATTCGAGTTGTTGCGGTCCCGGGGCGTAGAGGTTGTGGTCCTCGATGACCAGCGGTGCGTGGACATGATGCGCACCTTCCAGGAAGAGAATCCGGAACTGTGGGCCGAGGACATCGCCGAGTAAATCCGGCGGGAGCAACAAGTAATCCGGCAGAGCAAACAGCATCTGGCCACAGCCAAAGCCCAAGCGTAGGCTGACAGCATCGGCGTCGGTGCCGGGGGTCCGCGTCGATACCCAATCGATCAAGGAGGACTCATGAGTGTTGTGCGCGAATTCATGACCACCAATGCCCAGTGCGTCAAAGAAGAGCAGTCGCTGCGTGACGCGGCTGTCCTGATGCGCGACCTGGACGTCGGTTCGCTGCCGATCTGCGGCAACGATGGAAGACTCAAGGGATTCATCACTGACCGCGACATTGTGGTCAGGTGCGTTGCTGAGGGACTGGATGCTGACCGGCTGACCGCGGCAGATCTGGCCCAGGGCACGCCGATCTGGATCGATGCGGATGCCAGCGTCGATGCCGCCATCGACCTGATGGAAAAGCACCAGATCCGGCGCCTTCCGGTCATCACCGACCACAAGTTGGTGGGCATCATCAGCCAGGGCGATATCGCCCGCAACTACACCGAGGAGCGCGTAGGCGAATTGGTGGAGCACATCTCCGCCAAGACCCCCATGGCGCAACAGGGCTAACCGCAACTTTCGCATCCATCAAGTGCCACGGCCCTCCGGCCGTGGCGCTTCCGTATGTGGTGGTTAAGAAGTCCCAGAAGCTAGAGAAACGCTTCCCGCCCGGTGCCTTCACGCATCACCAGTTCCCCGTCCTCGATGGATACCAGCAGGCTCTTTGCCTTTCCATGCAGTTTCTTGCTTGCGCTCAACTGCCGGCTGGTGACCTCGACGCCTACGGTGGATCCCTTCGCGGGCAACTCCACCGAGATCTCCGCCGCCATCCCCAGGATCTCCCTGGTCGATACGTCGCGCTCGTGGTGGGCCTCTTTGTGGTTGACGGTGACTTCTACGTCATCTGCATCAAAGCCGTCCTGCAGGATGATGAGCAGTTCTTGCATGATGCGCCTCTTCCTTGAGTAGCATTCCTGACCGGATCAACGGCGGCTCTTTCCACTACAGCACTCCGTGCCGTCTTTAGGTAGGGCAAAATGTCAGAGTGACTCATCTTCCCCAGCACCAGTCAGCAGACGCCGCCATCCACGCCCTGATCGCCGAAGAACTCGGCGTGAAGTCCTGGCAGGTCAAGGCCGCGGTTGACTTGCTCGACGCCGGATCCACCGTTCCGTTTATCGCCCGGTACCGCAAGGAAGTCACCGGGACGCTCGATGACACCCAGTTGCGCGAACTCGAGGAACGCCTCCGGTACCTGCGGGACCTCGAAGACCGCCGTCGAACGGTCCTTGAGGCGATTGCCGCGCAAGGCAAGCTGACTCCGGAACTGGAGGCCGCCGTCGTCGGGGCCGATACCAAGTCCCGGCTCGAAGACATCTATCTGCCCTTCAAGTCCAAGCGCCGCACCAAAGCGCAGATCGCCGGCGAGGCCGGCCTCGAACCGCTCGCCGATGCGCTGCTCGCGAACCCGCAGTTGGAGCCTGAGCGTGAGGCCGCCAAGTACCTCAACGCCGAGCACTCCATTGATGATGCCGCCGCGGCGCTCGCCGGCGCCCGCTCGATCCTCGTGGAGCGGGTCTCCCAGGACCCCGATCTCGCCGAGACGCTGCGCGAGCGGTTGTGGACGCAGGGTCGGATGGTTTCGCGTGTGAAAAAGGGCAAGGAACTCGAGGGGCAGAAGTTCAAGGACTACTTCGAGTTCTCCCAAGTGCCTTCCGGGATGCCCGGCCACCGCGTGCTCGCGCTCTTGCGAGGCGAGAACGACGGCGTCCTGGAGCTTGATCTCGCCGAGGCAGAACCGGCCGACGACGACGCCCTGGCCGCCGCGCGCGGCCGGTACGAGAACGCCGTGGCCAAGTGCCTCGGGGTTGCCGAGCGTGGCCGGCCCGCCGATTCGTGGCTTGTCCAGACGGCACAGATCGCGTGGCGCTCGCGCATCCTGGACCGGCTGAGCAATGATCTGCGCGGCCGCATGTTCGCGCAGGCCGAGGACGAAGCCGTCCGAGTCTTCGCCGCCAACCTCCGCGACGTGCTCCTCGCCGCCCCGGCCGGAAACCGCGCCACGCTGGGCCTGGACCCGGGACTGCGGACGGGCGTGAAGGTGGCCGTCGTCGATGGCACCGGCAAAGTCGTGGCCACCGATACCGTCTATCCGCATGCCCCGGCAAAGAAGTGGGACGAGGCCTTGGCGACGCTGGAGCGTTTGGCGCGGCAGCACGGCGTCGAACTCGTCGCGATCGGCAACGGCACGGCGTCGCGCGAGACGGACAAGCTAGCCGTTCAGCTCATCAAGTCGCTGGCAGCATCCGGCGGTCCAACGTTGCAGAAACTCGTGGTGTCCGAGGCCGGCGCCTCCGTGTACTCGGCATCCGCGCTCGCGGCCGCGGAACTGCCGGGCATGGACGTGTCCTTGCGCGGAGCCGTTTCCATCGCCCGACGCTTGCAGGATCCGCTGGCCGAATTGGTGAAGATCGAACCGAAGTCGATCGGAGTGGGACAGTACCAGCACGACGTCACGGCGGCGAAGCTGGACCGTGCGCTGGACGCCGTCGTCGAGGACTGCGTGAATGCGGTGGGCGTGGACGTGAACACGGCGTCGCCCGCGCTCCTGGCGCGGGTGGCCGGCGTCGGGCCGCTCTTGAGCGAGAACATTGTGGCGTACCGCAACGAGAACGGGCCGTTCGCCAAGCGGGCCGACCTCAAGAAGGTGCCGCGGCTGGGTGCGAAGGCGTTTGAGCAGTGCGCGGGCTTCCTGCGCATCACCGGGGGAGCGGAACCGCTCGATGCGTCCAGCGTCCACCCGGAAGCGTATTCGGTGGCTCGTAAGATCGTCGCCGCAGCCCGCGGCGCTGCCGTGTCCTCGCTGGATCCTCAGGCCTTCGTGGACGGGACGTTCGGCCTGCCCACCGTGCGCGACATCATGTCCGAGCTCGAAAAGCCGGGCCGCGACCCGCGCCCAGCGTTCGCCGCGGCGACGTTCTCCGAGGGCATCGAGAAGATCTCCGACCTCAAGCCCGGCATGATCCTGGAGGGCACTGTCACCAATGTGGCGGCGTTCGGGGCTTTCGTGGATGTCGGAGTGCATCAGGACGGCCTGGTCCACGTGTCGGCGCTGTCCAATAAGTTCGTGTCCGATCCCCGCGAGATCGTGAAATCCGGACAAGTCGTGCGCGTGAAGGTCCTGGAGGCCGATCCCGAGCGGAAGCGGATTTCACTCACCCTCAGGCTCGACGACGAACCCGGCACCGCGGGCGGGTCCGGTTCGCGAAGCAGCGGGCGTGACCGTGGCTCGCGCGGCGCCGAGCCTGAGCGCGGCGAGCGGCGCAATGGGGGCGAGCGAGGGGATCGTGGGCAGAAGCGCCCAACGCCGCAGGCTGGACAGGGCTCGAAGGGGGTTCCCGCGAAGGCAGCTCCCCAGGCGCCGGTCAACACGGCCATGGCGGAAGCGCTGCGCCGCGCCGGGTTGGGGAAGTAGCCGCGCTCTCTTAGCCACTTCGTGGGTGCGGGCCGACAGCTGCGTTCCGGAACGCAGCCGCCGGCCCGCACGCACGATTTCGACTGCGCCGGTACTGGGAAGGTTGGGCCGCCTACGGTGCGGGTGTCCTTTTCTCGGCAGGAGGGGTGATCATTTCCTGTGGATAAGGTGAAAACCACGCCTTGGTTGGCCATCGTCACGACCCAGTTGGTTGCGGCGCTTGGGCTCCTGGCGTTGCTTGTTCGATTCGACGCCCGCTGGTATGACTACATTTGGGTTGTCGCCTTGGTGGCCTATGAGATCTTGGTTATCCGGGCGCTCGTCCGTCGGCAGAATAGGTAGCCGCAACGACGAAAACGACGGCGGGGCCCGGGCGCCTTACCTCGGGAACCCGAGCGGCTCTGGGGGCGAGCGAGCTACTCGTGCGTCACGAAGTCGGTAATGCCGGGTGGGCTTCCGAGCCTGGGGCGGGAGCCTTCTGCCACGGCCAACGCCCGGTGATCTCAAGCTCGATGGAGAAGCTCAAGAACGTCCGGATCAGCACGATGACCGCCAGCACCCCCACGCTCTCAAAGGTGGGGGTGACGGCGACGGTACGAATGATGTCCGCGGCCACCAGAAATTCGAGGCCAAGCAGGATGGATCGTCCCAGAAGCTGCCTGTAGGAGCGGTACGCCGAAAGCGGCGCCGAGCTTGCCGGCAGGCGTTTGGGCTTGTAACCGCGCAGGGCAAGAGGGACCGACGCGATGGCGCCCACAACCATCACGGCGACTCCCGCAAAGTCCATGTATCGGCCGACCGCTTCGATGATTTGCTGGAAATCCATGCCGGGCTACGGGGCCGGGATCGGGAAGAACGCCCGCGGATCCTGCAACAAGGCCGGGTAGTCGAAGTCCGTGCGGTCGATGATCTTGGTGACCTCGAAGTTGCGACCGAAACGGCCGTCTTCCAGGGTGATCGGCCGACCGAGGACCTTGCCCAGGGCAAACTTGGCACCGCCCTCGACGGGGACGAGGACAGGCGTGTTGCCGGGGAGCGTCCGGAAGGCCTCGTCCTGGCGCTGGCGGTTGCGGGTAGGCTTCTTCACCAGCTGCTTCGGGGCCTTGCGGGCGGTCTTGCCCGGGCGGCGGGACGTTTCCGAGGCGTACACGAATTGGTAACCGTCGCCGTCGCTGTTGGCGGCTTTGGCCTTGCCTGCTACCGGCATCCCCACTTTGTCGATCTTTTCGGGGTCAACGTCGCTCACCGGGGCGCGAAGCACCCAGATGAAGTCGTCGTAGGGGTCTTCGGGAATGAATTCGTGCCGGGGCTCGGGCCACAGGTACTCGAGGTCCTTCGGAGTGTCCGGGAAGAGCTCGGCGTAGAAGCGTGGCTCTTTCTGGAGCAGCTTGGAGCGGTGGCTCAGGTGGAAATCGGCGTCGCCCAGCCACGGCGGCATCGGGATCTTGGAGGCATAGTCCGGGTGGGCTGCCTGCGGAGCGAACTCGGTGATGCTGGCGCGGGTGTTGTCCGGATTGCCTCGGGCGACCCATTCGTCCACCATGGCCAGGCCGTAGAGAGTGAGCGCGGGAACGTAGCCCATCCACATGCGGATAGCGGGGTGGGAGGGCCGGCCGAACTCGGGGATCACGAGTGCGCGGAGGATCTGCAGTGCTTCGACACGCTGCTTGCCAAGCCTTGCGGTGTCCAAGACGGCAGCACTTTGCTTGAAATCGGGGAACGGGAGGAAGGTCTGCATCCTTTCAGTTTGGGGGGCCAACGGCGTAGATCCAAGTTGAGGCGGTGTGGTCTTCCCCTCGCTTGTGCTATCGGGGCCCGGAACACCGCTTTGCCGGGCGTGCAAATGGGGCGCGTTCAGTATTCGTCCTACTCTTGTCGGGTGGAAACTTTTGGCGAATCGACGACGACGGCGGCACCCCCGGTTGCCGAACTGCACCTACATATCGAGGGGACACTTCAGCCCGAGCTGATTTTCGCGCTCGCGGAACGGAACGGGATTGAGCTTCCGTACGCGGATTTGGACGAGCTGCGCGCGCGGTACGAGTTCACGGACCTGCAGTCATTCCTGGATCTGTACTACGCCAACATGGCCGTGTTGCGCACCGAGCAGGATTTTGCGGACATGACCAGGGCTTATTTGGCACGCGCCGCAGCCGGTGGAGTGCGGCACGTCGAGGTCATGATGGATCCGCAGGCGCACATTTCGCGCGGGGTGGCGTTGGAGACGTGCGTGAACGGTGTGGCGTCCGCACTCGCGACGTCGGTGGAGGAGTTCGGCGTCTCGACGCTCCTGATTGCCGCGTTCCTGAGGGACCTGTCCGAGGAATCCGCACTGGAGGTTCTGGAACAGCTTCTTGCGATGAAGGCCCCGATTGCCGGGATCGGCCTCGATTCGGCCGAGGTGGGCAATCCGCCGTCGAAGTTCGAGCGGCTGTACCGCCGTGCCGCGGAGGCCGGACTGCGACGGATCGCGCACGCGGGAGAGGAAGGGCCGGCTTCCTATGTGTACGAGGCCCTCGATCTGCTCGGCGCCGAAAGGATCGATCACGGCATCCGCTGCATGGAAGATACGGCACTTGTCGAGCGGCTAGTGGCCGAACAGGTTCCGTTGACCGTGTGTCCGCTATCGAACGTCAGGCTGCGTGCCGTGGACACCCTGGCTGATCACCCTTTGCCCGCGATGTTGGCCGCCGGGCTGAATGTCAGCGTGAACTCGGACGATCCGGCGTACTTCGGCGGCTACGTGGACGACAATTTCGAGCAGCTTGTCGCCGTGCACGGGTTCTCTGTCGGGGACCGGGCGCGCCTGGCCGCGAACTCCGTGCGTTCATCGTTCGCGGACGAGGTACGGAAGGCCGAACTGTTGGCCGAGGTTTCGGAATGGGAGAAGGCTTCAAGGCAGTAGGGGAGATACGAGAGTACTCCAACCGCGAGCTACTGACCGGTACCCGAGAGCACCCCATCACTTGCGAGTCGTTTGGGCGTAATAGTGGGTCACGACACACGCTGTTTACCTGGAACAGTCGCCAGAATTTACAGAATATTGGCAGACTGCTGAAGGAATGTTCGCCGTTGAAGGAGACCCAGTGGCCAAGTCCACCGTCGAAAAAAGCAGTGCCCGCCTCAAGACCGTCCTGGACGTCTTGGCTGAGGGAACGTGGTCCGAGAAGTCGTTGAATGCCGGCGAGATCCTGGCAGAGGCGATTGTCCGTGTCCCGCTGGATGAGTACGAAAGTGAGCTGCTCAGTGGAGGCATTCCACGCGGCCACAAGAGCCTGACCACCGAGACCGCGAAGCTGGTCAAGGCCGGCTGGCTGGTCAAAGGCCGTTCGGGCTGGACCATCACCGACGACGGGCTTCGTGCCACGGTCGCGTTCGCCAAGCCGGATGAGTTCGTCACGGCGCTGGCCGAAGGCACCCCCGTCCCTGCAGACACTCCACTTCCCACGGCCCCCGTCAAGAAGGCCGCCGCGAGGAAGCCGGCAGCAAAGAAGGCTCCCGTTGCGGAAAAGGCACCTGTAGCGAAGGCAGCCGCCAAAGCAGCGCCTAAGAAAGCTGCCGCACCCAAAGCGGCTGCCGCCGTCGAGAAGCTCGAGCAGCCAGCCGCCGTCGCGATCGCTGGTGACTTCAACACGATTCTCGGCGCGCCGGAGGACTGGGCTCCACAGTACGAAGAAGTGCAGATGAAGTTCAATTCCCGTCGTAAGGTGTGGACCCTCGCCGCCACGCTGCCTGCCGGTTTCTACACCTACAAGATCGCGCTCAACCGCTCGTGGGACGAGAACTACGGCGCGTTCGGCGTGCGCGACGGTGCCAACCACGAGCTACACCACGACGGCGGCAAGATCACCTTCACGTACGACCACGCCACGCACGATATCGTCACGGCCTAGCCGTAGTTCCAGGGTTTTCTCCAAGTCCGAATTTCGACTTGGAGAAAACCGGGGAACAAAGCGCACCGGCTCCGAGGTTAGGGTAAGTCAACAGGACCTGATCGAGGAGCTAGCGATGACCGATGCCACCTTCCGCCACAACGTTGACCGCGAGCGCTACGAGGTGCTCGCTGATGGACACGTGATCGGGAAGGCCGCGTACAAAGCGTACGACGACGGCGGGTCCCCTCAGCGGATTTTCTACCACACCGTGATCAACGAGGAATACGGCGGACAAGGGCTTGCGGGCAGGCTCGCCGAGGTGGCCCTCAAGGAGACAGTGGGAGAGGGACTCGGAATCGTGCCGGTGTGCCCCTTCATCAAGAAGTTCCTCACCAAGCACCCTGAATTCGCGGCGAACGTGACTGCCCCGACGCTGGCGCATTTGGAGTACCTCAACGCGGCTCTCGCCCCGGCTGCCAGGGCCTGAAAGCGGCGGGCGGCACCGCCGTCGAGCCTCATGAATACATCAATGAACCCGGGGTCGTGAGAACCTCGCCAGTCTCCAGCCAGGTCTTGAGGCCGGAGAGGATCATCGGCCAACCGCCGTAGATCTGTTCATTGCCACCTTCGCGAAGGTCGCTGTGGGTGACGGTCAGGTGGCAGGAGTCGCCGACGGGTTCGATCTCCCAGGTGACACGTGATGTGCCCTCGGCTTTGACGTCCTCGCCCCATAGCGCGCGCATGGTCTGAACGAGCCTGCGCGGGGGATCGACCTCCACGTTTTCGCCTTCGCCGAGGACCATTCCGTTGGCCTTGGGATTGTGCATCTCGTAGTGCCCGCCCGGTGTCCAGTCGGCAATGTGGGTGTTGCCGAACTGGTACTTGCTGCGGGTGTCGCTGTCCGTGATGGCTTCCCAAAGCCGCTCCGGCGTGGTCTTGATGTAGATTTCGAAGATCTTTTCCACGGGACTTTCCAATCTGGTTTTGAGGTCGCTCAACGCAGCGGCCCATGGTTCTGCATATTTGCTCACCCAGCGGTCGTGGACGAGCCTGATGGGTACCGGATTCAGGTAATGGAGCTTTTCGCGACCACGACGGCGGGTCACAACCAGCCCGGCTTCCTCAAGGATCTTGAGGTGCTTCATGATCCCGAAACGGGTCATGTCGAACCGAGCTTCAAGCGCGCCCAGCGTCTGCCCGTCCTCGCGGAAGAGCTCGTCGAGCAGTTCCCTGCGGGTGGGGTCGGAGAGTGCCTTGAAGACGGCGTCCATGGATTCAGAATAGGTGACCTTTTGGTCACATGTCAACGGATTGGACGGTCTTCGCCCTGGGTGGGTTTATGTCCGGGTGGGTCTGAAGTGGTGGTTGCGTCGGGGGTGTTTGGCGGGGGTCGACGTGGGGTGGGGGTGTGAACCACGGCATGCCGGATTTGGTGGTGATGGTCCAGTGTTCTTTGTGGATGACGTGGTGGTGGTGGCTGCACAGGAGGGTGCCGTTGTCGGTGCTGGTGGTGCCGCCGCCGGACCAGTAGGTGATGTGGTGGGCTTCGCACCAGGGTGCGGGGATGGTGCAGTCGGGGAAGGCGCAGCCTTGGTCGCGGGCGATGATGGCTTTGCGGATGTGGGGCGGGAACACCCTGGTGGTGCGGCCGATGTCCAGGACGCGGCCCTCGCTGCCGAGCAGGACGGGGATGATGTCCGCGTCGCAGGCGATCTTGCGGATGACCGAGGGGTGGATCGGGCCCTGGAACGTGGAGGCGCCGCTGCTGAGGCGCGGGTTGGCGGGCGTTTCGCCGTCGACGCGTTCGACGCGCCCGCGTTCGAGGCGCTTGAGGAGGTCTTGGTAGTCGATGGTCACCATCACCTGGGGCCGGAGGCCGCCGTTCGCGGGCAGTTCGCCGGTGGCCAGGGCCAGGGCGCAGGCGCCGGTGAGTCCGTCCAGGAGTTTCTGGGCCCGGGAGCGGCGGTCCAGCTCGGCGCCGGGGCCGGGGCCGGTGCCGGCGGTATCGGGTCCTGTGGTGTCGGGTTGGAGGCGCGGGTTGGCGGCGGTGTTCATGGCGGTGGCGAGGGTTTCGAATTGTTCGGCGGTGGCGAAGATTTCCAGGTGGTGCAGGCCGCGGCGGGGTTTGCGGATGAACGCTCCCTGGCGGTTGCGCAGTTCGTCCTCGCCGGGTTCGGTTCCGTCCTGGTCGATGGCATCGACCCAGCGTCTGGCCATCCGGGAGACGAAATCGGGGTCGCTTTGGGCCGCGGTGCTGGTCAGGGAGTGTTCCATCTGCCGGGCGGTTTCGGCGTCGGCGAGGTGCCGTACCTGGTCCAGGGCCGTGCTGATCACGGTGGCCGAGCGGGACGGGACGGCTGCCCAGGACAGGGCCGCGGCGAGCACCTCGTGCCGGGCGGGGAGGTCCTGCCCGGCGATCCCGGTCTGCGGGAGCACGACGGCGGCCAGTGCGAGCCGGCGCCTGGCTTCGCCGATGCCGATCCGCAGCCTGGCGCGCAGGAATTCGGCCGCGTTCCGGTACCCGTCATCGACCGCGGCCGCGGCTGCCGCAACGCCGGCTGCGGCCGTGAGGCCGGATGCTGCCGAGAGGCCGACTGCGTCAGCCGCCTCCGCAACGCAGCCTGCTGCCGTGAGGCCGGATGCTGCCGCGTCGGCTTCAGTTCCTGCGTCCGCCGCGGCTGCGGTTGCAGTATCGGTTTCCGCGGCCGTGGGCTCCGTCCAGCCGGTCCGCCACCCCGGCACCGAGGCTTGCTGCCGTGCCGTCTGGGCTTCGTTCCGGGTCCGCTCCACGGCCTGGGCTGCGACGAGCTGCAAAAACTCGACCGCGCGGGAGATCTCCTCGACCGTGCCGGCGAAATCAGCGGCGTCACGGAAACCGAAGACGCGGGCCTCGGAGACGGCCGTTGAGCGCAGCGCATCCATCGCCGCCAGTGCCTGATCAAGGGCTGTTGCCGGCGGCAGCGCGGCCGGCGGCGGCACGGATGCCGGGCTTTGCTGCCCGGCATGCCAGGCAGGAACGGGCTTCAGGCGGCGGGACAGACGTCCCAACGCCGCAATCCCGAGCTCGGGCGGGGCTGCCCGAGGTGCCGCGAGTTGACCGATGCCTTCCATGAATAAACCCTGTCACGGGGGTCTGACAATTAAGGGCCCCGCGCTGCCAATCGACCCCGCGAAAAGCGAAACAAGGAAAACACGTCTCAAAAATCAGGTGTTGAGGTCCCAATGAACCCGGATCGCCTCAGCGATGGGGCCGGTGATGTCGATCTGGAAGGCAACGGGTGCGGTCCCTGTCTCTTCAATGACGGTGTCGTGGTAAACGCGACCGCATGACGGACACAAGGTGTAGAGGTCCTCGTCGTCGGGCCACGGAGCCAGCCCGGCGGGGACCGGCGTGTCTGCTCCGGCGTAGACAGGGACGCCCTGTGAGTTGGCCTGGATCAATCCCTCTTTGCTGACGGTGTTTCCGCAGAGACAAGTGATCGTGGTGACATCATGACCGATGACATCAGCGAATTCAGTGTCCATTTGAGCTCCCCGGCGTCGGAAGAGACGTTCTGCTTGTAGTTTATGCCTGCCGATCCGCATGATGTTTGGCTGCCGCCGACTTCGCTGACGGTTACCGGTTGTTCCCCGACACCCCGGGCGGGAAGATGTTCCCATGCTGCCGGAGGAGCGTTTCAACGCACTGGTCGATGAATTCAGGGCCAGCCCGGGCGTGAGCGTGCCGGGGGAGCCCGGGCAGCGCGGATTCGGTTCGAACGCACTGAAGGTCGACGGCTCGATTTTTGCGATGATTTCCGGAGGAAGGCTTGTTGTGAAGCTGCCGCGCCAACGGGTCGAGACGTTGATCGGAACGGGAGTTGGTGCACCGTTTGACGCCGGAAAGGGCCGTGCCATGAGGGAGTGGCTCACCGTCATTGCCGACGATGAAGAGTCATGGCTGGCCCTGGCACATGAGGCCTGGGACTTCGTGAGGTCACGGCGAGGAACTCAGTGAAGGGACGCGATGAAATCCAACGAACTGCTGCAGGATGCCTTTGGCCGGATCCATGACACCGTGGCTGCCACCCTTGAAGAGCTCGACGACGAGTCCCTGGTCCGTCGGCCCGAAGGGAAACGGAAACTCGATTGCGTGGTTGATCTGGCACCTCAGCCGGGTGGAAGACGTGCAGCTCGCTTCCGTCGCCGGCGTCGAGCAGGTGTGGACTTCGCAGGACTTTGCGGGCCGCTTCAACCTTCCGCTGCCTGAACGAGACACCGGCTACGGCCACTCGAGCGATAAAGTCGACGCGGTTCAGGCCCCGCCGGAGCTGCTGCTTGAATATTACGATGCCGTACACCGGCAGACGGTTGCGTTCCTGGAAACCCTCGGCGACGAAGACCTTGACCGTATTGTCGACACCCGCTGGGATCCGCCCGTCACTCTGGGCGTGCGGTTGGTCAGCACTATTGCCGATTGCCTTCAACACGTGGGGCAGGCCGCCTATGCCAAGGGCTTAGGCGGCCTGTGAGGGTACTCCTCATGCCGCGTTCCGGGGCTTGAAGACCAACCCTAGGACGGCTGCCAGCGCGAGCGCGGAGAGGATGGTGGCCGACCAGAACCCGGCCCGGCCGCCGGTGAGGAAGTCGCCGGGGATAGCGAAGGCCGCGTAAATCGAAGCCACAATCGCCAGCCCGACCGCGCCGCCCAGCTGCTGCATTGTCTGGAAAAGCCCGGAGGCGGACCCTGCATGCTCGGGTTCGACGTTGCGTAGCGCGAGCGTCGTGAGCGGCATGAACGTCATGCCGGCGGAGATTCCAGTGCCCAGAAGTGCAAGCAAAACGAGGGCGAACGGGGTGTCCGTATTCAGTTGCGTCAGCGGCAAGAAGGCGACGACGCGAAGGGCGGTGCCGAAGATGACCAGCCGGACGGCCCCGAAGCGTTCGAGTAGCCGCGGGACGATCCGCGACATCGCGAAGATGCTCAGCGGCATCGGCAGGAACGCCAGCCCGGTCACCATTGGCGTGAGGTGCAGATCGTCTTCGAGGTACTGGACCATGAGGAAGAACATCGCCAGCATCCCGCCGTAGGTGGCCGCCATCGCGGCCAGCGAAGCCACGCGGCTCGGGCTGCGCAGCAGTTGCGGACGCAGGAGCGGGTGGGCCACCCTCCGTTCGGTGACGGCGAGCACTGCGATCAGTGCTGCCCCGGCAACCAAGCCGCCGATCGTGCGCGGACTGGACCAGCCGACGTCGCCCGCTTGAATGAGACCCCACACGATCGCGACGGCGCCGCCCGTCGCGGTGACCGCTCCGAGGATGTCGAAGCGGCCGGGGCGCCGGGGAGTTTCGGCGACAAGGCGCGGCACCGCAATGAGGACCACGACGCCGATCGGCACGTTGATGAAGAGGGTCCACCGCCAGCTGGTGGTGTCGGTCAGCAGTCCGCCGAGGATGAGCCCGAGCGCGCCGCCCATTGAGGCAATGGCGGAGAACAGGGCGAGCGCGCGGTTCCGCGCGCCGTCGTCCTTTGCGCTGGTGGTGATCAGTGCGAGAACGCTCGGGGCAGCGAATGCCGCGCCAAGGCCTTGGAGTGCGCGTGCGATGACGAGGAGGAGGGGAGAGGTGGCCAGGCCGCCAAGCAGTGAGAAGAGCGTGAAGGCTGCGACGCCCACCAGGAAGGTGCGACGACGGCCGAGGACGTCACCGATCCGTCCGCCGAGCAGCAGGAGGCCGCCGAAGGCGAGCGCGTAGCCGTTCAAGACCCAGCTGAGCTCGGCCCGGTCGAAGTGGAGGTCGGTGGCGATGTGGGGGAGCGCGACGTTCACGACGGTCGCGTCGAGGACAAGCATGAGTTGGGCGAGCATGACCAGCCAGAGGCCGATGCTGCCGGCGCGGCCGCGCGGATTTCCGCTTATCCGGGTGATCCCGGCGGGTGCGCGTGTGGCGATTGTGGGTGTCATGGGAGGTGTCCTGTTCTAGCCGAAGGGGCTAACGTACACTAAGAGGAGAGTTGCTCCGCTTAGAACTATACGGAGACACTCTCCGTTTTGCAATGATGTATCGAAAGGTGTTTCTGTGCGCGCTGACGCTCAACGCAACCGCGACCGGATCGTGGAGGTTGCGCGTGCACTCTTCCGGGTCAAAGGCTACGAAGCCGTTTCGATGGACGAAGTCGCCAAAGCGGCCGAGGTTGGACCCGGCACGCTCTACCGGCATTTCCCGACCAAAGAGTCGCTGTACGACGCGGTCCTCGAGGCGTGGGCAGAGAAGGTCAACACCGCCGTCAGCCACGCACTTACCCTCGACGCCCCCGCCCGGGAGCGGTTGTTGAGTTGGCTGACCGACTATGCGTCGATGCTGACAGAGCACAAGGGCGCCGCTGCACGGATTACCGCCGCGCTCGGCGACCCCGGTTCCCCCTTTGCAGCAAAGTGCCAGACCTACCTGGGGGCCAATCAGCGCGTGATCGAAGCACTGGACTCGGCCTTGCGCCCTGGAGTCGATGCAATGCAGATCAGCCGGCTCGTCGGCGGCGTGGCCGTGGTTGTGGATAGCAGCGAACTTCCCTCCGATGCGGCAGCATCGATGCTCGCGGTGGTCGCCGACGGACTTATCGCTTCCTGACGTGGTTTAGAGGACCGCGCGACGGCGGTCCCCGACCCTCCCGACCCTCCCGCCGCTCCTGCACTCGTGGAGGGCTTCGCTGTTTGGGCGACGCTCGCTCAGATATGGGGCATTTTTCGCGCTCGCTAGCTCACATACGCGAGCTGACCGTCGGCCTCTAGGCGCAGACTCCTTCCAGATCCGACCATGAGGTGGGACACTATCGGGACCGGCGCGGCCTGAGTACTCCAGCATCCGAGCTGTACTCCAAGTGCACAACGCCACTTACTCGCAAAGTCGTTAACCAAGTCCAGTAGGGATCACTCAAGGCTGCCCAGGAGCCCGTCCGTAGGATCCGTAGTGAGCCGAAGATGGCTCACTGCCATTGCTTTTGGGATGCAATGTGCGGCAGTACCAACCCCGGCAGGGCCCTGAACCATGCCAAGGACGCACATCATGAAAACTGCAAAAATCATGGCCGTCGCTTGCCTTTTGCTTGCTTCGACAACCACACCATTATCGGCCGCGAAGGCCGCGCCCATGGAGGCTCCGGGCGTTGTCCTAGGCAGCGATATCTCCTGGCCCCAATGTGGTGGCGGACTTCCTTCCGGCCAGGCGTTCGCGATCGTCGGCGTGAACGGCGGCCGTCCGGGCACTGCGAATCCCTGTTTCGCCGAGCAGCTGGGCTGGGCCAGCGGCTCGGCGGGCGGGACAAGCCAACCCGCAGCCGCCGTGTATGTGAATACCGCCAATCCCGCAGGGTATGGCGGTTGGTGGCCCGGATCCGACGCGGAGGTGGGCCTGCGCGCTCCCAACCCATATGGCAGTTGCGACGGGTCAGCTTCGGCGGCCTGCGCCTACCTCTACGGTTACGGAATGGCTTTCGACGCCGTCACCCGGTACGGGGTGCCCGATCCCGCCAAGCGCCTGTGGTGGCTGGACGTGGAGACCGGAAATGCGTGGTCTTCGGACACCGTGGCCAACGCCGCCGATATTGAAGGCATGGCTGCGTTTCTGCAAAGCATCGGCGCGGCGGTGGGCATCTACTCCTCCTCGTACCAGTTCGGACTTATCGCCGGTCGGCTTCATCCCGACAGCAATCTGAACGGGCTCAAGAGCTGGCTAGCCGGAGCAACGTCACCAGAGAGCGCAGTGGAACTCTGCTCGGCGCCGCCGCTGACAGCAGGCGGTGTGGTTGTACTCACCCAATTCACCACGGACTTCGACTACAACTACTCTTGCCTTCCGCCCGCACCGCCGCCGCCACCGGCACCTGCTCCTGCACCTGCTCCGGTAGTGGCCCCGCCGAAACCCCCGGTCCCGACGCTGACTGAAGATGTCAGCGGGAAGCGCAAGGCGGTGCAGTCGATACCGCAGAACTGACGGCTCCCGTTGACGGGGACTTGTGAGGTCCTGTAGCGCAGCATCGCGGCAGGATTTCCCCAAGATTGACCTAGTTTGCACCGTCGGCGGCGGTAGCTAAGTAGCTTCGATCCGGGGGACGAACGACGGGGCCGTTAAACGCGGTAGACGGGCGACTCCCGAAATTGCTATTCACAGCGACAAAGCCGTCGAAAGGTCTCAAAATGTCCCAGCCGAACTATAACCAGCCGTATCAGTACCCGAACTACCCGAATGTCCAGCAGAACAACTCCCTCGAGCACTTCCACGGGAGCAAATTCAAGGAAAAGTCGACAATCTATGGCGTCATCGGTTTCTTTTTCCTGGGCATCGTCTTCGGCCCACTGGCGATCGCCAATGCAAAGAAGGCTGAAGCTCTGCACCATTCGGCAACCTTGGGGAAAGTCCTTGGGTGGTTCGACACGATCACTTCCGCGTTGGGGCTTCTAATCTTCCTTCTCATCGTCCTTCCGGCGGCGTTTGGCGGGGCCATTAACGCGGCGGCTCTGACGGCTCCCAGCCGGGCTTCGTGACGCGTCGTTTCGTGACCTCAGGCAACGATGGACCAGACTTAGGGACGTGACCAACAAACCCCGCCCCGGCCTAGCGATCGCTGCACTTAGTCTCGGGACGGCGCTGAATCCGCTGAACTCATCGATGATCGCGGTCGCGCTCGTGGTTCTGCGCCACGACTTTGCGCTCGACGTCGCGACAGTCACCTGGGTGATCACGTCCTTCTATCTCGCCTCGGCCGCCGGTCAGCCGCTCATGGGCCGGCTGGCGGACCGGTTCGGTCCGCGGAGGTTGTTCACCTTCGGCATGGCGGTGGTCGCCATTTCCTGCCTTTTGGCGCCGTTCTCGCCGAACTTCGCATTGGTCTGCGTGGCTCGCGCGCTCATGGCGGTGGGGACCGCGACGGCGTACCCGTGCGCCGTCGTGATGGTCTCGACGCTCAGCCGGCAGGCGAAAATCAGCTCCACCCGCCCCCTGGGGCGGATCCAGATGGCGAACACCTCGGCGGCCGCGGTGGGACCCGTCGTCGGCGGCCTTCTGGTGAGCCTGGTCGGCTGGCAGGCGCTGTTCGCGATCAACGTGCCGATCTCGCTCCTGGCCCTGATCGTGGTGCGGCAAGTGGCACCGCCCGACGTCGGCCGCGAAAGCGGCAAGCTCTCGGCCCTCCTCCGCGATTCCGACATTCCGGGCATCCTGGCGTTCATCGCATCGCTGACGCTGGCGATGATGGCGCTGCTCAACGTGATGCCGGCCTACCGTTGGTGGTTCATCGCCGTCGCTGTTGTCCTGGCGGGGCTGTTCGCATGGCGCGAGTTCCGGTTCAGTCCGCCGTTCCTGGACTTGCGGCTGCTCGGCCGGAACCGGCCGCTGCTGCTGTTGTACCTAGGATTCGCGGTGTTCAGCGCGGTCTACTATTTTGCCTTCTTCGGGCTTCCGCAGTTGCTGCAGCAGGCGGGAAAGTACGACGCCGGCGTGGTCGGCCTGCTGATGCTGCCCCTTGCTGCCATGTCGGTTTTCATGACGCCGGTGACGGTGCGGTTCATTGAGCGGTTCGGCGTACGGTCCGTGATGATCGCAGGCGTCGTGCTTTTGGCGCTGGCTTCCGGTGCGCTCGGGGTGCTGACGCTGTCCTTCTGGCCGCCGCTGGTGCTCATACTCACGGCGTTGATGGGTATTCCGTATGGCGTGGTCAGCACCGCGTCGAACCAAGGTTTGTATGTGTCCGCACGGCCTGAGGACAGGGGAGTGGCCGCCGGTATCTTCCAGACGTGCAGATACCTAGGGGCCATCACGGCGACAGTTCTCATTGGTGTGCTGTACGGGCCCGGAGTCAACCAGACGAACTGGGGGCTCATGGTGTTGGTGATGCTGGGGCTGAGCGCGGTGGTGTTCGTGTTGGCCCTGGCTTGGCGGAAGCCGGGGGCCGTGGGATAGGTCCATTCGCGCGGCTCCGAAACCCCGCTGCGGGTCGACAAACCCCTATACCTACTCCACCTACTCCGAGGCACCTCAAGCACTCATTTTCAGCGGGATGCCCACTCAATTTCTGTGCAATGCACACTCAGTGCTCATTTTGGACCGTAGCGTTGGATAGATTGTCAGGCTAAGGGCTCTGGGGCGCTCTCAGATTTGGAAGGCCACTAGGCTCACATTCAAAGCTGGGGTGTCTGCCTTAGGAGTTGGGAAGTGTTCGAAGAGGAAGTCCTACGGGCACTTGACTACGTGGCTCGCGGTGTCAGTGTTCGGATCGTCGGCGGCCCCGGAAGCGGAAAATCAACGGTCCTGCAGTCGATCGCTGCTGGCCTCGAAAAGGCCGGGTTCACGGTCTACAGCCTCTCGGGTTCGCGGCTCCTGAATGAGACGCCGTTCGCAGGGATTGGCGCACTCGGACTGGAAGGGCGCGGACAAGAGGATGGGCCGCTAGGAGTCGCGAACGTGCTCGCCGAACAGTTGGCGCAGCGAGGCGCCCGGGTAATAGTTGTTGATGATATCGATGAGCTCGACAGGGAATCAGCGGCAGTCATCGATATTGTTCAGGGCCGGACCCAACGGCCGCTGGTGGTGACGATGGACGATCCCCCACTGTACTCAGGGGGCTCTGTGTTCACGCCTGCCCGATGGCCGGAGATAACGCTACGACTCAGTCCGCTTCACTACGATCAAGTCAATAAACTCCTGGCCCAGACGCTCGGGTCGCCGCCGGACGTGGATTTGACCACCGCCGTGCTCATGAAATCTGGAGGCAACCCGCGACTCGCGGTCAGAATCGCCCAAAGCGCGGAGCTGAGCAAGCAGCTTGTCCTCCATGAGGGACAGTGGAGCATGAGTGGGCACACGCTCTGGAACGAATACATCCAGAGCACCGTCCAGGCGCTCCTTCACGGACTAAGCGCCGACGAATGGAAGGGACTGCACACCCTGTCTGTGGTGGGAGCCCGGCCGCTGGAGTCCCTAAGGCAAATAGTTGAGGCAGGCGTCCTGGACAGGCTCGAAATGCGCGGGCTGGTTGCGCTCACCGAAGACAGCAATGGAGCCATGTGGGTAAGCGTCAGTCCCCACATTGTTGTCGACCATTTCCGTGACCCTCAGGTGCGGTCCTCCCTCAGGGGGCTGGCGGATCGGATGAGCCGGGAGATCGATTCCCATGACCGGCCCATGAAGAGTTCCTCGCCTGAACTTCTGGCCGAACTAATCAGGGACCTGCGGAGCGAAGCCCGCGGCGGCACGGCTGCGACGCAGCATTTCCAAGAACAGCTCCGGGAACTGGAGGAATCACAATTCAGCGCCTGGGAGTCCGAAAAGACCATGTCCAACGCAGCAGCGTTCCTCAAGTTCTACTGGGGCGGTCCGATCGATCCCTCACGCATCGAACAAGTCTTCAGCGAAACTGAGCCTGTAGGAGCTGATTCTGCCGATCACTTCTTCTTCGCCATGACCCGGGCGCTGTGGGCCATCGTCAGCGGCGGGGAAACATCTGTCGCGACGGGCATACTCAAGGCGATCGGCCAAGCTCACCCCGATTGGAAGGCAGAAGCCCAAGCGTTCGCGCTCTACCTCGAGGCGTCCTTTGACCGAATGCCTGTGAACCTCGACGAAACCCTGGACAGGCTCCGCAGCCGCCACCCCGAGAGCGGCGTTCTGCCAGTCATCCGGGGCATTCTGGAGCTTTACCGCTTCGACGCCCAGGCTGCCCTCCGGGCCCTTGATTCAGCAGGCGGCTTTGACCTTGCCGCAGGCATGGAACCCTTCGTCCGCGGACTCGCGCTCCATATTGCCGGCCACGGCGACGAAGCAGTGATCTTCTCCCTCAGTCAACGTGCCGCGGCTCGGCGGCGCCTTGATCAGTTCGGCTTCGTCGCGAGCAGCTACGTTGCGGTACTGGCCATGACACAACAAGGACTCAGCAAGGAAGCTGACTGTGTAATGACTGGCGTCTTCGCGCTCGGCCGGCCCGGCTTCCTCGTGAGCTTCCTCCACGACGCGATGCTCAGAATCGCCGGCCTTCGCACGCTGGCCGGCCCGGGCAAGAATGCCGCCTCCCTCGGGATACAGGCACGCAAAAACGTCGCGGACATCGGCCCCCTGCCTGGAACCGGGAAAGCAGTCTATGAGCTCGTTACCCGGAAATACGCCGATCCATCCGACTTTGACGAAAAAGCCGCGGACCTTCTGGAACAACAACTGGACCGCGGTTACATCACCGAAGCCGTGTATGCCTCATTGTTCATGTTGTCCCTCTACCCCGGACACAAGATCCTGGAGACCACCCAACGGTTACTGCAGGAAAACGGCGTGAGCACCCATGCCCAGTTCCTCGCCATCGCCGGTGCCATTCGTGACCGCGACCACCAACGGCTAAAAATCCTTTTGGACCAATACGAAGCCGATTCCGATCTTCCCGCGATCACCAGGCTCCTGGAAGGCGTGGTGAAGGGTCACCTCCTCAAACGCCACCGGGGGTTGGCCAAGTCCTTTCATCAGATCATCTCGACTTTCGAAGACCGCTTCCCGCCAGAAGGGGCGCAACTGACCCTCAACACGGGAGGGCATTCCCAGGGTCTGACTCCTCGGGAGAGGGAAATCGCCATCCTGGCGGGCAGCCAACGCACCCCCGAAATCGCTGCCCTCCTGGGGATCAGCCCCCGGACCGTGGAAAACCACATCTCCAGAGCCCTTGCCAAGACCGGAACCACCACGCGCCAGTCCCTTTACGAGCACGCTCGAAACTCCCAACCAGATGGCGGGTAACAGAACGCGCGACTGCAGATCCTCGACTGCAATTCAGCTGGGAGTATGAGTGCATTCCCTATGTGCCTGTGTCAGGTTATTTGCGCATATTGAGTGGTACA
Organism: Arthrobacter sp. NPDC080031; assembly: GCF_040702485.1. Lineage (NCBI taxonomy): Bacteria > Bacillati > Actinomycetota > Actinomycetes > Micrococcales > Micrococcaceae > Arthrobacter > Arthrobacter sp. NPDC080031. Next base: position 124,614 of record NZ_JBFBLA010000008.1, read on the forward strand.
TACTCGAAATTGAGTATGTATAGACCTCAAATTGAGTGGTTCAAAGGTCGAAATTGAGTAGTATCGACGTCTGCACGGATGCATCAATCATTTCCGGGTATTGACCTTAAGATTGAAGTCCTCCGACCTGTTATTAAAATGTCTTGACTATTTTATCTGGCCTGCATACTTTCGTGGTGAAGCATCTGCTTCGCCGGACGCCACCCAACATCACTCGCAGGAGGACAGTGTGAATTCGAAGTCAAGAACTTCGAAGAGGGTGGGTGCTGTTGGGTATTTGTCCTCAGACAGCCGTTTCGATAGCGGATTGCAGCAGCAGTTCCTCGCGGTGTCCATGCCCACGGAGGTCCTGGAATCGTTGGTTTCGCTTACGGATTCCGGGTACCTGACCCTTGAATTGGCGGATGGTCCGAACAACACTAGGGTTGCCAAGCTTATAAAGGCCGAGCCGAGGATGATCGGTGGCGGCAAGGGGTCAATGGGGATGAAGGCGATGTTTCCTCAGTGCCCGTCGGCGTGGGCTGCGCTATGGGCCTGGTGGGGCACAAACGCGGCTTTCTGCGGCGCGATGGGCTTCTTCGGCCCCATGGCCGCATTGGGATGCTCGGCAGCTATGGCGATCGCCGGGTCCGTTATTGACTTCAACAGGGGATGCCGATGAACTCCGGGACCGATTCAACCGTCCGCAATTACTGGCTCGCACTGTCAGCCTTGTTCGGGGTAACTGTCAGCGTAGTGTCGATGACAGACCCGCCATGGTCTTTGATCATGGTCGCGGCCTTCATCCTCTTTGCTGTCCTGCAAGCCATTCACTACCGCCAACTGGGCCGCGAAATCCAGGGGAGACTGGCTACGGCCAATCCTGGAGTTGGAGTCGTCGCTGCGGTTTTCGGGGGCGCCGCGGTTCTCATCCACGGTACGCCCGTTGCCTTTTGGGCCGGGCCCGTTCTTGGCCTGGTGACGTTCGTAAGCATATACCTGTTCCTTCACCGGTACGGGCGCTTCCACAAGGGCGCTATTTCGAATTAGCCGAAACCTTGAGCAGCCTTGTGCGGATGTGGCCAATAATGACAATTGTCCCGGTACTGGGGATCGTCTTTGCCAGCCTGCATCTGCTCAATCTCGGCGTCTACCCTCCAGTGGACTTCTTGGTTTATCGGTACGCTTCGGTAGCGTCTTGGCCCGGGGAAGACATCTATTCCCGCAACATTTTTGGGGAACTTTTGCCGTCCGAGGGTCTGCCTTTCGTTTACACGCCGTTTGCAGCTGCGCTCCTGTCTGTCACGAGTTTGTTTCCTCCCCATGTGTCCTTCATGCTGTGGACCACGGGCTGCGTCGCAATTTTGGCGTTCATCATTGGTGTTTGCCTGCCGCAGTCTTTGCCTAGGCGCCGGACGATATGGCTCGCGCTTCTTTTGCTGGGCTGTTGTACCACCGTCGTCGCCCAGCACTTGGTGTGGGGTCAGATCAACTTGTTCCTCGCTGGACTCTGTCTCGCGGATTTCGTTCGTCACGCCAATAGAAGGTGGTCCCGGTTCGTTCCGAAAGGGGTGTTGATCGGGGTCGCTGCCGGTATCAAGCTGACCCCGGCCATCTTCATTCCATATCTCTTGATGACAAGACAATGGAAAATGGCGGTCTCCGCCATTGTCGGTTTTGCCGGGACGGTCATTATTGGCGGGATCATGTTTCCCGCCATGTCTGTCACCTATTGGTTCTCAAGCGTGTGGCAGCTCAGCTCAAAGGTTGATCTCGGCACCCAGTTCGCCAGCGCGGGCAACAACTCCATACAGGGGGCGGCGGGAGCGATCGGGCATTGGGCGGTCTCGCCCTCCAAGGTCATCGTTATTGTTGTGGCCGTTCTCGGCTTGTTGGCTGCGGCGGAGATCTTCCGTGCGGGACAGATGCTGGCGGCGGTTCTGACTGTCGGAATGACTGCCAATCTTGTCTCACCTGTGAGTTGGGTGCACCACTGGGTATATCTGATCCCGGCCCTTATTGTGCTCTGGTTCCTGGGACGGACGCGCACGCGGATCTTCGTAGCCGCTGCCGCGCTCGTTCTGCTGATCCATGGAACGGATCTGGGTGAACACATGCTGCAGAACGGCACTATCGTGCTTGCACCCCTGGGCATACTCCTTCGTGAGTCGTTGCTGCTTATTTCAATCGCAACGATAGGGACCTTCTTCGCGCTGAGGAGCCGCACGTGGCCTCTCGCGGCGGCAGCTCTCTCCCAAGGGGGCTTGGAAGGACGCCCGGCCAGAATCTAGAAATGCAGCCCTCCCTCGATACCGGGGCCGGGCAATTCCGCTGAAAGGTCAGTACATCCTATGGCTAGAAATGGTGCACCAAGCAGACGCCAGCTGCCACCTTCCGCGCCAAGATGTACATGCTCGCGATCAACGAGAGCTTCCCATTGTGGGCAGAGAAGTTCAGCCCCGACGATCTCCTTGTTCGATCGTTCGTGAGGGCGATGTAGCTTTGGGGGTTGCCGTGCGTTGGAGAAGCACTGTCGACGTGGTCTTTGCGCTTCTGATCCCGGGAGCCGCATTGACTGCCTGCGACGGAAACGTCCACCATCCCGTCGGCCCGATGCAAGCCACGGATTCGGTCCAGACTGTCATGAGCAGAGCGGGAATCCTGTTGACAGAAGATGCAAGAGTCCGGGTCGTTGAGATGTCCAAGGACGGATCCCATGTGGTGGTCACGGTTTCGGAGGGCGCAGACAACAGTGCCCTTGCCGCGGCCTACGAAGCGCAGCTCGGTTGCCCGGTCCGCCTCGAAACGGGGGGCGTGGTTCCGGCCACGGGGAAATGACGACCGGGGAACTCCCGGCCCTGACCTGCGGCTTTATCGGGCACCCGGACGCCTTGAAGGGCTTCTTCGGCACGCTGATCCTTTGGGTTTGCAGAGCTTGTTGACACCCACATGGGGTGGGAATAATCTCGGCCTTACGGGGATCGTGGTCTCGAATCTGAGTGTTTCGGCGCTGCCTCTGGGGGAGCTCCGCTAGTCGAATGACCTAGCGAGGAGAGTCCTCAATGTCTTGGGAAATGTCCGGAAAATATGTTGCCAATTGCAGTTGTGCCTTGATCTGTCCGTGCCCGGTGGACGGCAGGCCTAACAGTGCGAACGGCGAGTGCCGCGGTGTGGCCGTGTTCCATGTTGCGGACGGGAAGCTCGATGACACCGACCTTTCCGGTGTCGACTTCGCCTTCGTCAATTTCTTCCCGTCAAACCTCACAGCGGGCGGTTGGAAGATCGGCGTCGTCGTCGATGAAGGCGCCTCGGACGGCCAGACGACCGCCCTTGAAAGCATCCTGCACGGCGAGGTCGGCGGACCGTTCGGGGATCTAGCGGCCCTGTACGGCGAATGGTTGGGTGTTCAGAGGGCACGGGTCACGTTCTCGGATGGCGATAACCCCTCCGGCGCGGTGGGAGACAGTGTGAACTACACGCTGGAAACGCTGCCCGGACCCGGTGGCGGCGTCACCACTGTCAAGAACGCGATGTACGCCTTCGCGGCTGACTACATGATCGGGAAAGCCCCGGGTCACTCGGATCTCTTCGGTCTGGAATTCGACGGGATCTATGGGGAAAGCGGGGAGTTCGCCTACGCAAGCGAAATGGCTGAAGGCGCTCCCAAGGGCAGGGCATGACTGCCGGGCACCTGCCTCGTAGAAAGTTAATTCGTGGAGCTGTGGCGGGCGGTACTCCGCGCGCCACAGCTTTCAGGATGGACGTGCGCGAGGCCGGCTTGGTCGCAGTTCTGCTCGTCCTCGCGGCAGTCAGCTGGATCGTTTCTGCCGCACAAACGTCCGGGATGGACATGGGGCGTTGGACGGATCCCGGGCCGCTCGGTTTCTTCCTCACCACCTGGGTGGTGATGCTTGCGGCGATGATGTTTCCGTCGGTGGCGCCCATGGTTGTCGCTTACGCCCGGATCACCCACCACCGCCGGGAGACCGGCCGCTACGCTCCGTCGGGTTCCACGGCCGTATTCGTTGCCGGCTACCTGATCTCCTGGACGATCTTCGGTCTCGCTGCCTATGCGCTCTACGCAATAGTCGCATCCCTCATCCCCGGCTTGTTTGCCTCCGATCCGGGTGGTCGCTACCTGGCAGCTGGAGTGATCTTTGTCGCGGCCGTCTACCAACTCACGCCGGCCAAGAACGTCTCCCTGATGAAGTGCCGGACGCCCATGGACTTCATTTTGCGCCGCATCCACTACGGGACCTTTGGTGCGCTGCGTCTTGGACTCGAGCACGGCGCATGGTGCGTTGCTTGCTGCTGGGCGCTGATGGTGGCGCTCTTCGCGCTCGGCGTGATGAGCGTCGGCTGGATGGCTGTGGTGGGGGCGTTCATCGCCTTGGAGAAGATGCTCCCGTGGAGGCGCCTCGCTAACCGATCGGTGGCGGTCGCGCTGGTACTGATCGCTGCCGGCGTCGCCCTTGCACCCGGGATGGCACCGGGAGTCGGGATGTAAATGCTGGGAAAAATGGGACGGTCTCATTCACTAAGGAGTCGGAAATGACTGATGGCACTGGACTGATCGGGCGTTTTTACAAAGAGATCATTGAGGGTGGAAATCTCGATCTGATTGATGAACTGGCAACGGATAACATGGTCGATCATGAAGAGGCTCTCCCCGGGCAACCGCCTGGGAAGGAAGGCGTTCGGTTCTTCGTCACCGCCATCCGTGCAGCGTTCCCGGACATCAAGGTCAAGACGCTGGAGCCGTGGCTGACTGACGGAAACCTGGAGGCGTGCCACGTGGTTATGACGGGTACGCACCGCGGAGACATGGCGGGCATTCCGGCGTCGGGCAACAGCGTCGAGTTCGGCGGGACCGACATCATCCGCGTCGAGGACGGCAAAGTTGCTGAGCACTGGGGATCAACTGACACCCTTAGCCTCATGCAGCAGATCGGTGCGATTCCGCAATAGCGTCTCCCGCCCGCGCTCCTAGCTGCGGGCGGGAGGCAATCGGAGGTGAGCCGGGAAGTCTGGTCGGCAGGTCGAAACGTCTGGCCTGGAACCGGAGATCCCCGTGAAAATTCCGAGCGGAGCGTCCACCGGAGGTGGACTGGCAAGAGGGCTGCGCTCCCGCACCGCTCTGTTGCTGGCGTTTGCCTTCGCGGTCATGGCCGACCCTGTCTCCTCCGTCGCGTACGCGATCGAAGCGGCTTTGCGCGCCCTGAACGGGGATTTGGCATTGCTGGTCCCGACGATGGTCTTAGTAGTGGCCATCGTCGCCTTGGTCATCGTGAACTACCGGCAGCTCGTCGCGCGCTACCCGAGAGGCGGCGGGGCACCGGCCGCGGTGGGTGAGGCCTTCGGAGATGGCTGGTCCTTCATCCCGATTGGTGCGCTGGTGGTGGATTTCCTGCTCACTATCGCGATCAGTGTCTCTGCGGGATCCTCGGCGGTTATCGCCTATTTTCCCGCTCTCGCTCCCTGGCGTTTGCTGCTCGCGCTGGGCTTGGTGGTCCTTGTCGGTGCCGCGACCTGGTTCGGTCACCTTGGCAGGCTGGTTTTCGCCGCGATGACGATGGCCTTTATCGTCATTTCCGTTGTCGTCCTTGCCTACGGTCTGGGCGCAGTACCTAAACCGCTTGGCACGATCGTCGGCGCTCCCGTTCCCGGGCATCCACCAGTTCTTGCCGTGGTGCTTGCGTTCCCCGTCGCCATGGCCATGGCCACCGGTGTGGAAGCCGCGACGTCGGCGGTCGCCCAGCTCGGTCAGCTCGGCAATGACGGGAAGCGCCGTTTCGGGCAGCTCACCCTCTGGCTGACTCTCGCCATCGTCGGCGCTATCACGCTGGGTCTCGCCCTCGAGGCCGCGCAGCTGCACGTCGGCATCCCTCCAAAAGACAGCACGCAGATCGCCGAGCTCGCCCGCCTGGCTGCGCCGGCGCCCGTGTTCGCCGCGTTCCAGCTCGTCACTGCCCTGCTGCTGCTCTCGGCGGCTTCCTCGGGCTTCCAAGCTGGGCCGGGCCTACTCAAAGCCCTCGCGCGCCACATCAACCCCAACGGTGAGACCGTCGGCGTCCTTCCCCTCTCCCTGGGCCATACCAACCACCACCACACGCCCTATTGGGGTGTGGTGGTCTTCATCGTCATGGCCGGTGCCGTGACAGCAGTCGCCGGCGGCAACGACCAGGAGCTTGTCCTGTTCTACGCAGTCGCGGTCTTCCTCAGTTTCCTCGGCGGTCTGGTCTCCATGGCGCTCTTGGCCCGCAAGGAACGCCAGCCGGGAGTCTTCATCCTCAATACTGTCGGAGCCCTCGTCGTGGCCTTCACCCTCGTTGCCAATCTCTCCCGCGGGTTCCCCGTCGTCAGCCTCGTCGCCGCCGTCGCCGTCGCAGGCCTCCTTTACCGGGCCTGGACCAAAGCAGGACGCCCCCGCGGCATCCGCAATGTGGCCGCCGAAGCAGAAATCGAATGACGCACGCGGACCTTAGTTGGCGGCGTCGCTCGCGCCTGCGGCGTCGCTCGCGCCCTCGGCGTCGCTCGCGCCCTCGGCGTCGCTCGCGCCCTCGGCGTCGCTCGCGCCCTCGGCATCGTCGAAGGCTTCGAGCAGCGCCGCGCCCTCCGCGAGGAGGGGTTCGCGATCGGCTGGCTGGGCCACGAGCCGGGCCACGTCGCTCATGAGGGTCCCGACGTAATGCCGCACGACAGCGTGGTGGGCTGCGTCGCCGAACCACACAAGCTCACGGCACGCGCGCAACAGGGCCCTGACGACGCGAGGCTCGTTCGCACCGTAGCGTCGCACCTGCCCGAGGGCCAGATCCACGAGATAGGCGAAATCGCGGGCCGGTACGTAAAGTCTCACGGTGCCTTGCGCGTCCGCCACGGCCTGCGGCCCATGCTGGCGGAGTGAGAGGGCCGCGAGGATCGAGGCGAGATGGTCCACCGCTTGGTTCGCAGTGTAGGGGTCGTTGATGGCGGGCGAGAGCGCTTTGGACGCGACGTCGGCGAGTTGCCGGATCCCGAAGGCGACGTCCTGCTCAAGGGTCCGCTCGTAACCGATCCGCACGCTCTCGGCGAGCGCCCGGCGGAGCTCAGTGCCGCCGTCGGGGGCAAGAGGACGCGCGCTGTCGCCGGTGGTCTCCCACACCCACGCGAGCGGGGACCCCGCGACGACGTGCCGGCCGATCATGGGCACCATCCGGCCAGTCAGGCCCCGGCTCGCGAGCACCCTGACGAACGCGTCGACATGGAAGGCTTGGACATATCCTGACTGCGGCACCAGCAAAGCGGTGGCGCCGGGCGGCGGGTTCGGCATGCGGATTCCGGGATCACCAGGGACGAAGGACCGCTCGATCACCTTGAGGGTGGCCTTCTCGACGCCCTTCATGACTTGGTCCACCTGGATCGAATGGGACAGGTGGTGGGCGAAGAAGACGAGCATGACCATGCTCACGAACAGCAGCAGGAGTGCGCCGCTCACCGCGAGGCGTGGGTAGTCCTGGGTGCGCTGTCCGGCGGCGATGCCGACGGTGTAGAGGCCCGCCGTGCTGTATGCGAACGTGGCCACGAAGGCGCTGAGCGTTACCTGGTTGGGAATGTCGCGCAGGAAGTTCCGCAGCAGCCGCGGGCTGAACTGCGTCGACGCTAGCTGCAGTGCCACGACGCTCAGTCCGAGGACGACGGCGATGACAGTCACCATGGTGCTCGCGATCCCGATGAGCAGGTTCCGCGCGTCGTCGGATGTCCCTTGGAAGAGGAGGACAGCGAAGGGTGACGTAGGGTCGAGCTGCACCGCGGAAAGGCTGGCGCCCGCGATGATCGCGATGATGACGGCGCAGGTCGGCATCGCCCACAGGGCACTCGCCAGATACTCCCGAACGGCCTCACGCCTCACAAGTGTCACTCTCGACTGAGGGTGCCCGCCAGTCAAGGGGAGGCTTGTGAAAACTGAATATCGGACGGCCGCTCCACCGGTAAGAATCGGACAATTCGCAGTGCACTATAAGTGCAGTATGATGCACTTATGGATGAGAGTACAACTGCCCTGGCATCCGCAATCGGTGCCCGGGTCAGGCAGGAGCGGCAGTCGCGGGGCTGGACCCTTGATCAATTGGCGGATGCTGCCGGCGTGAGCCGCCGAATGGTGGTCAACGTCGAGCAGGGCGCTGCGAATCCAAGCGTGGGAACCTTGCTGAGGATCAGCGACGCGCTCGGAGTCGGGCTGCCGGCCTTGGTCGAATCGCCCCAGCCCAAACCGGTAAAGGTCACCCGCCGCGGTGAAGGAGCGGCATTGTGGAGCAGTGCTTCCGGTGGCCAAGGGGTGCTGGTTGCCGGCACAGAATCGCCGGACGTGGTTGAACTGTGGGATTGGACTTTGAGCCCTGGTGACAATCACGTAAGCGAGGCCCACACCCCGGGTACCAAGGAACTTTTGCAGGTTCAGGTAGGCACCGTGGTGGTCGAGGTCGCAGGGCAAGCGATCACCCTCGATACCGGTGACGCTGTCAGCTTCCCGGGCAACGTGGCGCATTCCTATGCCAATCCGGGCACGGAGCCGGCGAGGTTTTCCCTGGCCGTTTTCGAACCCGGCGTAGGGTCCGGACACAGGCATGAGTAAACGCGCAATCGGCGGTGCCGCAGTGCCACCATGGGGGCTGGCCGTTGCCGCGATGTTGTCGGTCCAGTTGGGGTCCGCCCTTTCGGTGGACCTGATCCCCGTGGTGGGTGCGGCCGGCACCGCTTGGCTGAGACTCAGCGTGGGAGCCCTCATCTTCCTGGCCGTGGCCCGGCCTCCGCTGCGTGCGGTTCGCCGTCGCGATGTGCCGGTGCTCCTCGCACTAGGTGTCGCCACCGGACTGATGACCATTGCCTTCCTCGCCGCCATCGAGCGCATCCCGCTCGGCACCGCCGTCGCGATCGAGTTCCTCGGCCCATTGACCGTCGCCTCCCTGCGCAGCCACAACGGGAGGGCCCTTCTCTGGCCTGCGCTCGCGCTGGTGGGAGTCGTCCTGCTCACCGACCCCTGGCAAGGGCAAGTCGACCTTGCGGGTATCGGGTTCGCCTGCCTCGCCGCCGTCGGGTGGGCTGCCTACATTCTGCTCACCCAACGCGTAGGCGATCGCTTCACTGGCATCGGAACGCTTTCGCTCACGGTTCCCGTGGCTGCCCTCACGGCAGCGGTGGTAGGTATCCCGCAAGCCGCTGGACAGCTCACCTTCGGTGTCCTCGCTAGCGCAGTCGCAGTGGCTGTCCTGATGCCCGTGTTGCCCTTCATCTTGGAGTTGCTCGCGTTGCGCCGGATGACTTCAGCCGCCTTCGGCACCCTGATGGCGCTCGAACCCGCCTTCGGCGTCCTCCTCGGGCTGCTCGTGCTCCACCAGCAGCCCTCGCTCATCCAGTTTGTTGGCATCACGCTGGTGGTCCTCGCCGGCGCCGCAGCGCAACGCGGTGGTCGACGCCACCCGGTCACCACTGATCAGGCGGGCACCAGCCCGGACCTTGACCTTGTCGGCTAGATAGGGAGCTCGAGTCCTTGACTTCAAGTTCGGGCTCAACAAGGGTGGAAGGGATCGATCCAAGCGAAGTTCTTTCGAAACAGGAGATCCACAATGACTCTTCCCAAAGGTCTGACCCCCGGCACCTGGTTGCTGGACATGTCCCACAGCGAAATTGGCTTCAGCGTCCGGCACGCCGGCATCAGCAAGGTCCGCGGACGGTTCACTGACGCGAGCGCCGAGGCCCGCATCCGCGAGTCCCTCGCCGACGCGTCGCTCCACGCAACCGTCAAGACCGCGAGCTTCGACTCCGGCGATGCCAACCGCGACGCGCACGTCCGCGGTGCCGAGTTCTTCGACGTCGAGAAGTACCCGGAGATGACCTTCCGGGCCACGAGCGTAGAGGGCGACGGCGAGGATTACACTCTGACGGGCGACCTCACCATCCGGGGGATCACCAAGCCGGTGGAGCTGGAAGTTGAGTTCACCGGCGTCGCGGTTGACCCTTTCGGCGCGACCCGCGCCGGGTTCTCCGCCGAAACCGAGATCAGCCGGAAGGACTTCGGACTGACGTGGAACGCAGCTTTGGAGACCGGCGGTTTCCTGGTGAGCGACAAAGTGAAGATCAACCTCGAGGCTGCCCTCGTGAAGCAGGGCGAGCCCGCAGCCGAGTAGTCAAGACGAAGCCCGGCCGCTCCCGACTCAACTCACCGTGTAGGAGTTGAGCGGGCGGCCGGTGCTTCCGTACGTGAGATCCAGTGCCAGAAGGCCCTTGCGTTCCAGGACGCTGAGGTAACGCTGGGCCGTCGGGCGGCTCACACCGAGCTGCTCGGCGATCTGAGCAGCACTGACGGGACCCCCGGCGGCGCGGACGGCGTCGAGCGCTTTCTGCATGGTGGGCTGCAGGCGCGGCGCCGGGGCGGTGGTCCTGACCCCCGCCGAGCGCGCGTTGTAGAGGCCGTCAATAGTGGCTTGGTCGGCAGTTGAAGCGGAATCCAGCTCCTGCCGCCAGTTCCGGTACGCCTCCAACTGCGTGCGGAGCCGGTCAAAGCCGAAGGGCTTGACGAGGTAATGGACCGCGCCGCTAGTCATTGCTGACTTGACGGTGGCCAGGTCCTGGGCAGCGGTGATGATGATGCAATCAACGTCGGTTCCGGAAGCCTGCAGGGACCGCAGCATCGAGATCCCGTCCTCGTCCGGAAGGTGTACATCCAGCAAGAGCAGGTCCGGGTTGAGGCGCTCAACTGCCTCCCGGGCGGCTGCCGCGCTGTACACCTGACCGACGCATTCGAAACCGTCAACCCTGGCCACGCGGGCAGCGTGGATTCCGGCGACCCGGAAATCGTCGTCAACCACCAATGTCCTAATCAACGTCTGCGCTCCTGTCCTTTCCGCGATGGTGCGGGCTTTTCCGGGTAGTTGAAGCGACGGCAGAAAACGCACAAAACGTGCACTTTTGCGGCTAAGGCGCACAACTTACTGAAGACTTCTGGCCCGGATGGTCCCTTCCTAAGCTTTACACAGTTCCAGTGATCCACATCACGAATTCGCCGGACTCCCAATGAAGGGATCCGGGTGACAGCGCAAGCTGCAGCTGGAAAAACGAACGAAAGACAGAGAGGTCTTAGCGTTATGAATGCTAACCACCCCAACCGGCCGCCCGGGGCCCCTGAGAGGGAAGAGGTCGCCGCGGGCATCGACATCGTCGGGTTGACCAAGCGTTACCTCACGCCCAAGCACGAGACATTCACTGCCATCCGCGATGTGACGCTCAGGGTCGAACCCGGCGAGTTCTGCGCGATCGTCGGACCGACGGGCTGCGGCAAGTCCACCACGCTGGCTCAGGTTTCCGGACTCGAGCGGCCAAGCGCCGGTTCGGTGAGGGTCCACGACCAGATCGTTGACGGCATCACCAACGGCGTCAGCTACATGTTCCAGGCGGACGCGCTCTTCCCGTGGAAGACCGTTCTCGGGAACGTCTTGATCGGCCCGGTCCTCCTCGGAACCCCCAAGAAGGAAGCCACCTTGCTGGCAAGGGACTGGCTGCGCCGCGTGGGCCTGGCCGGCTTCGAGGACCGGTACCCGCACCAGTTGTCCGGCGGCATGCGCAAGCGCGTCGCCATGGCGGCGGCGCTGATCAACAACCCGCGGATCCTCTTGATGGATGAGCCGTTCGGCGCCCTTGACGTGCAGACCAAAGCCATCATGCAGAACGAGCTGTTGCAGCTCTGGGAGGAACTGCGCCCCTCTGTCCTGTTCATCACGCACGACCTCGACGAGGCAGTGGCGCTCGCCGACAAGGTAGTCATCATGACGAGCAGCCCGGGCACGATCAAGGATGTCTTCGACATCGATCTGCCCAGGCCGCGTGGAGATGTCCAGAAGATCCGGCACGAGGAGCGATTCCTGGAGCTGCAGGGCCAGATCTGGGAGTCCTTGAAGGACGAAGTCACCCGTGCGTACAAGCAATCGGCGGGTGCAGCAGCATGACAACCACAATCAGTAAAGGTGCTCCCGTGCAAGAACAAGCACAAGCGAGTGAGCTTAAGGTTTCCGCCCGGCGTGCCCTAAACCGCCGCACCATGTGGGTTTGGGCCGGCCGTGCCATCCTCGCGGTCATCGTGATCGGTGGCTGGCAGTGGTTCACCACGGAGGGCTGGGTGGACAAGTTCTTCTTCGGCCAGCCGTCCGAAATCTGGAACAGCCTGGTGGATCTCTTCACCAAGGGCACGGCATTCGGCACCATCTGGGAGAACCTCTGGGTCACCATGCAGGAGGCCATCTACGGCTTCGCGCTCGGAACGCTCGTCGGCGTCGTGCTCGGAATCCTCTTGGGCTCGAACAAGTACCTGTCCGAAGTTGTCGGCCCGTACATCCGGATCGTGAACTCGATCCCCAGAATCGTGCTCGGCTCGATCTTCATCGTGGCGTTCGGCCTCGGAGTCTTCCCGAAGGTGCTGCTCGCAGCGGTCCTGGTCTTCTTCGTCGTCTTCTTCAACGCCTTCCAGGGCGTCCGCGAGGTCGATCAGAACCTGGTCGGAAACGTGCGGGTCTTGGGTGCATCGCCGCTTCAGGTAGCGATCCACGTGACCATTCCCTCGGCAATGACCTGGATCATCGCGAGCTTGCACACGGCGTTCGGCTTCGCGATCATCGGAGCACTCGTTGCTGAAGTGCTCGGCGCCCAGCAAGGAATCGGCCTCATCATCAGCCAGGCACAGGGAACCTTCGATCCCAACACGGTCTTCGCCTGCATGGTGATCATCGCAGTCATCACGCTCGGCGCGGAATACCTCATCGCCCTGCTAGAGCACACGCTTCTCAAATGGCGGCCACCAAACCGTTCGGAAGCGCAGGCGATCTGACGCCCGCCGTCTCCCATACCACTTACCCAACGCTCGAATCCTCACAATAGAAGGAAAAGCACAACCATGATGAAGAACAAGATCTACGCCGTCGGCGCTGCCGGAGTGATCGCACTGAGCCTCGCGGCTTGCGGCACCAGCTCCGCAAGCAGCAACAGCACAGCAAGCGGCGGTGCTTCTGCAGACGCCGCCTCGATGCCCACCGTGAAGATGATGGTTGGCGGCATCGACAAGCAGATCTACCTGCCGTACCAGCTCGCAGAGCAGCTCGGCTACTACAAGAAGTACGGCGTCAAGATGGAGCTTTCCACCGAGTCCCAGGGTGGCGTCGGCGCCGAAGACGCGATGGCATCAGGGCAGGTGGACATGGCCGGTGCGTGGTACGTCCACACCGTCGATTTCCAGTCGAAGGGCAAGAACGTCATCAACCTCGTGCAGCTCTCGAGTGCTCCGGGCGAACGCATCATGTGCAACCCCAAGGCAAACGTGAAAACAGGCGCAGACCTCAAGGGCAAGACAGTCGGCGTCACCGACCTCGGCTCGGGAACCGATGAGCTCACCCAGTTCATCGCTGCCAAGGCCGGCCTCGCGAAGAGCGACTACCACACGATCGCCGTCGGCGCCGGAGCAACCGCCATCGCGGCGATCCAGCGCGGGTCCGCTGACTGCGTCATGACCACCCAGCCGACCGTGGGCGCCCTTGAGAACAAGAACCTCGCTGTTTCCGCGATCGACCTCGCCACCTCTGACGGTGCCAAGGCAGCACTTGGCGGCACCCTGCCGTCGGCCGGCCTTCTCGCCCAGGCGGACTGGGTCAAGACCCACGAGGACGCAGCCCAGAAGGTCGTCAACGCCCTTGTGGACACGATGCACTGGATCAGCACCCACTCCGCCCAGGACATCGCGGACAAGCTGCCCCAGTCCTACGTCCAGAACAGCACCATCTCCAAGGATCAGTACGTCGCCGCGCTGAACCAGGACAAGGGTCAGTTCCTCCCGGACGGCATCATGCCTGCGGGTGGCCCCAAGACGATCTTCGACGAGGAGAAGACCATCGGCGTTGACACCTCCAAGGTCAACATCGCCGACACGTTCACCCAGAAGTACGCCCAGGCTGCTCTCAAGCTCGAGGGCTACACCGCCACCAGCACCCCTGCCGGCAACGACGGCTAATCTCATCTCTGTATAGCTAGCCCCCTGACAATCGGCCTGCGTGGTAATCCACGCAGGCCGATTGTTTAGTTTGTGGTTGCTTTAGGGATGCTTTGAAAAGTTCGACGGCGGTGGCGCAGCCGTCGAGCTACGTCCGGGGCGTCAGAGCTGCCGCGTGCTGCTTCGATCTCTCGTTTGCCATTCCTCGGACCTGAAGAACTTTTCCAGCTCCGATCCTGCGTTCTCCGAGATACGTGCGTCGTCATCGGTTAGGTCAAATAGGGGAAGGTAGCCTTTTTGTTTCGCCAATTCGTTCGCTATTACGAGTACCGACTGATCCTCAGCGGACACCGATTCGCCCTTGATCACTCGCTCCGCAATGTGCTCACACCCGGAAGCTTGCATTATGACCATAAGGTCAAAGTTCCTTAGCTCATGCTCATGCCAGATGCTCTTTAATTGAAGCGGCCCGAAGGTGGTCGTGTCCCCGGCTCTGCTTTCGTGGCTTGTCATAGGATCCGTGCCTCACTTGTAGCATGCGCTTGTGTGCTGCCCAACCGTTTTCCCGTCCTTATTAAGGTACATCGTGGCAGAATAGCGACCAGAGCCGTGGTTTGATGCATAGAAGGTCGACGTCGTTAGAAATCCGCCGCTGCTTGCCTGAAGCCTCTGACGAGGACTGGTGTCGAACGAGCCTGAGCCATTCGGAAAACTCACTGTCCACCAGATCTCATACCACGCGCCTGCCTGGAGGTCCCATGCTGCGCCACTATATGTAAATGGCCCGCCGGCGCAGCCAACGTACACCTTCACCTCTGGCCACCACAGGCCGTCCGGTGTCACCTCGTCGCCCTCGGGACTTGGCTGTTGGTTGAGTGATGGTGCGGGACTTGTCGTAGAAGTAGACGCTTGAGATGGCGGTGCTACGGCAAACAAGGCCAGCACTACTGCTAGGACCAGAACCACTTTCCTTACGAGTTGCATGATTACTCCCCATCGATAAGGTGCCATGATTTAAAACCGGATGAACGGTTGGTTTAAGTTAGGCCAATGCGTTCTGAGAGTCAACCCTCGGATAGCGACGTGTCCGCGCGACTCCTTGAGGTTCCTGCTCGAGTAAGTGATTCCCGGTAGCCCCAGACGCCTAACGACCACGGTGTCGGTTGTGAACATGTTCCGTAGCGGGCGCCGGCGGTCGATCCTGCCTTGGCCAGTTCGTCCAAGCGCTTCAGGTCCTGTTCGGAGAGTCCGACGACGGCGGTGGCCCCAGGTTCTTTGCGAGGCGTTCGCGCTTCTTGGTGCCAGATAGGGACGAAGTGCTCGCAATCTGCCAGCAGCCGCACCATGCGGCGATGGCGAAACTGGGTACCGCGGGAAATTGGGAGGTTGAGCCCATATGGCTTAGTCATTAAAGGGTTCCGGGTCGACCTAGGTCGTTCCTGCGGACCGGTGAACCATCAATCAACGGCCTAGCCTGAGACCGCTTCCATCGGGCTCAAATAGTAGACAGGGCTTCGTCGAGTAGTTGCCGTTCAAAGTCGTTCAGCCTGTTCTCTTGGCGAGAATTGAGGTTTCTCAGCCGGTTGAGTAGTTCGTCAAGGTCTTTGGGAACGGTCATTCCTGTCATCAGTTTTCTTGTGATCTGGGACGGGATGCCGTATTCCTCTGCTGTCAGATGCAGGGGTGTTTGGAAACCCTGTTCCATGCGGGATACGTAAGCTTCGTAGTTCCCCGGGATGATCCCCCTTTGAGGGAATACTTCCTTGACGATCCTGTCGACGGCTCGAATCAGAGCCGGCAGATTGTGGTCAATCCAGAAGCGGATGAAGTCGAAGGCTTCTTCAATCTTTCTGTCAGACTCTCTTTGGGTCTCTTCAGTGCCAGTGAACCGGGCGATGATGTCTTTGGTCACACCGTTGGCTCCGGCAATCCATTGAGTGAACAGGGCCAGTTGCTTTGCCGAGGTTGCTCCGTGCGATTGCAGTCCCCAGGGAGGGATGAAATCCCAAATGAGATTCACAACAGCAAGCAATTCGGGGTACTTGGGTGCAGGAGTCTCCCAGAGCAGGTCTTTCAGGCTGCTCGATGGTGCAGTGGCAAGATGCCTGGCCAGGTTGATTTGCGCCCGTGGATCGACCCCCTGGTTTAGTCTCATCGTTTCCTGGCTCAGATCGGATTGTTCCGTTATTTCCCGTAGACGTTCCCTCGTTTCGCGCGTCCGGTCTTCCTCATCGATGGAGAGCAAAAGGCCCTCGGACGCCGATTCACTTTGGCTTAGACCGGGCATGTCTATGCTGGGTAGCTCAAAAATCGGAGGTGCGTTGAAGAGATAGATCTTGCCGATGAAATGTTTGAGCATCCTTCCGCCGCGCCCTCTGATGTTGGCAAAGGTGAAGTAGTCGTAGGCCTTCTTGGCGATGTTCTTATCCAGGATGATGATTCCCTTAGCCTGGGTGTTGACTCCCTCGATCAGAGTGCTTGTGCATACAAGGACGCCAAGTTCTCCGGCTTCAAAGCCTTTGACCAAGAGAGGCCCAATCCATCTGGGGAGTTTCCCATGGTGGGAGCCGACCCCCATCCGTAGGGATTCAGGAAGGCTCCATTGGTCGCTGAAGTTCTCTACCAGCCAATCGGCGGCGGCAGGCATCCCTCGGGCATATCCGCCCCGTGGAGCATCTTCCCGGAGCCACTCTGACACTTCTCTGGCACGATGAGGGCTTTTGCAGTAGATGAGTGTTGGTCCGCCCACCTCCCTTAGGATCCGCTGGATCTCTGTTCGGCGCTGTTCATTGGACTTCGGACTGATCCTATACGTATCTGCCGCCACTGTTGCGTAGTCGGTGACAAAGAGATTCGCCCGCAGTTCAGTAGGCAGGAACCCTGAAAGTTCTTGTATGCTCGGCGCCGCGAGATAGTACTGGGCACCAGTTTTCATCAGACGGTAAATGGCTTGGTTCAGCAGATCTGCCCGGGTCGACGTGTCATTTAGTTTGTAGAACTCGTCAATAAAGAACAGGTCAGGGGTCGGCATGTCCTGAAGCGCCAGAAACCGTTCCTGAGTGAGAACGAACAGATTTCGCTCCTCATAGGCTTGGCCAGGGTGGGTGATGACCTTGAATTCCGGGAACTTTTGGGTCAGGCGGCGGCGCACTTCGTCTATAAGCGCGATCGTGGGAACGATGGTTACGACGTTGTTGTATTTGCCAGACGCAATTAGTGCATCAATTATGAGGGACTTGCCAAAACTGGTAGGGGCAGAAAGGACGACGTTGTCCCCGTTCATCAGTTTCCGATAGATGTCGGCTTGTACGCGGTGAAACACCACACCGTCCAAGCCTTCGGGACGGTGCATCTCCAAGGCAATAAGATCCGGTAGGGAGAGCAGATCGGGGTGAATGTCCTCAACATACGGAAATAGTCCCTGATCGCGAGCCAGGGACATTAGTAGCGGCATTTCCGCTTGGAAATCCTGGTGCCTGCTCAGCGCGCGGATGACGAGATCCTGGATTTCTGGCGTATTACCGTGGACTGACTTCAGTGAGGCGATGGCAGCCAGAAGTGAGAATTGCTGTCGCTCAAAGCTAGACGATGCCAGTGCTGTTTTCACGGCCTCGATGCTGTTTGCCACGCTTTTAACCTCTCGTCAAAGGCGCCGACAAGTCTTTCCTTGGTCGCCATGGGAAGCAAAAGAAGGCAGATACGGACCTCGCGTGGCAGCGATTTCTTCCCGACTCTCTTCTTGAGGGACTGCCATTCACTTTCTAGATGAGCGGAAATTTCCGAAACATATTGTCCCGAGGATGATTCGTGATTCGCGGTGATGTCGCTGTTGAAAGTAATGAAAACGGGGATGACGACTCGTTTGAAGGTTGTGTCCAGTGAGGCTGTCCGTGAGAGGAGGGCCCGGACTCGCGCAGCAGGCGCCCAGGAGTCAGAGATCTTGTCGGATATCGCGGCAAACTCGGTCCGGAGGTAGTCGGAACCCAGATGATCCTCGAGTTCCGCAAGAACGGCAGTCACTGCGCTGTAACTGTCGACGTAGAATTTGGATTCGCCCAGCCACAACTCGAGATCCGTTCCATCTCCATCGGCGGCCGGGATTTCAACGATATGAACGGCATCGAACCCATTGACCGTCATATTTGGGGCATCTTTGAAATAGATTCGGCTGATTGCCTGCTCACTTTTTAGGTGCTTGCGTAGGATTATGTGAAGCAGGAGTTCGCCGATCTCGCCGCGGCTCTCCTTCTTGGTACTGGTGTAGATGCGTGACAGCGCCTTGGAGATCAAGGCCATCGCGTTTGCCGCTGTGAATCTGGACTTCTCTTCGTGGGTGAGAACCCAATCGGCGGCCCACTCCATCAGGTCACGCGAGAGTGCGTCGTACCTCCATTTCTTGTCCTCGTGCCCTGCGCAGACTCCGAGTAGGGAAACATCGTTCTCGACGTTGTGGACAAGAACGCTTAAGACCGTTTCGGGTCTGTCGTCAGACTTCTCCACTTGGCCCCCTGACGCTAAGAGAACCACCCCGACGTCACAAGCTGCCGTGCAGTTCCCATACGGATCGAATTGACATTTCAAGTGCTAGCTAACGCACAAAATACATCGTAGACCGGCCGGGCTTTCTCCTGCCGCGCAAAAGTCGGGCAAAGGTTATCAATCCGACATCTCAGCGAATTCCGACTCGAGCGAGACCGAACATGTTCCTATCCTGCATTTGGATGCCAGACTGAAACACCTCTATCCGCACGACGTTCGCGGGCAGTCGCTTCCCCGGCGAGGAACTGTCTCCTTAAAAGGATCTGGGCACCCGAGAATCACGCGGTTCGGTTCTCCTGTCGCTATGCCTCAATCCAACCCATCGTTCGTACGTTCCCTGTATCCGATCGTCTCGGGGCCACGAAGTACAGCACCGCAAGCATTGCGGGTCCACGCACCACTTTCCGTTCCACGATTGTGGCGCTTCCCGACGGTCACGGCACAGGAAGCCCGCGAGGTTGTCGATGTCCCACGGCCGCAGCCCTCATTTTCGTCCCGGGCAAGGAAGATGCTTGCAAGCGAAAGTATCCGGTGTTCAGCCACGTTGATCAGCACCGTTCGGAAAGTCTGTAAACGTGCCGGTGATTCGAGCATTGGGTTGGCATGACCGATCGTGTCCACAGGAACGCACACAGTAATCCTTGAACTCGACTTCAATGATTTCTCGTCCAGGTCGCTTGGCCTTAGGTGTCGATGCTGGCCATGTTGGGGTAGCGCGCTCCGGCTGTGGACCCTGCCGGGGCCAGTTCGTCGAGGCGCTTCAGATCATCTTCAGAGAGTACGACGGCGGTGGCCCCTAGGTTCTCGGCCAGGCGTTCGCGCTTCTTGGTGCCGGGGATCGGGACGATGTGCTCGCCCTGTGCCAGTAACCAGGCGAGGGCAAGCTGCCCAGGGGTGCATTGCTTCTGGTCGGCGAGTTCTTTCACCCGGTCCACGAGTTCCAGGTTGCGCTTGAAGTTCTCGCCTTGGAAGCGAGGGGAGTGGCGGCGGAAGTCGTTCTCCGCGAAGTCGGCCTCGCTGCGGATCTGCCCGGTCAGGAAACCGCGGCCGAGCGGGCTGTAGGGAACGAACCCGATGCCCAGCTCTGCCAGGACGGGAAAGACTTTCGTTTCCGGCTCCCGTTCCCAGAGGGAGTACTCGGTCTGCAATGCGGTGATGGGATGTACCGCGTGGGCGCGGCGAATGGTGTCCGGTGCGGCCTCGGAGAGTCCCAGATGCCGGACCTTTCCGGCCTGGACCAGTTCGGCCATGGCGCCCACGGTGTCCTCGATGGGGACGGTCTTGTCCACCCGGTGCTGGTAGTACAGGTCGATGTGGTCCACGCCGAGGCGTTGCAGACTGGCGTCGCAGGCGGAGCGGACGTATTCGGGCCGTCCATTGACGCCCACGAAGGAGCCGTCGTCGCGCCGTTCGTTTCCGAACTTCGTGGCCAGTACGACGTCGTCACGACGGCCGGCGATGGCCTTGCCCACGAGCTTTTCGTTGGTGAAGGGCCCATACATGTCGGCGGTATCCAACAGGCTGCCGCCGGCGTCGAGGAAGGCATGGATGGTGGCAATGGATTCGCTTTCGTCTCCTTCCCCGTAGAACTCACTCATGCCCATGCAGCCGAGGCCGAGGGCAGAAACGGTCAGTGAACCAAGCGTGCGGTTTTCCATGGGGTTCTCTCCTATAGGTGGCAGAACGTGCTGGACGGCAGGACGGTGCTCAGAGAGGGGTGCGGGTAGGGCCACTATAGGCACGTTGGCGGAGGAGGGACAACGTGAGGGCGGGAACGAGCCGCCGGACCGCGGCGGAAAGTAAATTGGTGTTGGAACACGACTTGCCGTCCGGCTAAATCGACCGCCAAGGGAATCAGGAAAAGGGAAATGAGCGAAACCGCGCTGCGTGCTGCGAACGTCGATCTGATGGTGGCGCAATGACGGCCCGACTGCGGGTGTGTCTGCCCGATCAGAAACTCCTGGACGCCATGGAACCTTCCGCCGACGTCGAGTTCGAGGTGTGGGACCTGACTGGTCCCGCCCCGGCGGACGGTTTCGACCTGCTGGTGCCTCCGTACATGGGCCGGCCAGACGCGCTTGCGGCGCTGGATGGCGTTGCGGTCCGGCTGGTGCAGAGCCAGTCGATCGGGTACGACGGCGTCGCTGATGTCTTGCCGGCGGGTTGCGTTTTCGCAAACGCGGCGGGCGTCCATGAGACGTCGACGGCGGAACTCGCCTTAGGAATGATGATCGCCAGCCAGCGTGGGATTCCGGAGTTTGTGCGTAACCAGGAGTCCGGAACGTGGGCGAACGGCCAGCGTCCCAGCTTGGCGGACCGCAGGGTTCTCCTAGTTGGCTACGGGGGAGTGGGGAAGGCCATTGAAGCCAGGCTGTTGCCGTTTGAAACCCAGGTGACGCGGATGGCAAGCCGCGAACGGGACGATGAACATGGCCGGATCTACGGCATCAATGCCCTGCATGAACAGTTGCCGCTGCACGAGATCGTGGTTATCAGCGTGCCGTTGTCCGAGCAAACCCGTGGGCTGGTGGATGCTCGGTTTCTCGCGGCCATGCCGGAGGGAGCGTTGTTGGTGAACGTGGCGCGGGGTCCTGTGGTGGACACTAACGCCTTACTTCGGGAGACGTCTTCTGGGCGGTTACGCGCTGCTTTGGATGTGACGGACCCCGAGCCGTTGCCCGCCGACCATCCTTTGTGGACGGCCCCTGGCGTGCTAATCACGCCCCACGTGGGCGGGGCGAGCTCGGCGATGTTCCCCCGGATGGTCCGGCTGATCCAGAAGCAGATTTCCTTGCTGCTCGCCGGGGAGGCACCGGTGAACGTGGTGCTGGGGAAGGAAGCGGTGGCTGGGTAGCGGACGGAGGTGTTGAGGCGCCGGAGGCTGAGCCTGGAAGCCCACTTGCAGGATTAGTGCTGGTCCGCCATTTCCTTGAGTTTCGGTTCCGACCAGCCGGCCTCTTTCCGCCCGGGCGGGTAGGCATGCCGCTTGCCCGTCAGCGTGATGACGAGTGCGACGACGACTGGCAGCGCCGCGGCCACGGGCACCATGAGCGGGCCGGCCAGAACCAGCGCGGCGGAGCCGTAGAGCGCTCCGATGGTGATGCCGAGCTGGATGGTGAGCACGGTGAGTCCGTTGGCGGCATCCCGGTATTCGCCCCCCGCGCGGAGGATGGCGGCCTGGTTGTAGATGCCGACCGCGCCAAGGCCCGCACCCCAGACTGCCATGAGCACAATGGCGCCGGGCATGGTTCCGCCCCCGAGCGGTAGGAGGAGCATCGCGATGGCGATTGCCGCCGTCGTAATCAGCAGTGAACGGCGTGGCCGGGAGTCCACGGTGATGCCCGCGACCCAGATGCCGACCAGGCCGGACGCGCCGAGGACGGTGAGGGAGAGACTGATGGCGTAGTCGGGCAGGCCGGCTTCGCGGATGAACGGCGCGATGTAGGTGAAAAGCGCGAAATGGGCGAGCACCAATAATGGCCAAGCGATCGCCACCGATTTCACGCCGGGCTGGGCGATGGCGATCCGCATGGAGGGTCGGGCGGCGTCGGAGGTCCGGCGGACCTGGGGGAGCAGCCAGAGCGCCAGGCCGGTCAGCAACAGGCCGAAACCGGCCAGGAAGAGGAAGGCCGCGCGCCAGCCGAGAACTGTACCGAGGGCCGTGCCGACGGGAGCTCCGATGGCCATGCCCAAGCTGTTGCCGCTGAAGACGATGGCTAGGGCCTTGCCTACCTTGTCGGACGGGACCACGCGTGAGACGAACGGTGCCATGGTGGTCCAGAGCAGGCCGTGCGCCAAGCCGCCAACGAGCCGGCCGCCCATGGCCGCGGCGAAGTTGGGTGCGAGGCCGACGAGCACGTTGCTCAACGCGAAGGTGAGGACGAGTGAGACGAGCAAGGTCTTCCGCGGGACCCTGGCCAACAGCCGCGCGGCCGGGATCACCGTGACCACGATGACGGCGGCATAGGCGGCCGCGAGGTACCCTGCCACGGGCTCCGACACGTCCAGGCCGACGCTGATCTGGGGGAGCAGACCCGACGTCAAAAGCTCGGTGGATATCGCGGTGAAGGCGATGGTGGCAAGGACCAGCATCGCGGCGATCGGGAAGCGTTTGGGCGCAGGCGAGGGCAGGGCGGAAGACATGGGGAGCAGATCCATTCAAAGGGGTGGGAGGGAGGACGGCGCCTATGCCAGAGTCCTTCGTCGAAGCTACCCGTTTTGTTCTGCGTGAGGGAGGGTCTGTTAGGGCTAGGTTGGGCGGTGCTCGCCGATCGAGGAGGCCTGGGGGCGGGGATGTAGAGTGCGACGGCGGTTGGGTGCGGCATTGTGGGTGGCGTGCGGAGGCGTGCCCTGGGTTGGAGTTCTCTCCCTAAATTTGGCAGAACGTGCTGGACGGCATAACGATGCTCAGGGAGGGGTGCGTTGTTCGCCACGATATGCACGTCCGCGACGAACCGACAGCAGCGGAGGGACCACGAGCGGGAACGCACTTTGACTCGAAGGCGAGCTGAGCTGGTCGCTTTCCGTAGCCCAGGACGCTAGATTGCTATGAGGGTCCAAGCGAGAGCGGGTCCGAGGCTCCTTCCTATTTAATGGCTCCGCATAATATGACGACAGCCTTCGCCGCCCCCGGAACTTTCGGATGGCAGGGAACAGTAGTTCGCTGCCAAGTACCCCGTTAATGCGATCCGTAGGACAACCATTGACTACTTTAGCGGTGTTTTCCGAATGGGCCCGCGCTTGGCAACCACCCTTGCTTCCCAACGTGCTCGGTCCTCGGGGCCATCGTCGATTAATTCAACTCCGAGGACGATGAACGTGGTTCTGGGATTTTTGCCGCGAAATTCTTCAAGGGAGACCGGCACGAAGCTACCGTCCGGCAGTTCCATGTTAAAGGAATACCCTCCATGATGTTCGAGCGCGAACTCCAGACTGATTATTCCCGTGTTGCTCGGATCGGGAGACTTCCCGGACGGATAGTCCCCGACATCCTCAAGAACTACTCTGTATTTCATTCCAAACTCCCCTAATTCGGAATAGATGCAAGTATGAGTTCCCTGTGAGAACGCCAGACTTCTTTGCGAGTTTCCCGAAGGTAGTAGTATGCAGAAGTTGGCTCAACGATAGTGTAGTCAGACAAACGCAACATACGGTTGCAATCCCCTCTGCTCCTCGGCGGCGACGAGGTGCCCTGCACGCTACGCATCGCCGTTGGAACGTATCTTGCTGACCGTCCAAACAACGGTCCACAACAAGGCAACCGCTATCAATGTCTCGGTGCCGTTGGGTGCCATGTTGAACGCGCCCATGCCGTAAGGGACAACAAAGATGAGAGTTGCGGTGGTCGCTAAAGCTAGGAAAGCTGTTCGTCCCGCCATTTCGAAGTTGACCTTTCTGATCTTCAGTCCCGCAAGACGGGCTAGATGCCCTTAGCGTGTGTCGCGGTGTTGTTTCCATGCAACTGGAATTCGATCCACGGCCGATACGAGTTCGTGCATCCAAGATGAGTTGGACACTGTTCGAAGGTGGCTGACTGATAGCTGCGGACCTGCCAACCTCCAACGTCGTTTGCATGGATCGAGTCGGCTCCGCGGTAGTGATAGGTGAAATCGACATATCCGACAGACGGGAAGTCCCTGTGCCGGCTGGTGACGCGAAAGCCGTCAGCACACCAATCAACTTGCCGCTTCCAACCAAAGGACTGGGTGGCAAAGCTCCATTTCTGTACTTCGGCGCGCGTAATCCAGCATCGAGTGGAAGTAAGGTTCATCATCGCCGTCAGTACCGCCGACTTACTGACGGGCGCGGCCGTCGTTTCTACTTCGGAGAACTTCCATGTTGTGTTGGTCGGATCCAGCTCACTCAGACCAGCTTTGTCCAAGGCGGCAGAAGCGTCAGGACTCAGGACCTTCTTCTGAGCAACCCTTGCGAGCCGCTTCTTTGACTTCGATCGACAATGCCTTGCGGTTGGCTGCTTGCTCCGAAGTTGGAGGCGTGGTTCTGCTCCAGAAAGCTGAATCCAGGACGCCGTCGACGGCGACACCTCGGTCCGGTGACTGGTGCGTGACAGCGCCCGCCGGCGAAAGACCGGATAAGAAGAGCATGGTGGCTGTGGACATAATGGCCACGACCCGTGTTCTCGTCATTCCTCCTTTGTGGAGATCATCGCGTTTTCCATCAACTGAAATGCTTGTCCTGGCGCTGGCTGAAGCGTTGGTTCTATGAAACATCGTCTGCCCTTCTCGTTCGGGATCGAGTCTGTGCACATCGGCGCCAAACCGATTGGATTGAGCGCCGGGCTGCCCGGAAGAACGACCCAGCGTGCGAGAAGGCTATGCCGCGATTTCTGTGATGAGTGGTCAGAACTCCGAAATTGAGTGGTTCGCTTGGTCAAATTTGGTACTGAGCCTTTCCTTTCACGCGCTTATTGGCCTTAATTTGAAATTGCTGCACGGGCGCGGCTCGGTGTTGTCAGTCGCTGCGACGCCTTGTGTGACACGCGAATGATTTCCGTCGGTGTTTATTGTGTGCCCTACCTCTAAGGAAGGGCTGGAAATGGGCGGTGGGGTGGACGTCGCGCAAATCGTCAGTGCCTTGGCGACGGCACTGCCACTGTTTTTCGTGGCGAGGGCTACTCGCCATTCTAAGCAGACGGTGGAGGAGTCGCAGCGGATGCGGCGGTTAGAGACAGAACGGGACGAGCGGGCCATCGTTGCCGCAGAGCGTCATCAAGCGCAGCGGGTCGTGTGCTGGCCCGTCAGGGGCGAAGTTGAAGGAAAATACCAAGGGGGATCGAGCTGATCAATTCAAGTGATGCGCCCGTTTTCAGTCTCTCGGTCGAGCGTGGCCCCGGTGAAAGTCGTAAGGCTACTCCGATTCCCGAGATTCGGGCCGCGGCCAAAATCCTGCCGCCGGGACGTTACTTTTTCAGCGATCTCAAAAGGTGGCCCGTTTATGTTGATAGTCAACGGATCTTGGAGCCCGTTCCTGGTAACTCTGATTACATGCCGGCTATCGAGTTCATGGACAGCGACGGGAGATTCTGGGTTCGTGGAGCGATGGCAGGCTTGACCAGTTGGAAGCTGACGTAAGCGCTAGTTCCCCCTGGCCGCAGCCCCCGGCTGCTGCGGGTACGAGGTGAGGGAAGCCCATTGAGACTTATGTTCCAGGGTTTTAACGGCACAATGATCGTGTGACGATATTGGTGAGATTCCTAAGAGCTCTTCACATAATTCTGTTCGCAGCCGGTTTTCTATCGATCACGGTGGTCGCGTCCATGATCGACAATGGCGGCAACCGTGAATTGGGCCTGACCATCGAGATAGCAGCCGCCGCAATGGCAGGGGCGTTGGGGATTGGGTTAGTCGTTGTTGGACAGAAGCACAAGCTTGTCCTAGCACGGCGAGAAAGCGTAGCTAAACTTTCGAAGAAATCGCCTCCTCAGGTGTTCAGGGCCCAGGAGTCGGAATCATACGAGCACGACGTCGGGACCGTATGGGCGCTCATCCGGCCCGCGGAAAGCGCAACGTTGTTGGGGGACGCACGTCGCGCCTTCACTGTACCCGGAACGCCGACCGGCGTCGGCGAACAGCAGTGTTTCATCGCTGGAGACGGCTCGGTGTCGATAGTCGAGGTTGTTGCCGAAGAAAGTGAGCGTTGGTCGACGACAAGGGTGGTTACACCGTCGGAGGTCGATATAAGGGCGACTTTTCAACTCGAGCCGACGGCGACGGGATGCCTTCTCCAAGTGGGTGTCGCTCTCGAAGGCCGTATAAGCTCCGAACGGTTGTCGACTTACGAAGAATCGTGGCGTGGGCACGCACGTCGTTACTTGGCGCGGGTGACGCAAATACTGGACTTGCAGCACGGCCAGTAGCCTGGCCGAGCGTGGCCGCTCTCGTCGAGTGGCGGGCGCACGCGGTGGCCAATGGGTGACTGTTGTCAGGACACGTGGTGCCCATCGCACCAGACGGAATGCTCTACCTCATACACCGAGTGTCGTTCGCTATTGTCGTTGCCACCAAATACCCTGGCGCAGTGAACACATTCGATGGGGGAGTGGCAGCAGAGCAACTGCCCGAAGGACTGTACGAACTGATCACGACTGAAGGCCTTGAGGCCCGGCTTGAAGAGGTGTCAGAGTTCCATCCAGCCTTCAGCGAGGTTGATGCAGACGATTCTCCAGAAATCCTTTCCCGCCACGTCGCCGACGTTGTCCGCGACGCTCTCAACGCCGCCAGGCCCCACGAGCGAGTTGCCCTCGCGAATCGCCTTCTCGGCGAACTGAGCCACCCGGACAAGATCACGGACGGTCCGACCCAGCTCCAGTCGCTCCACCGCTTGGACACTCTCAAACGCCGAAACCTTCGCCGTCCCACCACCAAGCTGAGCGACTCGGCCCTCCTCACCAACAGCAAAGACGATCCCAACCTCGCCGCGGAACTTCGTGCCGAGATTGAATCCGCAGACACCGTCGATCTGCTGTGTGCCTTCATCCGTTGGACGGGCCTGCGGCTTCTTGAACCCGCACTCGAACAGCTGCGCGACCGGGGAGTGAAACTCCGCGTCATCACCACAACCTACATGGGGGCCACCGAGCGCCGCGCAATCGACGAACTCGTCACGCGCTACGGCGCCGAGGTGAAGATAAGCTACGAAACGCATTCCACCCGCCTGCATGCTAAGGCTTGGCTTCTCCGCCGGAATTCGGGTTTCCACACGGCGTACGTCGGTAGTTCCAACTTGAGTAGCGCCGCGCTCCTGGACGGACTTGAGTGGAACGTACGTCTTAGCGCAGTCGGGACGCCGGCACTCCTCAAAAAGTTCGAGATCACTTTCGACAGCTATTGGGAACAACGCGCTTTCCAGAGTTACGATCCCGAACGCGACGCAGAGCAGTTGGATGCCGCCCTGGCTCGAAACGGCGGCAAGCTCACCGCGGCCCCGGATTCTGAAACCGGGCTTGAGGTTCAACCTTTCCTCCACCAGATCGAGATGCTCGAGGACCTCGAAGCCGAACGTGACAAAGGGCATCACAGGAATCTGCTTGTTGCAGCCACGGGTACCGGCAAGACAGTTATCGCAGCCCTGGACTACAAGAGGCTTTGCAACGCAGCGGGCAGGGACCTCACGCTGCTCTTCGTCGCTCACAGGCAAGAAATCCTCAAACAATCCATGCGCACGTACCGAAACGTGATGCAGAAGGGCTCCTTCGGCGAACTGTTCGTTGGCGACCACAAGCCCAGTGGCTGGAAACATGTATTCGCCAGCGTTCAGTCCCTTGCCGCCCTCGGCGTCGACAAGGTTCAGCCAGACGATTTCGACGTCGTCGTCATTGACGAGTTCCACCACGCTCACGCACCGACCTATCGCACGCTCATCGAACGCCTCAAGCCTCGGGAGCTCCTCGGTCTGACGGCGACCCCAGAGCGCGGCGACGGTGTGGACGTGGCCAAGCAGTTTTTCGACGGCCGGAGGGCTAGCGAACTCCGGCTCTGGGACGCTCTGGATGCCGATCTATTAGTCCCATTCCACTACTTTGGCGTATCGGACGACGTCGACCTCAGCCGCCTCGAGTGGAAACGCGGCAGTTACGACGTTGCGCAGTTGGATGAGCTGTACACGGGCAATGAGGCGCGCGCCGGCAAAGTGATTCGTGAGCTACGGGACAAGGTTACGAGCACAAAGCACATGCGGGCCATCGGCTTCTGTGTCTCGGTTCAGCACGCGAGGTATATGGCGGAGGTCTTCAACCGGGCAGGCATCGCCTCTGTTGCGGTCTCAGGACAAACGGACGACGGCGAACGTGCCAACGCACTCCGGCAACTGAAAGATCGCGAGATCAACTGCATCTTCGCGGTCGACTTGTTCAACGAGGGGCTGGATTTGCCCGAAGTCGACACGATCCTTCTGCTTCGGCCTACCCAAAGCGCCACAATCTTCCTCCAGCAACTCGGCCGTGGCCTAAGGCGCGCGGACGATAAAGCAGTTCTGACTGTGCTCGACTTCATTGGCCAACAACGGCGTGAGTTTCGTTTTGATCTTCGGTATCGCGCGCTGACTGGTTACGGCCGCAAAGAGCTGGAGAAGGCTGTGGAGGATGAATTCCCCTTCTTGCCCTCCGGCTCGCAGATCGTGCTCGATCGGGTGGCGCAGTCGGTTGTCCTGGACAACATCAAGGCACAGCTGAGGTTCAACCG
Organism: Arthrobacter sp. NPDC080031; assembly: GCF_040702485.1. NCBI lineage: Bacteria > Bacillati > Actinomycetota > Actinomycetes > Micrococcales > Micrococcaceae > Arthrobacter > Arthrobacter sp. NPDC080031. Next base: position 153,336 of record NZ_JBFBLA010000008.1, read on the forward strand.
CGTTCAATTAGTGAAGGACATTGCCTCCTATGGCGAACTCGAGCTAGGGGCCTATCTTGAAAAGTCCGGAAATGAACTGAAGTCCGTGTACCGCTCGACCAAGGATTCGTGGACGGGGTACCTGCGGCAGGCGCAACTGATCGAGGGCTTTTCGCCGCTCGAATCGGTGCTGAGTGCCAGGCTTCAAGAACTGTCGAACGATGGTGAGCGGAAGCTACTCAGCCGCATGGTGCGCTTCCTCCACGTGGATGATGCCGAGCGGGCTGAGGCATACTCGAGGCTCGTCAGTCCAGGTGCGCCCCGCTACGCAGACCTCGGACCACGTGAGCAGACATTCGCCCGGATGCTGTTCTACACCCTTTGGGACGACGGCGGTGGTTTTCAAACGTACGACGACGGGCTCGACCACCTTCGGGGCTACCAGTTTGTTTGCAGTGAGATCCGCCAGCTCGTCACTCTCGGAGTGACCGCATCCAAGCACGCCACAAAGGGACTCGGCCTGGGGTTGCAGAACATCCCTCTGCTCACGCACGCCACCTACCGACGGGAAGAAGTTCTTGCTGCACTGCAGTACGGTTCGCTGGAGCTGGGCAAGAACGTGCAGCACCGGGAAGGTGTTGCCTGGTGCCCCGCCACGGGAACGGACGCGTTCTTCGTCACTTTGACCAAAGATGATAAAAACCACTCGGCCACCACGATGTACAAGGACTACGCCATCAGCCCCGAGCTGTTCCACTGGGAGTCGCAGAATGCAACATCGTCCAGCAGCCCGACGGGACGGCGATACCTCGACCGGTTGGAGCACGAATCGCACATCCTACTTTTCACCCGGGACACCGCAGAGGACGAAACGGGACTGACAGTTCCTTACACCTGCCTCGGGCAAGTGGACTACGTCCAGCATGCGGGTGAGAAGCCAATCGCGATCACATGGAAGCTGCATCGTCCGATGCCTGCGGAAGTATTTGCAGCTGCGGCGGCTGTGGCGCAATGAACATCTTCCACGATCGGGTCGGATCCGTGACTCGGATAGGCTCCGGCTAAGATGGCCAGCTCACTCAAGGCAAACTCATCGACGACACAAGACAGTGGCTGCCGGCGCTGGGAAATCGGACTGGGCGCGAGCGACTTACTCAACATCGTTTGTTTTGTCATCACCTTGAGATGACCCGATAGGAGCTGGGCACGGTACGTGAGCGCCGAGGACCCGGAGCCGCCAGCGCGGGCACACGGCGCCACTCATGAACGTGAATGCATGATGGCCCTTGTCCTCTGGGCGGGCGGGTGTTGGACCTGTAATACACGAGTCTCGAACAGGAAGCCGTGGCGGCTCAGCACCAAAAAGCCCGGACAGATCAAGTTAGCGGCCAGGAGCCAGCATACAATCTGGGTGAGCTGGCCATCCCGGACGCTTCAAATTTCGGTGTTAGGCTGACGGAGTGCGAGATATTGATGTCAGGCGGGCCCTCCATAGGGATCTCCTTGGCCAGCATAAGCACGACTTGGCTAACACTCGCTTTGTGGACGAACTGGACCTCTGCGGCGAGGTCCGTGTTGACGTTGCTGTAATTAACGGTAGCCTCTCGGGATATGAGCTTAAGAGCGCGAAGGACACCTTGCGGAGGCTCCCGAAACAGGTTGAGTTGTACTCAAAGATGTTGGACTACGCCGTCCTAGTTGTTGCGGAAAATCATCACGGGGAAGCGATCAAAATTATTCCGGAGTGGTGGGGTGTCACCATGGCTCTGGCGGTTGAAGAGCGTATTTCCTTAGAGGAAGTGCGGCCTGCGGAATTCAACCCCCAAGTCGACGCCAGCTATCTGGCCCGGCTTCTGTGGCGTGATGAGATTCTTGCGGAATTGACTCGTCTGGGCCTCGACAAGGGTGTTCGGTCGAAACCCAGACGGGTACTTTGGGAGAGATTCTCGGATTCAATTCCTTTGGATGACGTTCGGTCGATCGTCCGACGGCGTTTGAAAGACCGAACTACCTGGAGAGCTGATCCAACACGGTCTTGATGTGATGATAGGTTGCCCACCGTCGCCAAACGGTTGGTTGCCCGCCTGAGACCCCTTGGTCTACAACGGAGTCAATCCAGTCGTTGGCAAGATCGCGCGTCGTTTCGGAGTACAGGGGGTGTGCTCTTAGCTTTGAGAGCATGGGGGCTACGGCGGCGCCGCCCAGCCCTCGACCGCCATTGCCTTTGAAGAGGTCGCCGCGGCCGAAAAGCCACACCTCGTTTGTTGTATAGCGAAACGTTGCGCTGATGTTCATCATGCGCGGGTCAACTTCGAGCACTGGATCGTAATTGGCGACTCCATAGTCGGAGTAGTCGGGCACTTCAACCCCATTGGACGCCGACCATGAACCCACCTGACGGTATGTCAACCAATCGGTGCGTTCTATCACGTTGACGCCTTTTCCGGGCAGGTCTTTCGGGGCGGGCATGCCTGCTCCTGCCACAGTGAGTGACCGCCATGAGCCATTGGCACGCGCCCACGCAATCTCGGGCTCCAGCGCTCTTAGGTTAGGTGTGTGGCGGTGTCTTCGCCAAGATCCAAAACGAGATCAACATCAGATGGCCCGACTTCAAGCTCGTCAAGCAACTCTTTGAACGCTCTCGGATCGGCGGACGGCCAGTCCTCGGGCAGCAAGCGAAGGCAGACACCCATATCCCCGGTCGAATGCAAATCCCTAGCCGTGGCGATCAGGTCCCGCGGGCTGTCGGCGGCAACGACGGGAATGAGGTTCACTCCCTCCTCCAACGAGTGCTCATATAGCCATCGGAGTGGATGCAACTCATCGACCGGGCTAAGGTCTTCCGATAGAAAACACAGGTCTATATAGGCATCACGTCCCCCACGGGCCTTGCCGAATTCTGCCGGCAACTTCTCCAGGTGCTGGGCCAGCGTTTTGTCTACGGTTTCCGTCTGAAAGTTCCACGCACGCGGCGGGGCTACAAATATGGGCGTAAATCGTTCATGGTCGTGATCGGTGAGGTCCTGTAGCCCAAGACGCTCCCCAGTTCTTGCCAGCAAAACGGGTCTGTAATGAATTTCGGATGTAGGCAATTTAGTCCCCCAAATCGATGAAATGCTAACCCGCCAAATGTAACTCGAATGCCAGGGCTAATCTATGGGAGTCTTTCAATTCACTGGTGCTAGTCAAGCAACCGCTCTTCGGCCCTCGCGCTGCCCGGTGACAGTCCGAGGTGGTCGGGGCGACCTCCATAATGGCCAGACTTTCCGAGTCCCCGAAGACAGTCTGTCAGGATCCTTAACTTGCTCCAAGCTGCCCGACTCATCGAAGCCATCAATGTGCAAGTATTCGTCATCCTTGCCATAGGAAAGGGAGAACCCTTTCACGGCCGCCGGGGCCAAGATTCGCGAAGGTCGTATTTTGCGGCCGTTCGCCGCATTGCTACGAGCGGCAACGTAATCACCATTCCACCCATTCGAGCCACCACGCCGTCCCCTAGCCGGTCAACCCACCACACATAGCCGCAAATGCTCGGTGCGGCTCCGAACAAGGCGCGGATCGGTGGAGCAGACTTCCATCACAATCTCGCTGTACGACTGACCCACGAAAGTCAAAGTCACAGCTGCAACTACCGCATCCGACGCCTCGACCACCCACACCTCGGCTTGCTCCGCCCGGTGCTCCACGTTCTCCAGCACACTCATGTCAGGGTGGCCGGCGGTGAAATGTCCGGCATGGGGTACGCCTCCAGCATGCTCCGTCGGACCTCCGAATAGTCCGCGGTCTCAGTCCGACGGAAACCGGACTCACATCGCAGCGACCCCAGCCTCCGCGACCCGCGCAACATACTCCTCCAGCCGCCCCAACTCCGGCTGCGACGAAGGATCGCCAACCGCATCCGCCCCAACAGCATTCGCCACCGCCAGCGCAGACTCATAAGAAAGCCCAGACCGTAGCGCCAGCACCAGCGCGGCGCAGAACGCATCGCCGGCCCCGATCGTGTTGGCCACCGTCACGGCAGCAGCAGGCGCCGAAGCCACGCGCACACCACGCTCGAACATCGCCGAGCCATCCGCCCCGTACGTCACCGCCACGAGCTTCGCGTCAGCAAGGGCAGGGATCAGTTCGTACTCCGTCTCGTTGACAATCACCAGGTCGCACCGCTCCAGTAGGTCCGCCGGAAGGTCCATCGCCGGCGCAGCGTTCAGCACGAAAAACCCGGAAGCGCGACGCGCGGCGTCCAGGACCACCGGCAGGCCGACCTCGAGCTGGCACAGCACCGCTTCCCCGGCAGAGAAAGAAACGCTCTCCAAGGAGAACCCCGAGTTCGCGCCCGGGCACACGACAATCTGGTTCTCGCCGTCGCGGTCCACCACAATCAGCGCGGTCCCCGTCGCGAAACCGTCGAGCACCGCGACATCCGAAACGTCAACGCCCACAGAAGACAGAGAAGAAAGCATCACCTGCCCCTGACCATCGCCACCAACGGCCCCGATTATCCGCGCATTCCCGCCAAGTCGAGCCGCAGCCACGGCCTGGTTGGCTCCTTTGCCGCCAGGCTGCTGGCTCAGAACCCCGGAACCGATGGTTTCCCCCGCGGTGGGTAGCCGGTCTGTGGTCGCGATGATGTCCAGGTTCATGCTGCCGACAACGGTGACGGCAGGAAGTCGAGTGTTCATGGGAAGTCCTAACGGGAAAGGGCCGATGAAGAAATAGTGTAAGGGATGGTTGTACTTGCACGTCATACATGGTTGTATAACAACTCACATCCCAATGGCAGACCCGCCTGCAGACAAAGGAGTTTGATGTGAACACCCCAGCCCCCGCCACCACTTCGCCGCCACCCGCCGTCGTACTCGAAACTGACACGAGCAAGCTCGGCGGCCGCCGAGCGGCCATGCTCATTTCCGCACTGCTGCTTGGCGTGCTGTCCTTCCAGCTCAACGCCAGCATGGTCACCCCGGCGCTGCCGCACATCGCCGCAAGCTTCGGCCTGTCCGCCGATAGTGCGGCCCCGGTGCAGTCCATGTTCTTCCTCGCCGGTGCTATCGCCGGCCCGGTGATCGGCAGGTGGAGCGACTTCATTGGACGTCGTTTCGCGCTCCTGCTGGTGCTGGCCATCATGGGCGCCGGAACTATTCTCTGCATCGCAGCGCCCACCCTGCCGATCCTCATCGCCGGGCGCTTCCTGCAAGGCGTGTCCAGCGCGGTCTTCGCCCTCGCCTACATCGTGCTCAGCGAAAACCTGAATGCCCGCGTCTTCGGCACCTCCGTGGGCATCATCGCCGCCATCAACGGCGGGATCGGCGGCGTCGACGGCTACTTCGGCGGCCTGATGTCCGAAACCCTTGGCTTCCGCTCCATCTTCGTAGTCGTGCTGATTCTTACCGCCATCGCCGCGGCCTGCATCCTCAAGACCGTTCCCAAGGGACGGCCGCAGGGCATCCGCGGCGCCATGGACTGGTGGGGAGCGGGCTCGCTCTCGGTGTTCCTGGTGTTCATCACCTACTTTGTGTCCGACGGCTCGGCCGCCGGTTGGACCGCGCCGAGCACCCTGGGCCTGCTGGCCGGCACCATCGCGTCCTTCGTCGCCTTCTGGATGATCGAGAAGCGCCGCCGCAACCCGCTCATCGCCGTCCACCACCTGCGTTCCCGCCAGGTCTGGCCCGTCATCGCAACGACGGTCCTCACCCTGGCCGGCATCTTCGCCATCATCAACTTCACCGTGGTGCTGCTGAGCCAGGACATGCACGCCGGCTTCGGGCTCAGCGCCTCGCTCTCCGCCCTGCTGTTCCTCACCCCGGCCGCGCTCATCGGCGTCTTCGCCGCGCCGCTCGCCGGCTGGCTGGCCGACCGCCGCGGCTGGATCAAAACCCTTCGCGCCGGCACCGCACTCAGCCTCGCAAGCGCTATTGTCGCCGCCACGTTCTCCAGCAACCAGATGGCGGTGCTGATCGCCGTCGCGTCGCTCGGCATCTTCTACAACGGACTCTTCCTGACCGCGATCAACGGACTCTCTGTCCTGCTCTCGCCCAAGGAAGCGCCGGCTGCGTTGCCCGGAATCAACGGTGCGTCCTTCGGCATCGGGGCGAGCCTCGGCGTCGTGCTCGTTGCGCCGTTCGCCGCCCAAGCCACGTCTGTTGGCTATGCCACCGCCCTCTGGATCTCGGTGGGGATCACCGCCGTGGCGTTCATCGTCAGCCTCTTCGTCTCCGCTCCCAAGGGCGAAACCCTCTAATTCCTTCTAACTGAATCGAGAAACAACATGACCAGCCCGTTCTACCTCGACTGCGATACCGGCATCGACGACGCCCTCGCCCTCGCTTACCTCCTTGCGTCCCCGCAGGCGGACGTGCGGGGGATCGGCGCCGTCAGCGGCAACGTCAGCGCCGCCGTCGGCGCCCGCAACACCCTGGACCTCCTCGAGCTCGCCGGGCACGCACACATCCCGGTCGCCCTCGGCGCGCACGACCCCCTCTCCGGTTCGTTCGGCGGGGGAGCGCCGCACGTGCACGGCAGCAACGGGATCGGAGAGGTTACGCTTACGACGGCGGAGGCCCACCTTGCGTCCGAAACCGCGCCGGAGATGCTGGTCCGGCTCGCCCACGAGTACCCGGGTACGCTGCGCGTCCTTGCCATCGGCCCGCTGACCAACATCGCCGAGGCCCTCCGCCTGGACCCCGAGCTGCCAGGGCTGGTCGAGGAGATCACCATCATGGGCGGCGCGGCCCTCGCCCCCGGAAACATCACCCGAGTGGCTGAAGCCAACATCGCCAACGACCCCGAGGCTGCCGCTCTTGTGCTGGCCGCGGACTGGAACGTGACCCTGGTGCCGCTCGACGTGACCATGGCCAACGTGCTCGAGGAGAGCCACCGGCAGGAGCTGCTCGCCTCTTCTTTGCCTGTTCCGAAGGCGTTGGGGGAGATGCTCGGCTACTATTTCCGGTTCTACGAGGGCATTTACGGCCGCGCATGTTCCGCGATGCACGATCCTCTTGCCGCCGCGCTCGCGGTCGGCGCGGTTACCGCTGCGGTTGCGCCGGTGGTGCATGTCGAGGTCGACACCACCTCCGGGCCGGGCCGCGGACAGACCATCTGCGAGCTGCGGGGCCTGTACATGGACTACCCGGAGCAGCTCGGCGCCCGCTGCCGGGTGGTGCTATCGCTCGAGGACGACTTCGCGCCGCACCTGGTGGAGACGCTGCTTGCGTTTGGAGTCTCCGAGGCCATCCCCGCGGCCCCAGTCTTGCTGAGCCAGCCCAACTGAGTCAGTTGGCCCGGCGCGAACTGGGCTGGACGCGGCTTAGGACTGCAGTGTTTGCATCACCGAGAGGTGGCCCGCGCGGTCTGCGATGAGGCACTTGGCCAAGTAGAACGGCCGGTTCGCGTGCCGGACGTACTGTGTCAAAACCAGGACCGGGTCCGAGGCTCGGAGGTCGAGCAATTTAGCGCGGCTCGGGCCGACCTGGCTGAGCCCGATTTGGCACTCACCCGGCCCCAACCTGTTGCCCGCCGCTTTGTTGAGCGCGGCAAGCAAGGTGGTGCCGCCGTCGTCGTCTATTTCCAAAGGCGCGGCGGCACCGCCGGCGAAGCTGACCGGGAGGGCGGAGATGTTTTCCTGGAGCTGGGCGATGGGCTCGCCGTCCCGCATCAGGACGGACTCCCAGAGCCAGCAGTCGTCGCCTGGGTTGATCCCGACGCCGGGAGCTGCGAACTCGGACGCGGGTTGCTTCACTACTTGGGTGCGCTTGATTTCGACGTGTTTGCCGGGGCCGCCGAGGACTTCCTCGAATGGGCGGATGCGTTCGATGCCGATGCGGGGAAGGGTATCGGCGACGAACCGCCCGACGCCGCGGCGGGCTCTGATGAGGCCATCTTCCTCGAGAAGCATCAGTGCTTCGCGGACCACAGTGCGGCTGACCTTCATGTCCGTGCCGAGCTCGGTTTCAGTCGGGAGCATGGAGCCGGGGTGCAGGAGGTTGTTGCGGATGGCTTCGGCGATCCGCGAGTAAACGACAACGCGGAGCGGCGAGCCAGGCTGGACCTCTACCGGCTGGGACAGGAACCGGACGGCGTCGTCGTGCACGTTATGCCTCGCTTGCGTATTGTTCGGGGATTCTCAGGTTAGCAAGTGGTACGGGCTTGTTGGACAAGTGGCACCCGCAAGCCAAGGGCACGGAAGAAGCGCGGCGCCGGACGCGGCGCCGCGAACCCGCTCCCGGCCGAATTTCCGATGTAACGGCGGCTACGAGAACAGGGCGTCGTTTCCAGTCAACTGCCTGTTTGCCCACCGAGACGAGGTTTCTCGAACGGAAATACTCAAGCCGTCATTGGACAAGTCTCGAGCCCCTATGGGGCCGCCAAGATCTCGATCAGCGCTACATCCCAGCGATCCGTGGTGGGGGAGGTGTCGTTGATGGTTACCACGGTGCCGCTGCTGGTTGTTGGGCCGGTCTGGCGCTGCAGCCAATAGGTATCGCCGGCCGGGGGGAAGTATTGGTCGACCAGGGTCTGGGCTGGCCCGACGGTTCGGGCCAGCGGAGCGTTCCAGTCAGTTCCAACTCCCCAAACCCACGAGCCGGCGCGGGTCGTCGTGAGGCTGGCGCTCGGCGCTCCGGTGGCGGCGCTGCCTCCGGCTGTGGCACCTTGGGCGGTGTCGGCGTTGTTTAACGCCACCACGGTCATGGCTGATTGCCACGAGCCCGAGTTTTGAGTTGCCGTAATGGTGGCATTGGTAAGCGGGCTAGGTGCCACTGCCTGCCATATTTCGGCTGTGCCGGCCTGGGCATTGGTGCGCTGGCGGAGCGTCCAGGACAGGCCGGCGCCGCTGACTGATCGTATGGATGCGGTCCCTCCGCTGCTGGGACCGTCAGAGCTGATGAAGGCAAGTATCAGCTGGTTGCTTCCTGTGGTCGTGAGACCGGAAACGCTGACTGTGGCGGCGTTAGTGCCCTGATGAGCGGTCACGAGCTTGTCGACGGTGATGGTCCGTGCGCCGGAGGCTGTAGCCGTGGCGGTGTTCGAGGGAGGACTGACATTTCCGGCCGCATCCTGCGCCGTGACGGTGTAGCTGTAGGTGGTTCCTGCGATTACCGTTCCGTCGACGAACGAGGTGCTGGTGGCGGTGCCAATGGGCGCCCCGTTGCGGGAAATGTTGTAGCGGGTGACGCCGACGTTGTCGGTGCTGGCGTTCCAGGCCAAGGAGATTTGGCCGGAACCGGCAACGGCTGTGAGGTTTGTGGGGGCGGTCGGGGCGGTCGTATCGGCTGACACCACGGCTTGGGATTCATTCGAGGGTGGGCTCAGGTTCGATGCGGCGTCTTCCGCTTTCACCCGGTAATAGTAGGTTCCGACAGCTACGCCCGAGTCGTGGTAAGTGGTGGTTGATCCGCTTACCTGCGTGATTTGGTTGGCCGGCCCAGGCGTGAAGCCCTGCGTGGCCGAGCGATAGATGTCATATTTGGCGACGCCGACGTTGTCCGTCGATGCGGTCCAGCTCAGGTCCACCTGACCGACGCCGCCAACGGCCGAAAGGTTTGAGGGGGCCGTGGGGGCGATTGTGTCCTCGAACGGGGCGGGGAAACGGACCATAGATGCCACCGAGGGGACACCATTACCGTCGATGATGGAAAGCAGGTAATAGCCCGGCGGGGCGTAATTGCCGTTTGACGGCATCTGAACGTTCAGTCCGCCGGAAGCTTGGGAGAAGGGCAGCGATAACGCGCGGGTGTTTTGATCGAAGGAGTGGGTCACCGAACCCGTGCGAATAAGGGAAACAGACCGTATATCTGTTGCGTTCGGGGTCTGGACGAAGGTACTGGCGTTGTACTGGACGGTGGCCGGAACTGAACTCATCGTCGGTCGGGCACCTTTGAAGAGGTACGCGGGCGAGTAGATCTGATAGCTCTTTTGGTCTGTCACGCCCGTGTCACCGCCGCTGCCCGAGACGAACACCCGGCCGTCGGGCAGAAGCAGTGCCGTGGAGTGGTAGAGGCGTGGTGCCGTCAATGCTGCCACCGTGGTCCACGTGCCCGCGGCAGGATTCCAGATTTCGGCCGGCTTGACGGCTTTGGTGTCGTCTTGTCCGGACCTGTCGGTGGCGCCTCCCGTGGCCAGGACCGTACCATCGGGCAGGTTGGTCAGGTTCACGAAGCTGCGGGGGTACTGCATTGACGCGGTCGGCTGCCACGCCGGATTGGGGAGGTTCATGTCAAGAGTGAACGCAGTGTTTGATGACAAGCCTGAGAATCCGCCATCCGAGGATGACCCGGCCTTCATGAATTTGCCGGGGGCGTAGTTGGTGATGGACGCGCCATCAATCACACGGCTGTCAACGGTGCTCCACTGTTGGGTGGCCACGTTGAGGGCGAGAGTGGACGTCGCTTGCTCAGAGGCTCCAGCCTGAAGGACCCGCCCGTCGGGGAGCTGGTACATGAAGGGGTAATACGGAATGTTTTTGGTGGCCGCGGCCAGGTCGCTCCAGGCATTCTGCTGTGAGTCATAGATCTCAGGAATCTGGACGAGGTCGGTGGAACTGGTATTCGCCCCGGAGGTCACCAGTACCCGGCCATCGCCCAGGGTGGTTCCCGTGGGGTACCACCGGGGGTAGTGCATGGGCGCGAGCACCTGCCAAGCCTCGGTGCCCGGGTTGAAAGCGTCGACATTACGAATACCCAGCCCACCGCTGGTAGCTGTTCCGCCGACAACCAGGATCCGGCCGTCGGGAAGTACCGCCTGCCCCGCGCAGAACAAGTCGGCGACGGCGTTCGGCACCTGGATGTAGTTGCCTGTGGTCGGGTCCAGGAGATACTGCTGGCCCCCCTGCGTGAAGTCACCTTGGAACGTCAGGACCTTGCCGGTATTGGTCAGGGCCGCATGGATGGAAACCTCGGGCCAAGCTTGGACGGGTCCCCAGGAACCAACCACCGAGGGGTCACCGCCGGAGTTGCTCACGGTAACAGACACCGGACTGGCAGTCGCGGTGTTGCCGGCAGCGTCCCGGGCGACGGCCGAGAGTGTATGGCTACCGTTGGCGACGGCGGTGGTGTCCCACTGAACCGAGTAGGGCGACGCCGTGGCCTCTGCCGATAGATTGACGCCGTCGAGCGTGAACTGGACTCCGAAAACACCCTGATTGTCGCTGGCGTTCGCAGTGACGGCTATCGTCCCCGTGACGGTGGAACCATTGGCCGGGCTCGTGAGACTGACGGTGGGAGGCGTCGTGTCCGACGTTCCCGCGGGCAGGATCTCGATTGTCGACAGATTCCACATGTCGGTGGTGGGAGCGGTGTCGTTGATCGTTACGGACTGCGGCGCTGTGGACGTGCCGGGCGCGGACTGGCGTTGTGTCCAGAATGTATCACCGCTGCTGGCAAGAAACTCATCGACCTTGGTTTGGCCGGTCCCGACTGTGCGGGTCGTGGCCGTGCTCCAGTCATTGCCGACACCCCAGACCCAGGAGCCGGTTCGGGTTGTCGTGAGTGTGGCAGCGGGAGCCCCGGTGGCTCCGCTGGCCCCTGCGACCGCTCCGTCGGTGGTGGTGTCCGCGCCAGTGAAAGTGGCGACTGTTATCGAAGCCTGGTACGAACCGGTGTGCGTGGCTGTCACTGCCGCGTTGGTGAGGATGCCGCTCGCCGCGGCCTGCCAGACTTCTGCCGTGCCGTACTGAACGTTGGTCCGCTTACGCAGGCGCCAGGTGAGCCCGCCACCGGTGACCGAGGTGAACTGTTGGGACCCGGTGGCTGCGGGGCCATCCGTGGTGACGAATGCAAGCAGTAGTTCCCCTGATTGGCTGGTGGTGAAGGTTGGTGAAACGACGGTCGTAGAAGGGGACGACTGGTGCGTGCTGACCACTTTGTCTGTCGCCAAACCGCCGGCGGCGCTGGCTGGCAAAGAGATCAGAGGCACGAAACCGAGAGCGGCAACTGTGGCGATAGAGACTAGGCGCGCAAACACGTTCCGCCGCATGATTTCCCCTGATTTTCTCGCAGTGAACATTCGGCACGGAACCCTGACCGCCGCGTAACTTAGGTGCGCGGCCTGGAAAGCTCGGTCGGAATCACCCCACAGGAGACCGAGCGTAGCCGGTCCGAAGTCGCGACATCACGAGTGGTGACCACCTGTTAGGGCTTCTGACGCACTCCTAAGCACTCCCCGTCGGCCAGTAGCATGAGTCGGGTCCTTGACTAACTATTCAGGCCATTTCGTCAAGCACTTAGCTTTCCGATGCCTTGCTCTCCATGTGTCTCACAACGGTGTTTAGCTGTACCAAAATCAACAGGCACTCGCCAGACATTCAAGCGAGACACATTCTTGGCTGCTGTAGGGGTGATATGTGTCTTGCAACCGAAGTGTCTTAATTCGCATGGCTTGCGAGACGTGGAAGCCGGTCTTGCTTGCCACGACAGGCTTGCCAGGATCAGGAAAAGCACCGCGTGGAGAAACCGTGGAAGGTTCAATAAATCCTCTAGCATTGGGGAGGAAATTCCAACTCATAAATAGGGGACATTATGTCGAACGCCGTACCGCCACAGGAGACCAACCGCAAGGATGCCAAAGCGTCCCGTCCGTGGTTCAAAAAGAAGCGGTGGTGGCTCGTCGGCATCATCGCCCTGATCATCATCATCTCAAGCACGTCCCACAAGGACTCCACACCGGTACCGGTTGCGGCATCCACCCCGACGTCCACCGCAGCGGCGGCGCCTACGGTAGCAGCCGTCGTCACACCGGCACCGGTCCCGACGCCGACCAAGACGCCCACCCCGACACCGCCTCCGGCCCCACCGGCACCGAAGGTCCCTGTCGAATACCAGTCCGCACTGAGCAAAGCGGGGTCGTACTCCAAGACGATGCACATGAGCAAGGCCGGCATCTACGACCAGCTCACCTCGCAGTACGGCGAAAAGTTCTCGGCCGAGGCAGCGCAGTATGCGGTCGATAACCTCAAGGCGGACTACAACGCCAATGCCCTGGCGAAGGCCAAGAGCTACCAGACGAACATGTCCATGTCCCCGGCGGGAATCTACGACCAGCTCGTCAGCGCGTACGGTGAGAAGTTCACACCGGCGGAAGCGCAGTACGCGGTCGATAACCTGGGCTAGAAGCCCTCCAAGTGGAAGGGGCTCCCTTTTGGGGGCCCCTTTGCCGTGTCGCAATGTAACTGTCGGATCGCTCCCGGAAAATGTGCGCGACCGCCATGAAGCAAAGGCGGGAAAGGATGGGGTAACCCGCCGGCCCATAACGTCGACCCTCGGTCGTCATAGCGCTTCAGTAGTTGAACGGGGTTAGAAAGTTTTGCGGTCTTGTTGCACCGCGCCGCAACCGCGGGGCATTGTTCTCCTGGAGACAGTCGACAAAATGTAGCACCCTTTATGGGTTTGGCGTTGTGGGTTTGGGTTGGGACGCTACGCGGTGAAGGCCCATCCCACAACGTCCCTGGTGCGGGCCGCGGAGCCCGCACGGAGCGGCCCCCGTCGCTGGACCGCTCTGGCGGTGGTGGTGCAAAATCAGGCTGCAGATTAGCCTGCCGCCTGCCGGAGAGCCAGGATATGTGGGACTCTTTCAGTCAGTTATTTGGCGTCCTGCTGAAGATGCCGTTAGTGAAGAACAACCCGGCAGGGTGCCCATTGGCCTGCGGAACGATGATTGTGTTCGACCTGGTTGCGGTGACGACGTAGCCGCCATCAGAAAGAGGCGCAAGGTGTGTCGCCCCGGTGACGACATATCTAGCCGTCTTCCCGGTTCTGAGCATCAGATTTGGCATCGAGGCCATCCGGTAGACCTGCTGGTCATCAGGACCCCCATCGCACTGGTCTCGCGATTACGCCACTTAGTAGGCCCGGTCTCAGCCTAAGCAGGTTTTCACCAAGAAAGTGAGAAACTAGCCCCGGCATCGGACTCCTGTCCCTGCACGCACTACAAATCACTCGTTATGTAAATAGGGGAATCAGCTTGAAAGAATATGTCCTGCCACTGGGAATTGCTGGATTGGCCCTCGCGCTCGCCGGCTGTGGCGGAAGTCCACAGGCGGCTCCGACGGTGACCATCACCCAAACGATCACTGCCACTCAGACTGTCACGGCTCCCGCGCCGACGGTTACGGTCACCCAAACGGTGGCGCCTGTTGCTGCGCCTGCACCTGCACCTGCGGCTCCTGCCGTGGCCACGGCGGTCCTGCCCGCCGATGCTGCGGGCCAAAACGCGCAGGCTCTCAGTGACGAACTCCAAGCGCTCGGGTTTAAGCATGTTGTCTGGAATTCAGACACCGGCAACTCCGTGTTCCTGTTGTCTAACTGGACAGTGACGAGCTTGGAGAAAGCCGGGGAAAGCGTCCCATTGTCTAAGACAATCGTCGCGCATGTAACGAAGCCTGGGCAGTAACGGTCCGCCTGCCGTACATATGCCAAGTGGCTCCTGACGGAAGCGATCCAACAGGGCCCTTGGCAGACCAGGGGCCCCGTTGCGCCGCCGATCAGGCCCACATCCTCCGTGGCCAACGTTTAGTGGGGATCTTCCGGGAGATAGCAAGACCCCCGGGCCCAGACCCGGGGCCTCCGCAGGCGCAAGGTCACTGTTTACCTGCCACCCCCACGGAAACCTGCGGCGTAGTTACAGGCCCAAGGTTTCGACCGAACTCGATCAGGGCCCACTGCTGGCATCGGCTTCGGGAACCGAATTGTCGAAGCAATAGACCGGGGTGTTCTGAACGCTCGCCAGCGACGGAGGAAACGTGGAACAGATCAGTAACCAGGGGATTATTGTTCGGGGCAGGGTTCGGATGTGCCTATGTGCTGGTTGTTCTCCTCTTGAGCGGGCCTGGCGGCCCCGGGGTGGCGATACTCAGCGGGCTCGGCGGCCCCGGGGTGGCGATACTCAGCGGGCTCGGCGGCGCGATGGTGGGTGCCGTCTCGGGTTGCGTCATTGCCGTATTGACCTTTTGGGTGTGTCGCCTGACCAGAATTCGACGTGACCATGAAAAGGCCGCGGCCGCCGGCATAGCCGGGGTTTCGACTTTGCTGATCCTTATGGCCTTGGCTTCGGCATCGGATTCAAGGTGGCCGTGGTGGACGGACCTTGTTTCGGCGGGTGCAGCAGCTGTTATTGGCGGATTGGCGTGGCCTCGGACGAAAACTGTCGTGGGGGAGTCTCGTTAGACTCCCCAACGACAGGTCCTCAGTTAGTCGGGTGGGTACAGGGCGGCCAATTGCATGATGATGAATTCGTCCGCCAAAATCCCATGCACATATTGCTGGCAAATTGATACCACTGTCCGCGCGCGGCGGACTGTTCCCGGCGTTGAGTACTTTGCCTCGGTCAATGACGAGGGCAGCGTTGACGTACAGGCCCTCTCGCCGTTGGGCTTGGGATCGATGCGAAATTCTACTGCGCGCTCTGCCCACTGGCCCCAAACGCACGAAAGATGGACACCCAACAGCGCGAATTCAACAACGACGATACCTGCGGGGTGCGGGCGTAGCTTTCGATCGGCAGCGACAGGAACGCGCCATTCGAGCGGTGACGATGCTGGCTGCAGCGGGACGGGCAGCCGTCTACGTGTTTCGGTCTTGAACACGTAGACGCTCCTTTTGTGACACGTAGATGGCGCCTTTATTACACGTAGATTGGCCGTTTTTGCACGTATTTTCGTTGTCTCACCACTTAGATGGCAAATCCAGCCATAGCCTTTTTACGGCGAACTGGGCGGAAGCAAGGACGAAATGAGTAACCGAACAGCCCCCATCATCATTGGTGCGCTTGGTCTTGTAGTCTTTTCCGTCGTATCCGTGATGTGGACAGTGCGGACATTTGAGATCGACGCTGCCAATCTGACAGAGGCCACCCCACCACTGCAGGAGGCCCTCTGGCTGGGGAGCATCCTGGTGGTTGCCGGATCCATTATTTGGCTCATTGTGCTCAGAAGACGGGCACCTTAGGCGTAGCAGCCACTCGATCATTTCATCGACGAGCGCGGGTTCGCGGCTTTCGATCGCGACGGCGGCAAAGCAGGCGTCGAGCTCGCGCCTCATGCGCTGGCCGAACCCGGGCTTGACTGTTGCCAGGCGTTCGGGGAGGTCGTATGTGAAGGTGAGCTCTCCGTCGTCAGCCTCTTCCAGTGCCCGTGAAACCGGATGCCTGGCGACCGAGCATAGGGAGGTGGATGTCGCGGCACCGTCGTCCGCCACAACCCGTGTCGGTTCGTGGTGGCGCTCAGGGCGACGGCGGTCTTGCCTCTTTGCCAGTCGATAGCGCTAATGAGAGCGGCCCTGACCGGCTTTTCTTGAGCGGTGACGGTGAATCGCAGGGACACCAAGAAAGATGTAACCAAACACTATCGCCGGGTATCCGGTCCACAGCGGCCCAAGCGACTCGCGAAGGTTGCTAATGAAAATCATGGCCACGCCCAAGAATGCTATTGCGAGGGTTAGCAAGCCGCTCCAGCCGTGAAGCATCACATGGCGGGCTTGTTCTGCGGTGATCATTTCGCGGTTCCTGTTCTTTGGATGGTGCAGTTTTCACCTTGTTTTCATTTGACCTCGAATTGCTGACGTGACCTCCTCGGGATGGGTGGTTGAGATGATCCATCGGCGGTTGTTCGTTTCCAAAGCGACCGCGGGCCCTCCAACGAGCAAACCTCGGGTGCCGTTGCCCAACATCCGGAAGCCGTATCCGTCAGCGAGGGATGTCTCCGGGGCCGTGGCAATGGCTAAAACGTCCGAGATTGAAATTTCGCTTGAATAGAACGGCCCGCAGCGCAGGACGATTTTCTTGTCAGCCATGGCGATGGAGACGGTCATTCGAACAATCGTCCAGGTCAACGGGAGGATACCGGCTGCCAAGAGGAGGCCGGGCACCGGGGTTCCCGAGACCAGAGATGACGCGACCAGGGTAATGACTGAGGCGCCGACAATTCCCCAGATCAAGCCTCTGGAACTACCTGCCAGCCGGGCCTCTGATATCAGCACGTCTTCTCCCACTCTCGAGGCGCACTTTCGACCTGCGTCTCTACGATCTTCTGGACGGCCTTTCGGACCCCCGCTGCCGCGCTTGGGCGTAGATAATCCAAGCAATTGAGCCAGCAAACGGCGACACAATGATCGCGACGGCAATCGCTACTTTGGCTGGAGCGGGAAACCATTTTGATGCCTTAAGCGATGCAAGCGCGACGACTACCAACACCAAATAGGCGATGCCCAAAACAGGCGTAGCCCAGGCGTCGCCGACGGCTGGGTTGACCGGATCAGTTGGGTTCAACACGACCGGCCTGCTTTGCTTGCTTCTTGAAGACAAGCCACGTCGCGAGATTTGCCCCGGCGCCAGCCAGGGACAGGATGCCCATGATGATCTGATTGCTAAAGAATGCGATGGTCGCAACGATCAAGAGCATGACGGCCGCGGAGATGGTCAGAAGTTTCATGACGCAGTCATCCACATCCCATGGCAAGCGACGGGCCGATGAGTTGGTGCCAGTTCATGATCCCCCAAAGGTCAGGTCGACGTCTTGGTTAGGAAAGAGTGCTCAGTTGTTGAGTTGCTGACGGCCCCATCCTGAGAGAAAGATAAACCCGCGAAAGTCCGTCTCAGTGTGGATTCGGTCGAATCTCCGTGCGTTTTGGGCGAATCTCCGTGTGAAATTCGCGAAATTCAGTGGAGGAGAGGCGGCGTCTACGTGTTTGGGGCTGCGTGTATCTACGTGCCACGCACCCGGCCGTTGTGGTCGGGACGGAACCACACGGGAAGTGAACGCAACCGCCCAGGTGCCGCTCGCCGTCGTACACCTCAACCCCGAAGACCGAACCCGCCGCCTTCTCCTCAGGCTCCCGCAGTGCCCGTGAAGCCGGGTCCGGGTTCCTTCCAGGGGAGTCCGCATCCGTCATCTAGCGGAATTCATTGACGTGATGCATCTCACTTTATATATGCTGGATTTAGTCAAGCAGCTGGCTTTCCCGATGTCGTCCGAGGAGTCAGCCATGGCACCGATCCGACCCACACACACCCACCTTCATGGTCCGGGTGGTTCCCTCTCCAGGCAAAGTGCAGTCCAACAACTGTTTCGGAGATGGCCGCGTGTGCCTTCCCGCGAATTGGAACGTATCCGCCAAGTGCTTCTGCACTGCGATGAACTAGGCAATCCCGCCGCAACCCACCACTTGTCCGAATGCGCCCAGGCGCTGCTGGCTCTCGTAACGGCCGAACTGGAGCGGCGCCGCGAACCGGAAAAACATCAACCACTCAGCCATAGCCCGGGTCCCGGAGTTCGCGGACTGCCCCAACGTCTTTCCGCACACCATCGGGGAGGTTCGCTCTGATGGCCGGACACTTTGAAGTGTTCACTGACAACGTAGGCAGCTGCAGGGTCAGGCTGGTTGACGAGTTCGGCACGGAGCTCGCGGTGTCCGGCCCCTTCCACGACAAGGACGCCGTCGTCCGTGGGATCTACAAACTCCGGGAAATTGCAGCGAGCGGCCTCATCGAGGTCCACACATCCACATTCTGAACGGTTCCAAGTTTACAGCGACGAGCCAACGCACTCCCGGGATTCCCCGGATGGCTCCTCCTCAGGATCCGCGCTCGTTCGCGATGCTCGGCGCTGGCCGGCCGCCAGCACCCCGAGCGAGACGATAGTCAGGGCTGCGATCGCCGCTCCGACTGCCGGTGGTCCGGTCTCCGCTGCCGGGGAGCTGAGGGCCATGCCTGCCGCCCATGAGCCGGCGGCAATGCCGAAGTTGAACGAGGCTGTGGTCAGCGCGGACGCAAGCGTCGGGGCCTTCCCCGCGAACTTGACTGCAAGCGCGAACGCCACGGGATTCACCACGAACCCCGCAAAGCCTGCCAAGGTGATCAGGATAACGACCGGCAGGGCCTGCTCCGAAAACACGCACAATGCGAGCAGGAAAACCGTGGCCGCGACGGCAGCTGTAATCGTCGTGGCGTACGGCCGGCGGTCTCCGAGCCTGCCTCCCGTGTAATTGCCGAGGAGCGCGCCGACGCCGAAGCAGCAGAGCACCCACGGCAGCATCGCGGCCGGGACGCCGGCACGGTCCGTCAACAAGGGCGCGATATAGCTGTACGTTGCCAGGACGCCTCCCATGATCAAGGCGCAGGAGGCCAACGCCGGCCACAATCGACCGGACCGGAGCGCCGCGAACTCCGAACGCAGGGACGGCGTCGCCCCGGCGGGCTCTTCATGCGGGACGAAGCGGACGATAAACACCGCGGCGGCGGCCGCGAGGATCGCCAAGGCCCAGAAAGGAGCCCGCCAGCCGGCGATCTGCCCCGCGAACGCCCCGAGCGGGACGCCAACCACTGTCGCCAGGCTTCCTCCACCCATGACGACGCCGAGCGCGCGCGATCCGGCCGCGGGGCCTGCCGCGCGGGTCGCCACCACGACGGCGACGGACCAGAAGGCGCCAGTGGCACAGGCTGTGACAAAACGGGCCGCGAAGATGACTTCGAAGCTCGGACTGACGGCGACCAGGACATGACCGACCGCGAACAGCAGGAGCGAGAGCATCAGGGTGAGCCGACGCTGGAGGCGCAGGGTCAACATGATCATCGCCGGGGATCCGATGATCATCCCGACGGCGAAGATGGTGATGAGGAGGCCCGCGTGCGGAACACTGACCCGGAGGTCGCTGGCGAGTTCGGGCAGCAGACCGGCGATGAAGAACTCGGTTGTCTGCATCAGGAATGTTCCGGCGGTGAGAACGAACACCACCGGAGGAAGTCCGCCGCGTGAACGCACGGCGCTTTGCAACCCGGCCGCTTTGAGATCCGTTGATGACATGCTTGAGGCACCACTTTCTGGGGAACACCGGAGGCAGCGCCTGAGGCGTGCCGGGGGTGGGGGAGGGGTCGAATTCACGGTATTGGTATCCAACCGCACACTGAGAGGCCCCCTTGGTACCCCTCACCCAGGCTCAAAAGGGGCCCTGGCAGGGCCTCCCACTGTTGCCGGTCCAACCCCTACCGTGGAAGGTATGAGTTCGAAAGATGAAGTGCGGGCGTTTCTGATGTCCCGGCGCGCCAACATCACGCCGTCCCAGACCGATCTGCAGACCTTCGGCGGGCAACGCCGCGTACCCGGCCTCCGACGCTCAGAAGTGGCCATGCTTGCAGGGGTTAGCCTCGACTACTACACCCGCCTTGAGCGGGGGAACCTCCGCGGGGTGTCAGAGCATGTACTGAACGCCCTCGCGAATGCCCTGCAACTCAACGAGCTCGAACGGGAATACCTTTACGGACTCGCCCGGACCGCCTCGGCGCCAAGCGCCGCCCGGACTAAGCAGAAGAAGCCGGTAGTGCGCGAATCGGTGCAACGGGTTTTGGACAGCATGAGCGTTCCGGCCGTGGTGTGGAACCGTCAACATGACCTCGTCGCCTCGAACCTCATGGGACGGGCACTGTACTCGCCGCAGTTCGAATCCGACAGTCCCAACCTCGCGAGTTTTATCTTCCTGGATCCCCGGGCGAAGGACTATTACGTGGACTGGCCGCTGGCCAGGCAGATGACAGCAGCAATGCTCCGCATGGAAGCAGGACGCGATCCGCTAAACGCCGAGCTGACCGCCCTGATCGGGGAGCTCTCAACCCGCAGCCCGGAGTTCCGTTCGAACTGGGCTGAGCGAGACGTGCACGAGCACCGCACCGGCCGGAAGCTGTTCAAGCATCCGGTGGTGGGGGTTGTTGACGTTACGTACGACGTATTTGAGATGCCGGGGGAGAAGGGGCTATGGATCGGAATCTATAGCGTCGAGGAGGGTAGCGAATCCGCGGAGAAGTTCGCACTCCTCGCCAGCTGGGCCGCCACCAACGACCAGCTCGCCGCGCAAAGGCTCGCGCCGCCGTCGTCGGCTCATCCCGCCCAGAACCAAACACTCAGCCCGAACCAAACACTCACAGCTAAATCATCACGAAGCACGGGAGAGCAATGAAGGTCATCGTCATCGGCGGCAGCGGTCACATCGGATCCTTCCTCGTCCCCCGGCTGGTGCGCGCCGGTCATGAAGTCATCAACATCAGCCGTGGCACCCACAAAAGCTATGGCGAGGCGCCCGAGTGGCAGCAGGTGCGCCAGGTCATCGCCGACCGGCAGCAAGAAGACCGGGACGGCACGTTCGGTGACAAGGTCGCGGCACTGCAGGCCGACGTCGTCGTCGATCTGGTCTGTTTCACGTTCGAATCGGCGAGCTTGCTCGTCAACCGGCTCCGCGGGGAGACAGGGCACCTGCTGCACTGCGGCTCGGTGTGGCGGTACGGCCAGAGCCTCAAGCTGCCGATCGCCGAGGGTTCCGGATCGGCGGCAGCCCCGTTCGGCGAGTACGGCATCCAGAAGGAACGGATCGCGCGGATGCTGAAAGAGGAGACCGACGACGGCGGGCTGGTCACCACGTCCGTGCACCCTGGCCATATCGTCGGGCCCGGTTGGCACCCGATCGGTCCGCTCGGGAACCTCGACCCCGACGTCTGGCACACCCTCTCTGCCGGCCAGCCGCTGCAAGTCCCCGGAAGCGGCTCCGAACTGATGCACCACGTGCACGCGGACGACGTCGCCCAAGCGTTCGAGAAAGCGATCCAGAACCGCGACGCGGCAGCCGGTGAGGACTTCAATATCGTCGCCCCGACTGCGCTGACCGTCCGCGGATACGCCGACATCGCCGCTGGCTGGTTCGGCCAGTCCGCGACGGTGGAGACGGTCACGTGGGAGCACTTCCGCGAATCGACCACACCGGAGTACGCCGAGTCGAGCTGGGGCCACCTCTACCGCAGCCATTGCTTCACGATCGAGAAGGCCAAGTCGCTGCTGGGCTACGCTCCCCGGTACGAGCCCGAAGAAGCTGTGCTGGAATCCATCACCTGGTTGATCGAACGCGGGCAGCTCCGCGTCGCGACTCCGCTGAGCGTCCTGGCGAGTTGATCATTTTTTCGTAGCCGGTGCCGGATGCGCCTGACGGTCGCCGGACGTGAGCATTACTTCTTCGACGAACGCGGCTTCGCGGCTTTCGGAGGAAGAGTTGCGACGTATTCGAAGGCCTTCTCGACCCATTCCGCCGTTTGCTCGTCGTCTCCGCTCCAGGATTCGGGCAGGCCGACGTAGCCTCCCATCGCGCGGCCTTCCGGGCCGAACGGAAGCGTTTGGTGCTCGGCCTCCAGCGCCGCTTTGTCGGCGTCGGAAAGCCTGACGCCGATCATCGGGCCGAACAGCCCGGCGAACATGTTCCCGTTCACGAAGGCACCCAGGTTGCCGAACATCGGCTTGACGACCACATCGGGGTTCTCCGGCACCACCGCGCGGAAGCGGTCTTTGTCGGCGTCGGACGGTTTGGGTATCTGCATGTGC
The DNA here is from genome assembly GCF_040702485.1 of Arthrobacter sp. NPDC080031. Taxonomy (NCBI): domain Bacteria; kingdom Bacillati; phylum Actinomycetota; class Actinomycetes; order Micrococcales; family Micrococcaceae; genus Arthrobacter; species Arthrobacter sp. NPDC080031. The sequence goes on from NZ_JBFBLA010000008.1 coordinate 175,651, forward strand.
CTGCTCCGGGGTAGGGGATCGAAAGCCTTGGACTGCCTGAAGCATACGACGGCGGGATGCTGGCTGCCAGCGTCCGGGCACCGTTCACCTTGTCAAACGAGGGCAGTAGGATGGGCCAATGTCGAGTTCACTGGAAAACGAACCTGCAGACCAGGTTCAAGGCATTTTGGACCTTCAATCTGTCCTGGTGCGTGCAGAGAACGGATCGGAATTCCTTACCGGGCTCTCCAAGCTGGCTGCGGCCTCGATTTCTGAAGCTTCCGGCGACGAGATCGAATGCGCAGTCACCGTCAAAGTCAGGCGCCGGCCCCTTACTGCAGCCGGCAGCAGTGAACGCGCCGTGGAGCTTGACCGGCTTGAGCAGGCTATCGGTGACGGCCCCTGCATCAAGGCACTTCGGGAGATGTCCCCGGTGATTATCGACGACGGTTCGACCGATGCGCGTTGGCCGGACCTCACCAAAAAATTCGCCGAGATGGGCGTTCATAGCTCCTTGGGGATTCCCATGGAAATCAGTGACGAGGCCAGTGCCGCACTGAACTTTTTCGCCTCCAAGCCAGGCGTGTTCACCCAGGATGTCTTCAATCAGGCCGTGGGCTTTGCCGCTGCCGCACGTGACATACTCCACCTGTCTGTGCGCATCGATTCCGCCCACAATCGGGCGAAGGACCTGGAGTCAGCCATGCAAAGCAGGACCGCCATTGACGTGGCCTGCGGTGTCATCATGGCGCAAAACAGATGCTCGCAGGCAGAAGCGATGGAAATCCTGACCAGGGTCTCCAGCAACCGCAACCGCAAACTACGGGACGTAGCCGCCGAACTGATCGAACAGCTCTCCGGCAGCAGCATCGAAACCCACTTCGACGAGTAGGACCGGGCGCATGCGCGTGGGCGCGGCGAGTCACGAGGTGGGGGCCAGCGATGCCGATCAGTTGACACACCATTCGTGCAAGAATCGCGGCATGGACGAGGATGAGCGGCAGACAAGGGAACAATTGGTGATCCTCGAGGCTCTCGAGCAGGCGATGGATCGGCGGGGCGAGGTCTTCCGGGTGGTTGAGGATTCACAGGACGTGGACGAAGCAATCCGTCGGGTGGGTCAGCTGTTGGGCCTCGGAGAGCTGGGCAGCCGTGCAGTCCTCGACCTGCAGGTCAGAAGACTCACCCGCGACCAGCGTCAGGCCATCGCTTCCTATGCGGAAGAACTTAGATCAAGGTTGCCCGATGGGCGCTGAATTGGTTACGACGCGCTACTTGGAGGAAGCTCGACGAACGCAGCCTCCTGCGCTCGCTGAGTGCGTGACGCTTGAGGATTCAGGTCGGTGCACCATGCGGGGTAGACGCGGAAACCGCGCTTGCCGGGGTGAAGGTCGGAGCTGACGTATCCGAGCGAGGCCAGGTGCGTTTTGGTGAATTGGAAGACCCCGAACCGTTCCTGCGCCTCTACGAAGACGAGCAGTCCAGACATCGACTCGTCTGCCGTGAAGGGCCGGGTCGATCCGCCTTCGCCGCGCTTCCAGACCGCAACGAAGGCGCCGGGTTTCGTCGGTGTGATCCTGGCGGTGCGGATTCGCCATTGCTCATTCCCGATGCGGGCGACCCCGGATTCGTAGTCGCTGTTCTGTTCTTCTTCAACCTCGATGACGTGCTGATCGTCGGCAAAAGCAGGCGCGAGATCGAAGAAACGCAGGAACGCGTGGAAATTCACTCTCAAACTGTATCCACATGCGGGCAAACTGTATCCACATGCGGGGCGACGGACTGGCTACCGCACCGTTGTGAAGTGCTCAACCACCGGGAATGGGTCGTAGAAATGGTGCAGCAGCTCCTTCCACCGCTCGTAGTCGGCGGACCCACGGAAACCGTCGGAATGGGCTTCAAGCGAATCCCACTCGACGAGTAGAAGATACAGGTTTGGGGACTCGATCGAGCGTGAAATCGAAAGACTCCGGAAGCCCTGCTGCCGGCTGATCAGAGGTCGCGCCATCCGGAATGCCTCTTCGAAATCGGACTCGCTGCCGGGACGGACGGGGAGGATTGCGTGCTCCAGAATCATTCCCTCAGCTTCTCACGGTGCTCCTGGAACGCCGAACAACAGAGTTGCTTCAGGCGGCTCAGTCCGCGTTTGTCTGGCTGGGCCTTGAATCGGCGGCCAAGATCATCGCAGACGTGCGAACCGAAATCGATGCCGGCGCGCTAGACGACGACGAGCGGGCAGAGCAGCTCGAATGGTCAGTCCACGAAAGACACAAGAGCCTTCTCCCATCGAACGCTGCCTTGGAATCAGCATTTCGGGTGCGGCTCGTCGAAATGCCCGAGGCTTTCTCGCCGGCGTGACTCACCATGGTCAAGATGGGTTAGGCGGTTGTGTCGAGGCGTCTCGCGCGCGGATCCTCTACCGGGCCAGTCTGAGACGGTCTTCACTCTTCAGGATGGAGGTCGTGGAGGTCGTGGTCCTCGACTCGAGTGGGCATCGTAGGTCGGTTGTCAGCCGAGCTCGGCTCGGCGCTCGGCTCCGTACTCTGACCACCCGCCTGGGTAGAGACGGCCCTGACCGAGTCCTGCATGCTCGAGAGCGAGAAGGTTGTGGCAGGCTGTGACGCCTGAGCCACAGTAGGAGATGACGGCAGTAGCGTCTTCGATCCCAACCTTCGCAAACGCTCGTCGGACCTCTGCGATCGGGCGCAGGCGTCCATCGGGGGCGAGGTTCCCACGGCAGGGGACGTTCACCGCGCCAGGGATGTGTCCGGCTTGGGGATCCGTGGGCAGCTGGAGGCTTCCGTCGAAGCGTTCGGCACTGCGGGCGTCGACGATGATCCCGGCAGCCCCTGCCATAATGTCCTCAAGCTGGGCGAGACGGGCCTCGGGCCACGGAGACGGCGTGAAGGTCGCTGGCGTCGGCTTCACGGGCGTCGTCTCCAGCGGTCCCGTCCATGCGGCGAGCCCGCCGTCGAGCAATGCCGCCCTGTGCCCGAGCGCACGCAGCATCCACACGAGCCGCGCGGCGATGACTCCCCCCGCGTCGTCGTAGGCGACGACGGTCGTGTCGTCGCCGATTCCCAGGGATGACATTCCATGTGCGAACACTTCAGGGGCGGGAAGCGGGTTCAGACCGCGTGGTCCAGAACTGCCCGACAAACATGCGTCCAGGTCCACGAACACCGCATCTGGAAGATGCCCGCCGTCGTACGATGCACGGCCCGACGCACCGTCGAGGTACCAGCGAACATCAGCGGTGACAACATTATTTCGGTGCGCCTTCAGCCACGTGGCATCAACAAAGGGTGGAAGATCTTCTTCGGTTATCCGGCTGTCGTCCATACAGTGCAGGCTAGATGAAGTGTCCATAGTTTGAGCAAAAATGTCCCACTATACGGACATCCTGCAAAGGATGCGACGCGCCACTGGGGGTCGGGCTCGTGGACCTGGCCGCATCGCATCCGACCGCAATGCTGTCGCCGGGATGGAAGGCTACGGTAGCGCGGGTTGCTGGTGTGGTCGTTCTAGGCGGCTCTTCTGCGGTGCCGTCTATTGGTGCTCCATCGCACCCCGCGAGTAACAGCGCGAGGCCAGGAGCTGAGCCGATCATTGCGGCTTGTAAGCGGATTTCTTGTTTCCTGTCCATGAGACCCCCAAACCTCTGGCGATACTCTACGCAGCCGGAATACGTAGGAACAGGGGCGCCCGACGGCACGACGAAGTGTTCGTTAGCCGATCGGCTAACGGTCACCGGGTGACATCTAGCGCTGCGAAAAGTCCGCCACTTATCGCCGCGAATCTGGGGTTTGTCCCTTGTTGCGAAAAGGGAGCGCGTTCAATACGGCATTGCGGATTGTGATGCCCGATCGGGTCTTGGGTACGAGGAGACGCGATGCGATGCCGGCGCCCCGTTGTAGTGGGCGGATGTGTTTGCGGTGCCTGTGTTCATACCCGGCGAAAGCGGCAGTGTGGTCATCCGGGTGGGCGGCAATCGCGTCGGCGAGGGTCTTGGCTCCAACGATCGCGCTGCTGGATCCTTCACCGAACAGCGAGATGCAACTCGCCGCGTCACCGAGTAGCACCACGCGGCCTAAAGCCCACTGCGGTACGTCCAGACGGGTGACGGCGTCGAAGTACCTTTCGTCGGACGCGCCCCATTCCTCGAGCGCGAGCGGGGTGAGCCATCCGCCGTCGGCGTAGGTGGACTCGACGAGGCGTCTGCCTTCGTCCGCGTCGCGGTAGTCGAAGTCGTGCTGCCCCCGGAAGATGAATGCGAACCCGGGTTTCCCACCCGCCGGGTGGATGGTCAACGAGGTTCCCGGTTCGTTGTACATCAGCACGGTGCGCAGATCCTGGATAGGTGCAGGGGCGCGCACGGTGCCCACGAACATGCCGAATGGGCGGGAAAAACGTTCTTCGGGGCCGAATACCAAGCGCCGAACGGTGGAGTGGAGTCCGTCGGCCCCGACAACTAGCTCGAAGCGACGGGAAGGGGTCCGCTGAAACTCGACGTCGATTCCGCCGCCGTCCTGGTGCAAGGCGGTGATCGAGTCGTCCCGGATGATGCTGCTTGTCTCTTGGGCCTTCTCAAGCAACAGGCCGACGAGGTCAGTGCGTGCGACCTCGACCTCCCCGTCGCGGTCGGTGCGTTGGCGGGTGCCGATAGTGGCCTGCGGCCGCCCGTCGGCATCGACGAAGATCAGGCGTTCGACACCGGTGGCAGCCTCCTCCAGGCGCGACCAGATGCCCATTTGCCGTGCAATAGCGGCTGCTCCTCCGCGCACGTCGATAGGGTTACCACTAGATCGTGTGTCGGCCGCTCGTTCCACAATCGTGACCGACCACCCGGCCTTCGCCAGCCAGTACGCGGCGGTCAAGCCAGCAATGCCGCCCCCGGAGACCAGTACGCTTCGATCCACCATCCCCTCATTCAAGCACTCAACGTCAGAGGTAAGTCCGCGTCGCTGGCCTGTCTGGATCCGGCTTCCGGGTTAGGCTCGCGGAATGAAGCTCCGGGGGCTACTTCTGATCGTGCTTGGGGTGCTGGGCGTTGTCCTGGCCCTGGCTGTGTTTATCCGTGGGGGTGTCAGCACCATTTGCCCCTCGGTCGGGCATGCCTACACAGGCGATGTGGAGTTGGTGTTTGCACACGAGCCAACGTCGGTTTCGGCATGCTTCGGGGATGGCTGCACTCCGGCCCCGGTAACCGGGAACCCTGAGGGCAGATGGCTGGTACCGCAGTCTGCGCCTTACCTGCTGCCGCCGGTCAGGGTAACCTCTGTCTTTGTGGACGCGGTGGACTCTTCGGGTGTCCGTGTTGCGCGCGTGCTGCCGCTAGAAACAGAGCCGACCGGTGAGCATCCTGATGGCCCCGAATGCGGTGGTCCGGTGCGGTTCAAGCCAGTACAGGTGCCGTCTGGTTGAGCGCAGCGGCCGCACCGCACCACGGATACGCGGTCTCCGACCAACTCGCTTTGGCCCGCGAACCTACTACCGGCGGCCCAGCATGATGACGCTACCCAATGTCGATTCCTGACTGGGAACGCTAGAGTCCAAGCACCCGCAGCTCGAATGGGTTGGGGACGGAAAGGTAGCCGATCTTGACGTTACTGGAACCCGGGGTCCCAAGGAGAACGGTACTGCCGCCGTTACTCAGCGTTGTCAGGTTGACCGTGCCGTGGGGATCGAGGGATTCGAGCCCGGGGGCACTAAAGCTGTATCGAATCGAAAACGCGTGTGGCAGCGGCCGTTTCCTCTGCTTCGAGAGTCACGGTGGTCCAGGATCTGTCTCTCTCGACTTTCTATACGGTCGCCGTCAATCGCCGCCATGCGTATCCGCTGACCGCTACCTGACGTGCGCGCCAACAGGACACCGCGGCGAGGCCGAAAAGGTAACCAAAGCCGAAAACGCCGCCGAGACCGAGGAGACCGACCTTCCCTGGCAGAGAGCTCTGGAAGGTGTAATAGCCGTTGATGATCGGGGCGATCGTGTTCGCTTGATAGACGCTGATCGTGACCGTCGACCTCGACGACGGGGAACGTTCACACGTCGTGTGCGTATCGGAGGAAGCAGTTCGTGGTCTGTCGTCGAGGACATACTGGAGGCCGATGATGCAGTGGTAGCCATCGACGGCATAAATGTCTCTCTTGTAATACCCATGCTGGCTGGTGACGGCGGCCGGTACCTGAACATGACTGCCCCAGATAGGAATCATGGCCCAGGAAAAGGCGACCGCGGCCGTGACGACTACTCCCGCGAATAAGACACCCGATAACACCACCAGCGCCACCAGACGACGGCGAATCCGGCTCTTTTTCCAGCGCGGCGGCTCCGCCCCGGGCAGTGGGTCTGCGTGCAGCCGGACGCCGTCGGGCAATGTTCCCCGGCGCCGTAGGGTGCAAACATAAACTTCCCGACTATGGCCATGCTTACTCGGGGGGACGCCCACTAAAGATCCTCAAAGTACTTTGCCACGTCGTAGCCGCCGATCAATGTGGCCAGTCCCGCGGGGGTCTGCCCGTTCAGGTTTGCGCGCGACGGATCAGCACCGCGTGAACGTAAACCAACCAAGTCAATACACGCTAAAGGATCCCTTAACGCGTGGCCGTAGTCGGGTCCGGGTCGCTCAGCCAGCTGCCTTCAGCGCGATGCTGCTCAGGACTGTTAAGTACAGGGCCCGGGAGACGGAACCGGACATCCCCTTCATGCGCCGCCAGAGTCTCCTCGCACATCCCGCACTTTCGCTTCTTGCCGAAAACCATTTGTCCCCCAAGCCGATGTCATTCAAGCTGAGTCTACGTGGGGCTCGCTGATCTAAAGGAAGGCAGCAGTTGACGTACTTTTGCCCGGGGACAGATCGGATTCGTGACAGTTGATCAACGGTTCCATCCGTGGCCGAAGGGAGCGCCGCCCCTGGGCTTCCGCTATGTGCACGGTGAGGGACCCTTGAACGAACGCTCTCGCACTCGGGCAGTTCAAAAGGCTACCTCGCCGAGCCGAGTTACAGTGCCCTTCCCCGGCGGTCCCACTCGGCTCTTCTAGCTTCTTCCTCTTCCCAGAATGAGGTGTAACGGCGCCGGACTCGGAGTAGATATAGGATCCTGACCGCATTGGCCAGAACGACCAAAGCAAGGATAGCTAGTACTGCTACATCCCAACCGGTCCTGGCATTGATCTTGCTAAACATCAGGGGTGTGAAGCTGAGGATGGCGAGTCCCGACGACCAGATTGAAAGACGCCAGCTGCTGCGCGTCATTCTTGGTTGGAGACGCTTTTGCCCCTCTAAGTCGGACATGCCCGCAGCCTACAGCAGGGGACCGCCGGAAGTGAGACCCATGAATAAATTCGCCGCACTTCTTTCGGCTGTTCACCCTCGAGGTCTTTTGACGGGTGTGCGTATCCCGGGTTCTTGTGACTGGTCGAACTGTTCCAAGAATTGGTTAGAGGCGCTTGTCCGTAAGCCGGCGGCTCACCGGACATTCTATTGCCCGCAAAGGATCCCTCAGCGAACGTTGGCAAGCTACTGAGCGGAGAGAATCACCCGCAAGAAGTACCGAACATCTTCCAGTTGCAGGTCACCTGTGAGTGACTGTACTTCGTAGGCAGACAACACGCGCGAGGGGGCATAGTGAATAAGAAGGAATCTCGCTGGGCGCTGTCGTTTATGGGCATCGGTCTTATCGCACAGTGGCTGAACAAATTGATCTTTCAAGGATCCGAACCGTGGGACTGGATTTTACTCGGTGTAGCGAGCCTCACACTGGTCTGCATGATCACCGTTCTGACGAGATCCCTGCGTAGGCAGCGGTCAGAATCTTGGCAGGAGCGTTCGCAGGTTTCGCCGAAAAGTAGGCCCGTCGAGCCTCCATCCGAGTAGGGCGCACATTCACCGCAAGAACCCAAGGATCCTTCACCGGACGCCTCGACGGTCTACCCGAGCATCGTGTGGAGAACGATCAAAAACACGCCTGCAAACAAGAGCAGCGCACAGAACAGTATGCCCGGCAGCTCCATACCCCGCAGCTGCTCGGCTGTGTCCCTAACGGTAAGGACGGGACTGCCCCCGGTTTTGTTGACTCCTTGACCTAGCGAGCTTGTGCTCGTGGAAGGATGTTGACCATGCCCACAGCTTATGGGGCGGAGTTCCG
>NZ_JBFBLA010000009.1:0-183346 GCF_040702485.1 Arthrobacter sp. NPDC080031
GACAGGCTGCTGTCCCCGAGGGGCTCGGCTCCGGAGGCCAGGCCCAGGAGCGCGGAGCCGGTGCCGGTGTGGGCGGTGGTGGAGGCCACGGGTGCGCGGACGCCGCCGGTGGTCCAGGAGGCCAGCCCGGATTCGAAGCCGCCGTTGGTGATGGCCGTGGTGGTTGTTCCGGTGGGGGTGACCGGTGCCGAGGCGGCCGAGGCCGGGGACGTGCCGACGGCGTTGGTGGCGGTGACGGTGAAGGTGTAGGCGGTGCCGTTGCTCAGCCCGGTGACGGTGGTGCTGGTGGCGGGCGGGTTGCCGGTGACGGTGACCGGGGCCAGGGTCGTGGCCCCGGTGTGCGGGGTGAGCGTGTAGGAGGTGATCGGGGAGCCGCCGTTGGCCGGCGCGGTCCAGGACACGGTGGCGGAGGCGTTGCCGGCGGCCGCGGTGACCCCGGTGGGGGCGGCGGGTGCCGTCGCCCCCGCCGTGGGGGTGACAGCGGCAGAAGCGGCCGAGGCCGGGGAGGTGCCGACGGCGTTGGTGGCGGTGACGGTGAAGGTGTAGGCGGTGCCGTTGCTCAGCCCGGTCACGGTGGTGCCGGTGGCGGGCGGGTTCCCGGTGACGGTGACCGGGGCCAGGGTCGTGGTGCCGGCGTGCGGGGTGACCGCGTAGGAGCTGATCGGGGAGCCGCCGTTGGCCGGCGCGGTCCAGGACACGGTCGCGGAGGCGTTGCCGGCGGCCGCGGTCACGGCGGTGGGGGCGGCCGGTGCCGTGGGGGTTGTCTGGGTGTTGGTGAGGGTGACGTCGTCGAGGTACATCCAGGTGTCGTCTGCGGGGCTGGAGCCGTCGAGGTGGACGTTGAACCAGAGGGTGATGCTCTGCCCGTTGTAGGCGGAGAGGTTGGTGCTGAGCTGGGTCCAGGTCCCGGAGTTGCTGCTGAGTTTGAACAGGCTGGCCAGGGTGGTGCCGGTCGTGGAGCGGACTTGTGCTTCCATCCAGTCGTAGCGGCAGGTGGTGCCGGTGCAGGTGTCGTCCGCGGTGTGGGGCTGGTACCAGAAGGACAGGGTGGTGGTCCCGGCGGCGGGCATCGTGATGGTCTGGGCCAGGCTGCTGTCCCCGAGCGGCTCGGCCCCGGAGGCCAGGCCCAGCAACGCGGAGCCGGTGCCGGTGTGCGCGGTGGTGGAGGCCACCGGTGCCCGGACGCCGCCGGTGGTCCAGGACGTGAGCCCGGATTCGAACCCGCCGTTGGCGACGCCCGGGGCGGGCGCGCCCGGGGTGATCGGTGCTGACGCGGGAGACGGCGCGGACGTTCCCACGGCGTTCGTCGCGGTGACGGTGAACGTGTAGGCGGTGCCGTTGCTCAGTCCGGTCACGGTGGTGCTGGTGGCGGGCGGGTTACCGGTAACCGTGACCGGAGCCAGGGCCGTGCCGCCGGACGAGGGCGTCACCGCGTAGGAAGTGATCGGGGACCCGCCGTTCGCCGGCGCCGTCCACGACACCACCGCCGAAGCATTCCCCGCCGTCGCACTCACGCCTGTGGGAGCGGCAGGTGCGGTCGGCGCCGTCGGGGTGACCGGTGCCGACGCGGGAGACGGCGCGGACGTTCCCACGGCGTTCGTCGCCGTCACCGTGAACGTGTAGGCCGTTCCGTTGCTCAGTCCGGTGACGGTCGCCGTCGTCGCGGGCGGGTTACCGGAGACCGTGACCGGAGCCAGGGCCGTGCCGCCGGACGAGGGTGTCACGGTGTAGGAGGTGATCGGGGACCCGCCGTTGGCCGGAGCCGTCCAGGACACCACCGCCGAGGCGTTGCCCGCCGTCGCGGTCACGCCAGTGGGTGCGGCAGGCGCCGTTGCCGCTGCCTGGGTGATATCGATCATCGAATAGTCATCAGTGGTGATGGAACCGTTGGATTGGATATTCAATCCGTAGCTGATTCCTGAGGCGCCTGCCGGCAGCGCTGGCGTGGTCCAGGTTATCTGGGTCCAGTTACTGCTCGCGTTGAACAACGGGCTCGCCGTCCAGTAGGTCCAGTACCCCGTTCCGGTGCGGTAGTAGACCTCGAACTGGGTGATGACATTGGATTTATACCAGGCGCTGAGCTGATAGATATGGCCTGGAGTGCCCGTCGGTGAGCAGCCGCCGAGGTCCAAGGCGGGCAGGAGCTTCGCGTCGCCGCTGACATAACCGCTCATTGTCAGCTGTTCTGCGTTGTTGCCCGTGTGGCCCGGGGAGACCACCGAATAGCTGGGTGTGTTGGTGCCGTATCCACCCGCTGCCCAGCACAGCGGAATTCCGCTGGTGAGCGTCTCCAGGCTCGGGTTCTGGATCATGTTGGTCCCCTGTGGAGGCGGGGGCGGCACCGGCGGGCCGGAGACGAGGGGCTGGACCGCGCCACCGATTACCTGGTCGACCGTCTTCACGACAACACTGCCCGCTGTCTGTTGTTGCGCGAGCCACGAGGCGAATTGGTTGAACAGACTAGGGCTGATGGTGAGGGTCGGATCGGTCCCCACTGCGATGTGGTGGAACGTCAATTGAACCCAGCCACCGCCAGCCGCCTGCGCCCTGGTCACGGAGTTTTCAAGGTTGGACAGCGTCCATGTGCTGTCCACTTCCTCCGGCGCTGCGGTGTCATAGGGGTTGGCAGGCGGGATCGTCTCGGCAGCAGGGAGGCCGGGATCGTCCTTGCTGTAAAGGTCCCCGAGGCCGCGCGCGCTGTTGAAACCGCAATTCTTCACGATGGTCTGAACGGCAGGGTCCAAGGAAGCGAACGGGTAGGCGAAGCTGGTGATCTTGAAACCCATGTTTGCCAGGGCGACCCTGCCGTTGCACACCTGCCGCGTCACTTCATCCGACGTCAAGGTGACCAGGTCCGGGTGGGTGACCGTGTGCCCGGCAATCTCATTGCCGTCCGCATAGAGTTGCTGCAGGTTCGCCGACGTGAAATAGCTCGGCTGATCGACCCATCCCGAGACCGTGTAAAAGGTGCCGTGAAGACCCAGGTTCTTCATCGTGGCAGCGGCGGTCAACTGGTCGGCGTTGCCGTCATCGAAGGTAAGCGTGATGACAGTATTTGCCGCCGCATGGGCTGGCAAGGCAAACCCGCTCAGTAATGCCAAGACCATGGCAGCGCACGCCCCAATGGCACCCCAAATGGTCCCAAGGCGCGGCGTTGCAGCCCACTTTCGCGTCGAGGATTCACCCACAACACTCACCGTCCAATCGAAGCCCAGGCAACCGGTCAAGGATGGGAGTGCTCCCCCCACAAGACCTGCGCTGACCATACGGCGCCGCATCCGACCAAGTCGTGAGTGTGCTTCACCCGCTTCGGCAGAATCCCTGGCCGTCGGGCACCCCAGGGTTGGTTAACTAAGCTTGAGCGCCTTGACCGCACTCAACACTTTGGTGAGGGATTCCTTGGCGTCGCCGAACAACAGCGTTGTTTGCGGCTCGTACATGAGTTCGTTCTCGATTCCCGCGAAACCCGGCCGCATCGACCGCTTCAGGAAGACCACCTGGCGGGCCTCAGCCACTTCGAGGATGGGCATGCCGTAGATCGGCGAACCTGGAGTGGTCTTCGCGGCCGGATTGACGACGTCGTTCGCGCCGACCACGAGCGCTACGTCGGCCGTCCGGAATTCCGAATTGATCTCGCCCATTTCCTTGAGCGACTCATAGGGAACGTTGGCTTCGGCGAGCAGCACGTTCATGTGCCCGGGCATGCGGCCGGCCACCGGGTGGATCGCGAAATCCACATCGATGCCCCGCGCCTCAAGTTCGAGCGCCAGTTCCGCGGCCGTGTGCTGACCCTGCGCTACCGCGAGCCCGTAACCAGGAACGATGATGACCCGCTGCGCGTAGCCGAGAAGCACGGCCACGTCTTCTGCACTGGAGGAGCGCACGGGGCGGTCGCTCACCGCCGTCGACCCCGCCGTCGAGCCTCCCTTGAACGCGCCGAAGAGGATACCCGCAACGCTGCGGCCCATGGCCGCGGCCATGGCCCGGGTGAGGATGGTGCCGGAGGCGCCCACCAACGTGCCGGCCACCACCAAAAGCACATTGCCAAGCACCAGGCCGGAAGCTGCCACGGCAAGGCCCGTAAAGGCATTCAGCAGCGAGATGACGATCGGCACGTCCGCGCCGCCTACCGGCAGCACCAGCAGCACGCCTGCCGCCAGCCCCAGCACCAGGAGCAGCAGGGCGAGCGACAGGGAACCACTGAAAACGACGGCGACGGCGGCACTCACCGCCGCGAGCAGCACCGCTCCCATGAGGGTCGGCAGGCCAGGGAACACCACCGGGCGGGTGGTCATGAGCTCCTGGAGTTTGGAGAACGTGATGGCGGAGCCGGCCAATGACACCGCCCCCACCAGCAGCGTGAAGACAATGGCCACCCGCACCCAACGGTCCTCAGTATGCGCGAGTTCCAGGAGTGCGACGAGCGCCGCGGCGCCGCCGCCCACGCCGTTGAACAGCGCCACGAGCTGTGGCATCTGCGTCATCTTGACGTGGCGCGCCACCGGCGCGGCCACGCCCGAACCGACCACCATCGCCCCCAGGATCCAGGGAACGTTGTCCATTTTGACGGACATGAAGACGGTGGCGACGGCGAGCGCCGCGCCGAACGCGCCCACCAGGTTGCCTCGCCGGGCGGTACGTGGCGAATTCAGTCCCTTGAGCGCGAGGATGAAACACACGGCAGCCGCGAGGTAGAGGAGCGAGGTCCACACCGGATCGATGAGGGTCATCGCGTGCGCTCCGTAGACTCGGCCTCGACGGCCGCAGCTTTCCCGTCCGGGGGCACGACGCGTTTACGCCCGCGGAACATTTCCAACATGCGGTCGGTCACTACGAAACCACCCACCAAATTGGCGGTGGCGAGCACCACGGCAAGCAAGGCGACCGCGAGGACCCAAGGGTCCGAGGCCTGCCCTGCAACGATGATCGCGCCCACCAAGATGATTCCGTGAATGGCGTTGGCCCCGGACATCAAGGGCGTATGAAGCGTGCTTGAGACCTTGGAGACCACTTCGAAGCCCACGAAGACCGCCAAGACGGTGATGGTGAGCAGGGCGATGCCGTCCATCAGGAGACCCCCTCGTTGGCGGAGCTTACGGATTCCGCCGTCTCGGCGGAGAGCGCCGCAAGGGCCTCGGCGGTCGGACCGTGCCGCACCTCGCCGTCGTGCGTCAAACACGCACCCGCCACCACCTCATCGCCGAAGTCCGGGACGACTGCGCCATCACAAGTCATCAGGGCCAGCAAGTTCGCGACGTTCTTCGCGTAGAGGCGCGAGGCGTCCGCGGGCATGGCAGAGGCGACATCCTTCATTCCCACCAGGGTGACCGTGCCTTGGCCGTCCGCCGTCGGAATCTCAAGGTCCAGGCCAGGCACCGTGCCTTCCACATTGCCGCCGGACTCCGCGGCGAGGTCGACCACCACCGAGCCCGCGCGCATGTGCTGAACCATTTCCCGGCTCACCAGGAGAGGGGCCCGCCGTCCGGGGACCGCCGCTGTCGTGATGAGGACGTCCGCCTGGGCCACGTGCGGGGCGAGCAGCTCACGCTGCAGGGCGCCGCGGTCGGCGCTGAGCTCGCGCGCGTAACCGCCGGACGATTCCGCCGTCTCCACGTCGAGCTTGATGAACGTGCCGCCCATCGACGCGACCTCGTCCGCCGACGCCGGCCGGATGTCGTTGGCGGAGACGCGCGCACCCAGCCTTTTCGCTGTACCGATGGCCTGCAGGCCGGCCACGCCCGCACCCAACACCAGCACGCGGGCCGGGGGGATGGTTCCGGCGGCCGTCATGTAGAGCGGGAAGAAGCGCGGGAGGCGCATTGCCGCCTCGAGCACGCAGCGGTATCCGGCCACGAGGGCCTGGGATGTGAGCGCGTCCATGGATTGTGCCCGGGAAATCCGCGGCACCAGCTCAAGCGCGAAGGAGGTCACGCCCGCTTCGGCGAGCGCGCGGACAGTGGGAAGTTCCGACGACGGCGAGGCCAGCCCTACGGTGACAGCGCCCCGGCGCAGCGCGGCCGCCGTCGTGGGTTCGAGGGGGCGGACGTGCGCGTAGACGTCCAGCCGGGCGAGATCCAAGGCGGGGACGATGAGGGCTCCTGCCTGGCGGTAGTCCTCGTCGCTGTGGCCAGCGGCGGTTCCGGCTCCGCTTTCGACAACGACTTCGAGTCCCAGTCCAGCCAACTGGGTGACGGTCTCCGGCGTCGCAGCCACACGACGTTCACCCTCCAGGCGTTCCCGCGCTATGCCAAGTTTCACGCGCGCTCCCTTTCCGAACCCCAGTGTCCCTCTGAACATCATTGTCATGAGCCGTTGTTGGCTTGAGTCTAGGACGCGGAAGGCCCTGGCGGGAGTAGGGATGACGGCCCTGCCCGGCCATTCCCATCTTCGGGCTGCTCTAATAGGCTCGCTGTGGGCTGGGAGCCTCCAGTTACGCACCGTCGATGAGCCGGTTCCGGCCGCGCCGTCGGGAAGGAACACAGCTATGGCAACGTACAAGATCGGATACTTCGTCGGCAGCCTTTCAAGCCGCTCCATCAACCGGGTCCTGTCCAAGGCGCTCATCAGCGTTGCGCCGGAGGAACTCGAATTCACCGAGATTCCGATCAAGGACCTGCCCCTGTACAGCCCGGATTACGACGCCGATTACCCGCCAGCCGGCCGGGCCCTCAAGGAGGCGATCGCGGCGTCGGACGGCATCTTGTTCATTTCCCCCGAGTACAACCGCTCCGTCCCCGGCGCACTGAAGAACGCCATCGATTGGGGATCCCGGCCCTGGGGCACCAACTCATTCGCGCGCAAGCCCACGGGCATCATCGGCGCATCGCCCGGAAGCATCGGGACGGCCGTGATGCAGGCCTCGATGCGCAGCGTGTTGAGCTTCCTCGACGCGCCTCAGCTGAACGCCCCGGAGGCCTATATCAAATTCAATCCGGCGTCCTATAACGAGGACGGATCGGTCAGGGACGAAGGCACGGCATCCATCCTGCGGCACTATGTGGAGGAATACTGTGCGTTCGTCGAGCGCGTCCTGGCTGCCAACGCACCTGGGCACATCGGCGACCACCATCCGGACCACGCCAAACTGACGCGGTAGCGCGGGCGCAGGTTCTACGCGCGGCTAGTGCTTCGCGCAGACGTCCTGCGATATCGCACGCGCGGTCTCCACGATCTGCTCCCGGACCGACCCGATATAGGCTCCCGGATCAGGCTGAGCGGCGACGTTTTGAGCCTGGAGCGAGACGTTGACGGCAGCCACCACCTTGCCGGCAGCATTGCGGACGGGCGCAGCAACGGACATGAGCCCGAGTTCCAGCTCCTGGTCCAGGACGCACCAGCCCTGCCTGCGCACGCGGTCCAGCTCGGCCACCAGTTCTTCACGGGACGTGACTGTGCGCGGCGTCAGGGCGTTGAACTCCACCGTGGACAGGTACTCGTCCAGTTTCTGCTGCGGCAGGCCGGCCAGGAGCACCCTTCCCATGGACGTGGCGTAAGCAGGGAAGCGGGTGCCCACCGAGATGCCAACGGTCATGATGCGGCGTGTGGTCACGCGCGCCACGTAGAAGATGTCCGCCCCATCCAGCACCGCGGCCGACGTCGACTCCCCCAATTTCAGGGAGAGTTCTTCAAGGTGCGGCTGCGCGAGCTGGGGCAGTGACAACGCCGACAGGTAAGAATAGCCAAGTTGCAGCACCATCGCGGTGAGCGCGAAGGTCTTGCCGTCGGTGCGGACATAGCCGAGCTCCACCAGGGTGTGCAGGAACCGACGGGCCGTGGCACGCGTCAGGTTGGTACGCGCCGCCACCTCGCTGAGCGTCATGACGGGGTTGGCCGCGTCGAACGCACGGATCACGGACAAGCCACGTGCCAGGGATTGCACGTACTGGTCACTCGCCTGCGGAGCTCCGGCTACTGCTGCGTCGGTCATGGTTACCAATCTTATTGGCGCGAACTGGCAGCAGGTGCCCCTTGGATTGCTTCCAAAGGGCATTTGCTGCCAGTTCGCGCTCGACTTGAGGCGCGTTTAGACACCGACGACGGCGCCAGCCGCCTTCTCGTCGAACGGCACCAGCGGGACCGGCACCATCGCTTGGAGTTCTTCGAAGGTGCAGCCGAACGTCTCACGCACGGTCACGCCGTCGGGCCCTATCAGGAAGACCGCTTTGTCCGTGTACACGCGCGTCACGCAGCCTACGCCGGTGAGCGGGTAGCTGCAGTGCTCCACGAGCTTGGACACTCCCTCGCGGGTCAGGAGCGTCATCATGACGAACACGTCCTTGGCGCCGGTGGCCAGGTCCATCGCACCCCCGACCGCGGGAATCGCGTCCGGCGCGCCGGTGTGCCAGTTGGCGAGGTCGCCCGTGGCGGACACCTGGAAAGCGCCGAGGACGCAGATGTCCAAGTGGCCGCCGCGCATGATCGCGAAGGAATCGGCATGGTGGAAATACGAAGCGCCTGGGAGCTCGGTGACGGGGATCTTGCCGGCGTTGATGAGGTCGCCGTCAATCTCCTCGCCCTGGGCCTCCGGGCCCATGCCGAGCATACCGTTCTCCGTGTGGAGCGTGATGTTCTGCTCTTCCCTAAGGTAGTTGGAAACGAGCGTGGGCTGCCCGATTCCGAGGTTCACGAACGAGCCCGGAGCGATGTCCAGCGCGACGAGACGCGCGAGGTCGTCGCGCCCCAGGGGTGTTGCTGAGGTTTGGATGCTCATGTCAGGCCACCTTGACGATGCTGTTGACGTAGATTCCGGGGGTCACCACGTTCTCCGGATCCAGGGCACCGGTCGGAACGATCTCCGACACCTGGACGATGGTGTGCTTCGCCGCTGCGGCCATGATGGGACCGAAGTTCCGGGCGGTCTTGCGGTAGACGAGGTTGCCTTTGCCGTCGGCCTTGAGCGCCTTGATGAGCGCGACATCGGCGTGGATCGGCGTCTCGAACACTTGCCACTTGCCGTCCAGCAGCCGGGTTTCCTTGCCCTCGGCCAGCATGGTGCCGTAGCCGGTGGGCGTGAAGAACCCGCCGATGCCGGCCCCGGCTGCCCGGATGCGCTCGGCCAGGTTGCCTTGCGGCACAAGCTCCAGCTCGATTTCCCCGGCCTTGTACTTGGTGTCGAAGTGCCAGGAATCGGACTGGCGCGGGAAGGAGCAAATCATCTTGCGGACCCTTCCTTCCTTGATGAGCAGCGCCAGGCCCTGGTCCCCCTGGCCCGCGTTGTTGTTCACCACGGTGAGGTCGGTGGCGCCGGAATCGAGCAGCGCGTCGATGAGTTCGAACGGCTGGCCGGCGTTTCCGAAGCCTCCGATCATCACGGTGGAGCCGTCCTTGATACCGACGACTGCTTCGCCGACCGTGTCAATGAAGTCCAGCATTGCCCTAGCCCTTCACCGATTGAGCCGGAATTCCGGCAGTGACGTTCTCAAGCACCACGGCCAGGCCCTGCCCGACGCCGATGCAGATCGCCGCGACACCCCAACGCTCACCGGAAGCCTGCAGGCTGCGGGCCAAGGTGCCCAGGATCCGGGTGCCGGAGGCGCCCAGCGGGTGGCCCATCGCGATCGCGCCCCCGTGCCGGTTCACGATGGACGGATCGATCCCCCACGCATCGATGCAGGCCAGGGACTGCGCGGCAAAGGCTTCGTTAAGCTCGACGGCGCCCACCTGCTCCCAGCCGATGCCCGCCTTCGCGAGGGCCTTGTTGGCCGCTTCCACCGGCGCGTAGCCAAAGAACTGTGGATCGTTTCCGTGGGCCCCGCGGCCTGCGATCCGGGCGAGCGGTTCCAGCCCGAGCAGCCTGGCGGCGCTTTCGCTGCCGATCCACGCCGCGGAGGCGCCGTCGGACAGCGGGGACGCGTTCCCCGCGGTAACCGTTCCGTTTTCGGTCCGGAACACGGTCTTGAGCCCGCCGAGCTTCTCCGCCGTCGAACCCGCCCGGATGCCTTCGTCACGGACCAACTCCGTACCCGGAACCTGGCTCACCAACTGGTCGTAGAAGCCCTCGTCCCACGCTGCCGCGGCGAGGTTGTGGGAGGCCGCGGCGAACTCGTCTTGCCGCTCCCGGGTAATCCCATACTTCTCGCGGAGCCGTTCGGTGGCCTCGCCCAGGGAAATTGTCCAGTCCTTGGGCATGGCCGGGTTCACCAAACGCCAGCCCAGGGTGGTGGAGGCCAGGGTCATGTCCCCGGCCGGGTATGGCTTGGAGGTCTTGGGCAATACCCAGGGTGCGCGGGACATGGACTCAGCGCCGCCCACCAGAACCAGCTCGGCGTCGCCGGCGTTGATCTGGCGGGAGGCGATGATCGCGGCGTCCAAGGAAGAGCCGCACAGGCGGTTGACCGTGGTGCCGGGGATCGACGTCGGGAGCCCGGCCAGGAGGGTGGCCATGCGGGCGATGTTGCGGTTCTCTTCGCCGGCGCCATTGGCGTTGCCGAATACAACCTCGTCGATGCGCTCAACATCCAGGTCCGGCGCGCGTTTCACGGCCTCGCGCACCACGTGGGCCGCGAGGTCATCCGGGCGCACCCCCGCAAGGCCCGAGCCGAACTTTCCGAAAGGGGTGCGTACGGCGTCGTACACATACGCCTGGTTCATGGGTCTCCTCTAGATTCTGTGGTCCCAACTAGCTCGCAGTTAATGTCGTTATGAGGGCTCAAAACGACATCTAATTCGAGCTAGTTGGGCGGGGTGGGGCTCGCGGGTTCGGTGGATTCGGGGCTCGCGTCGAGCTCGGCGAAAACGGCCTGCGCGGTCTTGAATGCGGTGTTGGCGGAGGGGACTCCGCAGTAGATGGCGGTCTGCAGCAGGATTTCCTTGATTTCGTCCCTGCTCAGCCCGTTGGTGATGGCCGCGCGGATGTGCATGGCCAGTTCTTCCCAGTGCCCGTGCGCCACCATCGCGGTGATGGTGACGGCGGAACGCATCTGCCGCGTCAGGCCCGGGCGGGTCCAGATGCCGCCCCAGGCGATGCGGGTGATCATGTCCTGGAAGTCCTCGGTAAAGGAATCCTTGTTCGCGTTGGCACGGTCCACGTGCGCGTCGCCGAGCACTTCACGGCGGACCACCATGCCGGCGTCGTAGATTTCCTGCGAGGTGGCGCCGCGCTGAACGGCGCCCTGTGAAGAATCAGTGCTCATTTTCCGGCCTCCGTCATGAACGTCCGCATGAAGTCCGCGACGACGGCGGGCGCCTCCGCTGGCGCAAGGTGCCCGACGCCGTCGAGCGCAATAGCGATAGCGGTGCCGCCGCCAGCGTTGATGCCCGCGGCAATTTCTTCCGCGAACGACGGCGGCGCAACAGTGTCCTCGACGCCCGCCAATGCCTGGGTGGGGACGGTGATGCTGCCGAGTTCGGCGCGGACGTCGAATCCGGCGAGGGCCTCACAGCAGAACGCGTAGCTGAAGCGGTCGGCGTCCCGCAGGGCGTGCAGGAGGCGGCTGCCGACCACGGGCTGGCGGTCCATGAAACCGGGGGCGAACCAGCGCTGCGCGGACCCTTGGATCATCACTGCAGTACCTTGCGCACGAACAGTTTCGGCGCGTTCCAGCCAACCCTCCGGGGTGCCGAGCTTCGCTCCGGTGCACTGGACGGACAGGGATTTGAGCCGTTCACCGTGTTTGATGCCGAGCTGCAGTCCTGTGGCGCCGCCCAGGGAGTCCCCGGCGTAGTGGAACACGGCGGCTCCCGGCGCGATCGAGTCCACCAGGTCCACCACCGCGTCGGCCAGTTCGGCGACACTGAACGTTTCCGAGGCTGCGGGCGACACGCCGTGACCGGGAAGGTCCCAGCCGATGACGTCGAAGTCGTTGCCGAGCAGGGCTGCCGTCTCGGTCCAAAGCACCGTTGACGTTCCGAGCGACGGTCCCACGACCAGGAGCGGCTTCTCCCCCAGGGTTCGCTGCGGGGACAGCAACACCGCTTTGACGTTGGGCTTAGCCACGATCGGCTCCCTTCGGATTGGTGTGGGAAAACTCGGGGTAGGCGGCCAGGATGCGGCGGCTGATTTCGGCAGCCTCACCCACGTAGTTGGCCGGATCCAGAAGGGCCTGCAGGTCCTCGTCGGACAGTTTGCTGGCCGGCACGGCTTCGCGGAGGAGCTTGGTGTAGATCCGGGCCTGCTCCGCAGCGGGTGCCCGTAGGGTCTCGTCGACGACGGCTTGCAGCCGGGCCTTCGCGTCGCTCCTGTCGGCGCCGAGGAGCGGAGCAACGGAGGATGCCACGGCTTCGCTGAGCAGTAAGGGCCCGGAAATTTCCAGGTTGCGGCGCATCGCCTCTGGGAAGACCCGGAGCCCTTCGGCAAGCGCGCGCAGCTGGGTCGCGGCGCCCAGGCTCAGGCGGAGCAGCTGGCGGAATGCCTGCCATTCGCTGTGCCAGGCGCCGTCCGGGCGTTCGTCGTTGAAGTTCGCGGCCGCAAGGTGCAGCTGCATCGCCAGCCCGGGTGCCTGAAGCGCCGCGCTGCGGATCAGCACGGACAACACGGGATTCTGTTTTTGCGGCATCGCCGAGGAGACGCCCCGACCAGCGGCAAGCGGCTCACCCAGCTCGGCCACCTCGGGGCGGCTGAGGAACAGCAGGTCAGAGGCGATCTTGCCGAAGGAGTCCGTCAGTGCCGCGAGGGCGTCGCCGAGCCCGGTGACGGCAAGACGGTTCGTGTGCCACGGTGCGGGAACGGGAGCGAGGCCTAGTTTCCCGGCCAAGTCATCGGCCAGCGCAAAGGGGCTCGACGCCGAGCCTTCCGCCAGCGGCGACCCTTCCGTGAGCACCGTACCGGCAGCCAGGGTGCCACCGGCGCCGCCGAACTGCACGGGCAACTCCAGAGCTTCAAGGCGACGGGCCGCGGCGGCCACTCCATGGAACCATTGCGCCGCCTTGAGCCCGAAGGTGAACGGAAGAGCATGCTGCGTCAGGCTCCTGCCCACGCACAGCGTGTCCGCATGCTGCTCCGCAAGGGCCGCGAGCGCCGTCGTCGTGCCTTTTACTTCGGCGAGAAGCACGGAAACCACGCGGTGCGCGAGCAGCATCAGCGCCGAATCCAGGACGTCTTGGCTGGTCAGGGAGGTGTGCACGGCTGAAAGGGCGCCGATGGCCCCGCCGGGATGCCCGGCGTCGAGCTGCCTGACCCTGCTCCGGAGATCGGCCAGCAGCGGAATGACAGGGTTGGCTCCACCCTTTGCGCGTTCGGCGATGGAAGCGGCGTCGTACGCCCAGGATTCCGCGGCCTCGGCGACGACGGCGGCGGAACCGGCGGGCGCGAAGCCCGCCTCTTCGAGCACCGATGCCCAGGCGGCCTCCACGTCGAGGATGGCGGCGATCACTCCGCGGTCACCCGTCAGCGCCACCACGGCGGGCGAGGCCGAAACCGGGCTGAGCAGCCCGAAATCGCCGTCGCCACTCACTGGGAGGCGCCTTCGACGCGTTCGAAGTCGAGAAAGACGGTCTCGTTCCCGCCCTGCAGGCGCAGATCCCAGGTGAGTCCGCCATCCGCGTCGCGGCGGGCGATCAGGGTGCTGCGGCGCTCGGGATCGAGGGAGCTGAGCAGCGGATCGGCGGCGAGCGCTTCCTCGTTTTCCGGCAAGTAGATACGGGTGAACAGGCGGTTCATGAGGCCGCGGGCAAAAACGGCGACGGAGATGAACGGAGCTGCCCCCGCTTTGGTGGGTCCGGGGTTGACCGTGGTGAAGGTGAAGACACCGGAGTTGCCTACCGCGGCACGGCCCCAGCCGGTAAACGTGTAGCCATCCCGGACCAGGGATCCCGTGCGCTGGACCACCTTGCCGTCGGCGTCGGGCTGCCAGATCTCCAGGATGGCATCCGGGATGGCGTCTCCCGCGCCGTCGTACACGGTGCCTTGCAGGCGGATGCTTCCGGCGCTGCCGGGGGCGAGGAGCTCGTTGTCCTTATTAAAGGGGAGGGCATAGCCGTAGAAGGGGCCAACGGTCTGGCCGGGTGTGGGGATCAACTTGCTCATGTTCTACTCCTCATCTCCGGCGTCGCCAAAGGCTTCGTTTTCGGTCCAGGTCCGCTTCGACCCGCTCAGGACAATGTCCCAGTTGTAGCCGAGGGCCCACTCGGGGCTCGTCAGCTCGTGGTCGTACTTGGCGACGAGCCGGTCGCGGGCGTCCGGGTCCACGATCGATTGGTAGATGGGGTCCAGCGGGAACAACTGGTCACCGGGGAAGTACATCTGGGTGACGATGCGCTGCGTGAAGTCTGTCCCGAACAGCGAGAAGTGGATGTGCGCCGGCCGCCAGGCGTTGAGGTGGTTCTTCCACGGGTAGGCGCCGGGCTTGATGGTGGTGAAGCGGTAGGAGCCGTCCGGTCCGGTGATGCAGCGTCCGACGCCGGTGAAGTTCGGGTCGAGCGGGGCCGGGTGCTGGTCGCGCTTGTGGATGTAGCGGCCGGCGGCGTTGGCCTGCCAGATCTCCACGAGCTGGCCGGCAACCGGGCGGCCGTCGCCGTCGAGCACTTTGCCTTGCACGATGATCCGCTCACCCTGGGGTTCACCGTTGTGCTGGATGGTGAGGTCCGATTCCAGGGCGTGCACGTCCTGGTGCCCGAACGCCGGAGAGTACAGTTCGATGGTCTCCGGATCCGCGTGGTGCAGGCTCTTGGTGGGGTGGCGCAGGATGCTGCTGCGGTACGGCGCGAAGTCCAGGCGGGGCTGGGTCTCCGGCGCGGCACCGTCGTTGAGCGCCTGGGCGTACGCTTCGCCGATGGCCTTGATCTCGGCGCTGAGATCCGCTTGGGTTTCGACGGCGGCGTCCGACGGCGCGTGGGCGGCATGCGGTTCGGCCGCCGGTACGAGCTCGTCGTCTTGGTAGTGCCCGGCATTTGTATCTAGCAGCACGGCCGGCTCCTTTCGGGTGGTTGCTTTCCTGGTTTCTGCTTGCGATTCTGCTCAGCGGTGCATGTGGTGGGCGTGAAGCGAGTCATATTGAACGGCATGCCGTACGGGGGCGTTGGGGGCGCCGTAGCCGTCGTAGTTGCCGCGGCGTTCGACCATTTCGAAGAACACGCTGCCCACCGTGGCGGTGTAGAAGTGGAGGAATTCACCGTTGGCATCCCTGTCGTAGAGCAGGTTCAGTTCCTTGAGGGTGGCGAGGAAGGCAGGATCCAGGGCGAACCGCGCATCCAGGTCCTCGTAGTAGTTGGCCGGGATCTGCAGGAAGTCGAGTCCGCGTGCTTGCGCCGCCCGGGCCGTGTCCACGAGGTCGTCCACGGCGAAGGCTATGTGTTCCTGGTAGCTCTTGCGGTCGCCTTGCTGAAGCAGCGGCGCGAGGTTCAAAACCAGGCGCACCGCACGGTCCGACGTCTGCATGACCTGGGAGCGCACCAGGCCGCTGGGGCTCGGCACCTCGGCGAACGGCTGAGGTTCCAGTGCCAGGGCACTCGTGTAGAAGAGCACGGCTTCGTCGAAGTGCTGCCAGGGTTGGGCCAGGTTCACGTGGTCGATCACCGCTTGAGCTCCCGCGGTAGAGCGCTCCTGGGCGCCCCCGAATTCGCGGGGCTCCCCGAATTCGGCCGTCCAGGCCGCCGTGCCGTCCGGGCTGCCCTGGCACAGGAAGATCTCGGTGGAGTCCGGGGCTGCGATGCCTTGGAACACTTCCTCGTCGGCCTGCACCTTGCGGGGCACCACGGGAGCCTTGAGTTGCTGGGCGCGGGCCGAGGCAATCACAGGAGAGTCGACGTCGAACCCCAACGCCGCGATGGCGGGTTCACTGTGCGAGGGGGCCTGCTCGTTGATGATGACGCGTGCTTGCCCCATGGACCACAACTGCACGTCCTTGGTCCGGTGCCGGCCGTCGAATTCGAAGCCGAGCTGGCCCAGGAGCGTCTCGAGCTGCGCGGGCTCATCGGTCTTGACCTCTGCGAAGTTGAACCCGGCCGGTTCGGCCACCTTCGGCAGCGTGGCCAGTTCCATGGGATAACGACGCCGGCCGGCCGCGCTGGCGGGCGAGTCACCGCGGGCGCCTCCCGCTGCTCCTCCCTGCGTAAAGGAAGCCGCGTTCGCGTCGAGCCACTTGGCGCTTTGTTCCTCAAGCCAGATCAGCGAGCGCATCGCGTCGACGGCGGTGCGCTCCACATCGGATTGGCGGAAGACGTCGTTGAAGACCTCCAGCGAGACCGGGCCGGAGTAGCCCGCACGGGCCACGTGGCCCATGAACTTGGCCAGCTCGAACTGTCCCTCGCCCGGGAACACGCGGTAATGGCGGCTCCAGGACAGGACATCCATGGAGAGCTTCGGGGCGTCGGCCACTTGGACGAAGAAGATCTTTTCGGGCTTGATGGCTTCGATGGGCGCGGTGTCCCAGTCGCGGGAAAGGATGTGGAAGGAGTCCAGGCACGTGCCGAGGTTGGGGTGATCCACCGCGTCCACCAAGCGATGCGCGTGCTCGTAGTCGTTGACGTATTTGCCCCAGGCCAGGGCCTCGTACGCTACTTTGACGCCGTGGTCCCCGGCCAGTTCCGCTAGGCGGGAGAGCTGCTCGGCCCGGAGGTCGTCGTCGTCGATCGTTGCGGTTCCCACGTTGGTGCACACCAGGATGGTGTCCATGCCGAGGCGGGACATGAGCTTGAACTTGGCGTCCGCCCGGCGAAGGTTTTCCTGCAGGATGTCTTCGGAGACGCTGTCGAAGTCGCGGAATGGCTGGTAGAGGTCCAGGCCGAGTCCGAGGTCCGCGGCCATCTTCCGCACATCCTCAGGGCTGAGCGGCGAGGTGACGAGGTCCTGTTCGAAGATCTCGATGCCGTCGAAGCCCGCGATGGCGCAGGCCTGCATCTTTTCCTTGAGCGTGCCCGAGAGGCAGACGGTGGCGATTCCCGTGCGCATCAGTGCTCCGCTCCGGCGAGTGCCTTGTCAGCCTTCGACTCTTCGGCTGTGGACTCTTCGGCGGTCACCAGCTCCAGGAAATGTGCCCGCATCCGCTCCGGATCGGCGTCGCGGCCGGTGAAGATGCGGAAAGCGTCGGCGGCCTGGCCCACGGCCATGCGTCCGCCGTCGAGCACACGGCACCCCTTGGCCCGGGCCTCGAGAACCAGCTGGGTCTCGATCGGCCGGTAAACGATGTCAGCCACCCAGTGCCGCGGTTCCACGAGGGACATGTCCAGCGGGAGGCCGGGATGAGCGGCCATGCCCACCGGGGTGCAGTGCACCAAACCGTCGGCAAGCGGCATGAGTTGCGGCAGCTCCGCCGTCGTGCGCGCCGTGACAATGCTGCCAGGAAACAGGGCGGCGAGTTCCGCCGCCCGTTCGGCGCAGCGCGCAGGATCTACGTCCACAAGGTCCAGTTTCTTGACGCCCGCCGAAAGAAGGGCGTAGGCGACGGCGGAGCCGGCACCCCCGGCGCCCAACTGGACGACGCGATCCAGGCCGGCGTCGGGAAGCCCGCTGGCCAAAGCGGAACCGAAACCGGAGAAGTCTGTGTTGTGGCCAATGAAGCGGCCGTCCTGGATCAGGACGGTGTTGACGGCGCCGAGCCGCCGGGCGTCCTCGGAAACCTCGTCGAGGAACGGCAGGACCAGTTGCTTGCATGGATGCGTGATGTTGAGGCCGTTGTAGCCAAGCCGGGAAGCGGCGGTCAGCAAGTCGCCGACGGCGGAGCCGGGCAAGGAGAGCTCCAGCAGGTCGATGGGCCGGTACAGGTAGCGAAGCCCCTGGACGTCGGCCTCCCTCTCATGCATGGGCGGCGTCAGCGAAGGCGATACGCCTTCACCGATCAGGCCCACCAGGAAGGATTCGGCTCGGTTGCTCATGCTCATTGCTCCTTTGACAACTGCACCCGCGGATTGGCCCACTCTGGATGCCGTTGAGTCATCCAGAGTCTGTTGCCCCGCAAGGCGGTATGAATCAGACTACACAAAGTGTTCACATATTGCACTAATGTTCTTATCGCGAACAAAAGTGGATGCCGTTAGCGCCTTTAGCGCTGCGGCAGGCGGTCGGCGAGCTCGGACGCAGCGCTCTTCAGCAAGGGGACCACCGCCACCAGCTGCTCCACGCTCATCCGGAAAACAGGCACCGCGGTGGCAAGGGACGCGAAGGCGACGCCTTGCGAATTGAGGACGGGGACCGCGACGGCGCGCATGCCCACCTCGTTTTCCTCGTCCATGATCGCGTAGCCCTGGCGCCGGACCTTCTCGATTTCCAAACGGAAGGCGTCGCGGTCGGTAATGGAGAACTCCGTCAGCGGCTCCAACTCGAGCTCTTCCACCAGCTGCTGCCGCTCGTCGTCGTCCGCGAAGGCAACAAGCGCCTTGCCCACTGCCGTGGTGTGGAGCATTCCAAGGTGCCCCGGATCGCTCGTGACCCGGAACATTTGGGGACCATCTACCTTGTTGACCGTGAGGTGGTGGTGGCCATCCCGGACCGAGAGGATGGTGGCCTCGCCGGTCCCCTCCGTCACGCGCTGCAGGATGGGCCGCGCGGTGCCAGCAAAGCCATGGTGGTTTGATACACGCTGACCGAGCTGGAAGACGCGAAGTCCCAGATGGTAGCGGCGGCCGTCGGCCTCGTAGTCGACGAACCCGTCGCGGGTCAGCGATCCGAGCAGCCGGTAAGTAGTACTGAACGGCAGCTCCGCCTGGCGGGCGAGCTCCGAGGCGCTGGCCCCCTTGGGCTCATTGCCCAGCAATACGAGGAGGCCCAGGGCCTTGCCGATCATGTCGGTTTTTGTGTCTTCCTTCACATCCATAACTAAAGATTGCCACATCGTGAGAGCTATATCTAGATGGTGAGTAAATATCTTGACAAGTGACTGCGCTCACAGTCATCATTGCTATATCGCACAAGTAGCTCTCACAATGTGGCTACAGTGCGAGGCCGCTGCCGGACCTACATCGACGTTCCAGGTACGCAAATTTCAGCCAGATGCGACATCGCCGTCACACAAAGGAACACCATGAGTCACACGATCCCGTCTACGACGCCGGGCACTGCCACGTCGGGAACGCCGAAGAAGGCCGCCCTCGCCAGCTTCCTCGGCAGCGCCGTCGAGTACTACGACTTCTTTATTTTCGGTTCGGCCGCGGCCTTGATCTTCCCGCACGTCTTCTTCCCCAGCGCCGACGCCAACGCAGCCATCATGTCCTTCGCGACATTCGGCTTCGCGTATGTGGCAAGGCCTGTTGGAGCCATCATCCTGGGGCACTTCGGCGACCGCATCGGCCGCCAACGCGTCCTGATGTTCACCCTGCTGCTCATGGGCGGTGCGACGTTCATCATCGGCTGCCTCCCCGATTTCAAGTCCATCGGATGGTGGGCTCCGGCGCTGCTGGTCTTCGCGCGCCTTTGCCAGGGCCTCTCGGCCGCCGGTGAACAAGCCGGAGCTTCGTCCATGACGCTGGAACACGCCCCGGACAACCGTCGCTCCTTCTTTACTTCCTGGACCCTTACGGGAACCCAGGGCGGCCAGATCCTCGCAGCGCTGGTATTCATCCCCGTGGTCGCCCTCCCCGACGAGCTCAAGTACGGCATCGGCTGGCGCATCCCGTTCTGGCTCAGCGCCGTAGTGGTCATCGTCGCGTTCTTCATCCGCCGCACCCTGCATGAGCCGCCTGCGTTCGCCGAGGCCAAGAAGAACAACCAGATTGCCAAGCTTCCCGTGGCCGACCTCCTCCGGCTGCACTGGGCCGACGTCCTGCGCGTTATCTGCTGCGCCTTCATCTCGGCCGTGAGCACCGTCTTCGGCACCTTGGCGATTGCCTATGCCAAGGACGTGGCCCACGTCAACAGCACCATCACCTTGTGGCTCGTTGTGGCGGCAAACGTCGTCGCGCTCGGCACCCAGCCGGTCTTCGGCCGGATGGCTGACCGGATCGGCCGCAAGCCCGTCTTCATCTACGGCGCCGTTGCCAGCGCCATCATGACGCCGGTGTTCCTCTTGACGCTCGAATCCGGAAACGTGCCGCTCATGTTCCTGATCTCCGTGGTGTACTTCGCTCTTGGATACGCCGCTGCAAACGCAGTGTGGCCCTCCTTCTACGGCGAAATGTTCAGCACCAAGGTCCGTTTCTCCGGCTTGGCCATCGGCACGCAGATCGGCTTCCTCATGGCAGGCTTCGCCCCGACCATCGTCACCGCAATGGGCGGCACCAAGGCCGGCGGTTGGGTCCAGATCAGCATCTTCACCGGCGTCATCTGCGTCATCGCAGCGGTCTCCGCGATGACCGCCCGGGAATCCTTCAAGACCCCCACGGCGGAACTCGGCATCAAGTAGGTAAATACCCCGCCCTACCCGATCCATTGGCCCCACCCACAGGGTGGGGCCAATGGATTTTTTGCTAACGGAAGTCTTACCCGCGGCTAACCCATACGAAACCACCCTGCAACATTGGCCCGTCACACTGGAATGGCCGGCAAACGCTGGCAGCTCCAGCCAGGGAGGCCACCATGTTGAAGGAAGTATCAACCCACCCCACAAGAATCCGCGCCCTTGACCAGTTGCACCGTGGCGACCAGATCGAAGCCCGCCTATCCGTCGGACCCTCCTACGATGACGTTGTCATCCGCAGGGGCAGCGTCCAGGAAACGGCTCCGGGCATCGGCGTCGTCTGGATCATGGATCAGCTGACGGGCCTGCGCAAGGCCATCAATACCGACGAATGCACAGTCTGGCGAGTGGCCTGACCTGGCCCCGAACCGCTCAGCCGCCAGCCACGGACTGGATGATCAAGACCTCCTGGCCGGCCGCAACCTCAGTATCCAGACCCTTCAGACGCCGGACCTCCTCGCCGTTCACGTAAATATTCACGTAGCGGCGGAGCGAACCGGTTTCATCCCGGAGCCTCCGGGCAAGCACCGGGTAGTCCCCGGTCACAGCATCAAGCAAGCTTTCCACGGTCACAGCTCCGTCGGCGGGCGTAGTCAGGTAGGACTGCCCGCCGGCGAGGGGCTGGAGAACGCTAGGCAAAACCACGGTGATGTCGGGCAAGGTCCGTCCTAAGCCGGAAGGCCGGATGCCGCGGAGGCAGCGGCCAATTCGGCAGCCACATCCGTGGAGACAACTCCGGAGACAACGGCAGCCCGGACGCACAAAACATCGGGGAGGTGCGAGGCCACTTCGATGAAGGACTCGCCTTCGTCGGCGCTGGCGTAGACCGAACCGCCGCGTGTTCCGAAGTACACCCCGGTAGGTTCAGCAGTATCCACCGCGGCTGCGTCACGGAGCACGGCGTTGTATTCGTGGTCCGGGAGGCCCACATCCAAGCGCTTCCAGGACTCACCGGCGTCGTCCGTGCGGTGGACTGCAAGGCGGCCGTCCGGCGGAATCCGTTCACTATCGGCCTTGATCGGGATCACCCAGGCCGTCCCTTCGCGGCGGGGGTGCGTGAGCATCACGAAGCCGAAATCTGCCGGGAGGCCGTCGGCGATGGAGATCCAGTTCTCAGCGTTGTCATCCGTGCGGTACACGCCGTGGTGGTTCTGCGCGTACAACCGGCCTTCGACGGCGGCATCCGCGGCGATCTTGTGCACGCACTGGCCGAACTCCGGATTGGGATCAGGCATGAAGTAGGCCGAAATCCCCTTGTTGCGGGCCTCCCAGGAGGCTCCGCCGTCGAGCGAGCGGTAAACGCCTCCGGTGCTCATGGCGACGTGCACGTCCTCCCCGGAAGGGTTGACCACGATCGAGTGGGCGGCAGCGCCGCCATAGCCGGCTCCCCACTCGCTGCGGTGCGGGTGGTCCCACAGGCCGCGGTTCAACTCGAAGTGCTCGCCGCCGTCGGTGGATTTCCAGACGGAGATCGGTTCGCAACCCGCCCAGACGACCCCCGGCCGGGAGGCGGAGTCGGGGTAGATCTGCCAGATCCGTTCCAGTGCGGCGTCAGTGCCCTCCGGGAATTTGATGGCGCCTTGTTCGGGCTCGGTCCATGTGGCGCCCAGGTCATCGGAGTGGGCCACGGTGGGACCCCAGTGTTCGGAGCGCACCCCCGCCATGATCCGGGGTTTGTCCCCGCGCGTATCGATCCCGATGCTGGGGATCTCGCTCATGAGGAAGTGCGGACCGGAGAGGGACCATTCCTTGCGGTCTGTGCTGCGTGCCAGCCACAGTCCTTTTTTGGTCCCGATCGCCAAGACATAACTCTCTGCGGTAGCCATGCACCCCATGCAACCATCCCGGCGCGGGAGCCGCAACGGTTTTATGAACCGGCCTGGGAAACCGTCTCAGTCCACGAACTCGGACTGCGTCTCAATGAAGTCCCAGTCGGCATCGCTCAGCCCGCCAGCCAGCTCCTCAACGCGCGGGCCGCCGGCATCCGCAATGCGCTGCAGAACTTCGGGCGGAAGTTCCGTGGCACGCAGGTTCTCCCGCAGCCATTCCTTGCTCTTGAGGTCTATGTCCAGCCACCACATGAAGATCTCCACGTGGACCACCCCTTCCTGTGCAACGTTAACGCTAGGCCCGGGCGTTGTGCTCTACAAGGGGCCGGGGACCCGATCAAACGCCGGATTTCGCCCTGAATTAGGGGTCGGGAAAAGTAAAGTGAAAGTAGTTATTCGGATTGGTAGCGGAGTGCTGTTGGGGCACGTAAGCTAATTGTCAGCAGGAACCGAAAGAACCTGCTCCAAAGTCCGCTCCGGAGTGCGTATCCCCCAATAACGCACTCCGGAGCTCTTTGTTTAAGCCCTGGTTTCCGGGCGGCGGGTAAGCCCTGGTTTCCGGGCGGCGCCCTGGGCGGCGGCCACGCGCCGTCGTCCTGGTCGCGTGCCCTCGGATCGACGCGCTGCCGGTTTACGGCGCGATCCTCGGCATGGTGGCACTATTGGGTGATGCCCTTCATGCGCGATCCCAGGTTCAAAAGGGCGTCTTCACACAAGCGACGCCAAGCGAACCGGCTGGCCTCCGCGTCAACCGGATGGTGGCTGCTCGTCGTCGTATTCATCGAGGCCGCGGTCGCCTTGTCTATCCGCCTGCCATTGGCTTTCGGACTTCCGCTGTGGGGCGGCATCGATGAACAAACCGGATTCCCCGCTCTTCTAGCACTGCTGATGGTGCCGCTGGTGGTGCTGGCAGCGTGGCGTCTCATGCGGCAGCAGCAGCGCGAGCGAAACCAAGCGTTCCGAACCTCGCGCTTGATGGACACCGTGCTGCATACAAGCCTGGACTGGCTGTGGGCCACGGGGCCTGACGGACGATTTACGTTCAGCAGCCCGGCTTGCAAGGACATCACGGGGTACGAACCTTTTGAACTGCTGGGAAAGCACATCACTTGCGTCATCGACCCCGGGGACCTCGCGGACGCCCGGTTGGAGTGGAAAGCCAGGGAAAGCGGTGACTCCTCGTGGTCACGTGTTGTCACGGTGTGCCGCCACCGGGACGGCCGCCGCGTCTTGATTGATGTTGCCGGAAGGCCGATGCGCGACAGGGACGGCAGAGACTACGGATTCGAGGGCACCTGCCGTGTCTTGAATCCAGAGGCGGCACGTTCGCGTGCAGAAGTCACCCGCCGCATCCAGGAATTGCTCACTGACGGTTCACTGGTAACAGCATTCCAGCCGATCCGGTGCCTGAAAACGGGCAGTGTCGTTGGCGCGGAATCGTTGACAAGGTTCAGCGGATCCCAGGAGTTCTCCCCGGAGGCGCGCTTCATGGAAGCCGCCTCGATCGGTCTGGATATCGAGCTCGAAATCCTTGCGCTCCGGACTGCTCTGGCCACCGCTGCCGGACTCCCAACGGGATTGTATGTCGCGGCAAATCTCTCGCCTCGGGTATGCCTTGACCCCCGGCTGGCAGCTGCGATTACGGAATCGACCATCCCGCCGCGACGCATCGTGCTTGAGGTCACCGAACGCCACGAGGTCGGCAACTACGAACCGCTCGCGGAGGCGCTGGCACCGTTGCGACGCGCTGGCCTGAGAATCGCGGTCGACGACGCCGGGGCCGGCTTTGCTTCCATGCGCCACATCCTGCAGCTCAAGCCAGACCTCATCAAGCTCGATCGCGGGATCATCGCCGGCATCGACACGGATCCGGCACAGCGGGCCCTGGGAGCTGCGATGGTCGGCTTTTCCTCCGAAATCGGAGCTGCCCTGGTGGCCGAAGGGATTGAGACCGAAGCCGAACTGGCTGCGGTCACCAAGCTCGGGATGACTGCAGCCCAAGGCTACCTGCTTGGCCGCCCCTCGCTCAGGCCGGAGGACTGGCGCACCTGGGGGTAGCGGGGGCCGATGCCTGCCATATACCCCCAGGGGGTACTTGCCTTATACCCCTAGGGGGTATACCTTTGCACTATGAGCACGATCGATGTGAACCCCACCCATGTGGAATCCGCAGATTCGAAGCCGGATTCCCAGCACGGCTACTCTCCCAACAAGGACGCATACTTGCTGCGCCTCAAGCGGATCGAGGGCCAAGTACGCGGTATTGCGCGCATGGTGGAAGAGGACAAATACTGCATCGACATCCTCACGCAAGTCTCGGCAGTCACCAAGGCGCTGCATGCAGTCAGCCTCGGGCTCGTGGAGGAACACATCGGGCACTGCGTCGTCGGCGCAGCATCCGAGTCCGATCCGGTCGTGCGGGCCGAGCAAATCGACATCAAGGTCAAGGAGGCAGCCGATGCCATCGGGCGCCTGCTGCGGTAACCCCGCAAGCACTCACCACACCATTCAACTCACCACCAAGGAGCACACCATGGGCCACACCGCTACCATCCAGACGAGCGTCAGCGTTTCCGGCATGACCTGCGGGCACTGCGTTTCTGCCGTCAGCGAGGAAATTGAGTCCATGGCGGGAGTGGAGAATGTCGAGATCGACCTGAATGCCGGCGGAATCTCCACCGTCACCATCACCTCCACCCAGGAATTGTCACCGGCCGAAATCGGCGAAGCCGTCGCCGAAGCCGGTTACCTGGTAGTCGCCAACGAGGCCTAGGGGCCAATGTGAGCAATCACGACATCCTCCACCAAACAGGTACACGCATCATCGAACTCGACATCGAGGGCATGACGTGCGCATCCTGTGTGGCCCGCGTAGAGCGGAAACTGGGCAAGCTCGAGGGCGTGGAAGCTTCAGTCAACCTCCCCCTCGAATCAGCCCAGGTAACAGTTCCGGACAATGTCACGGACCAACAAATCGTGGACACAGTGAACGCAACGGGCTACAAAGCCTGGATCCGCGAAACGCACCCAAGCCCGTCGTCCACGGCCCCCGCCAACTCCGTAACCCAGGCCCCTGATCGCGAAACCAGCGCCGGTGACGACGGCGCAACGGAACATGACCACAGCGACGACGCGGGGGGCATGCGGCAGCGTGCGTCTAAGGGAGGAACGACCGAGCACGCAGAGCATGTGGCCCGTGGCGCCGCGACAGGCGACCACGGTGCCACCGCGGCGGGCGCCGGTGCCGGCACCCACGAAGACCACATGCACCACGGACCAGCAGCGTCGAAATTGCGTCCGAGACTGATCGCCGCAGCCATGTTGACGGTCCCTGTCTTCGCCATCTCGATGATCCCAGCTTTGCAGTTCCCGCAATGGGGC
Source organism: Arthrobacter sp. NPDC080031 (assembly GCF_040702485.1). Classification (NCBI taxonomy): domain Bacteria; kingdom Bacillati; phylum Actinomycetota; class Actinomycetes; order Micrococcales; family Micrococcaceae; genus Arthrobacter; species Arthrobacter sp. NPDC080031. The sequence continues at coordinate 25,475 of NZ_JBFBLA010000009.1, forward strand.
TGGGTGGCCGCTGCACTTGCACTTCCCGTGGTCACGTGGGCTGCCTGGCCCTTCCACCGCGCCGCCGCCATCAACGCGCGCCATTTCGCCTCGACTATGGACACCCTCGTCTCCATTGGTGTCCTCGCCGCATACCTTTACTCTGCGTGGCAGCTTTTTGCCAACCCCATGATCACTGAACACCCCGGCATGGAGACCATGGGAGGCGCGGGCGGTGGGCTCTACTTCGAAGTTGCGGCCGTGGTCACCACCTTCCTGCTTCTGGGCCGCTTCCTTGAGGCCAACGCCAAAGCGAAGGCCGGCGATGCCCTCAAGGCACTGCTGAATCTTGGAGCCAAGGACGCGACGGTGCTGCGCGACGGCGTCGAACACAAGATCCCGGCCGAGCAACTCGTGGCAGGGGACATCTTCGTCGTTCGACCGGGAGAGAAGATCGCCACGGACGGCCTGGTGACGAGCGGTTCGTCTGCCGTGGATGCCTCATTGGTCACAGGTGAATCCGTGCCCGTGGAGGTCGGACCGGGAAGCCAGGTCACGGGCGCCACCATCAATACTTCGGGCCGCTTGCTGGTCCGCGCGACCCGCGTGGGTTCCGAGACTACGCTGGCACAAATGGGGCGGTTGGTGAGCCAGGCGCAGACGGGCAAGGCCCCGATTGCACGGCTCGCCGATCGCATCAGCGCCGTCTTCGTTCCGGTGGTGCTGGTCATCGCCGTCGTTACCTTCGTCTTCTGGCTTGCCCTGAGCGGTGACCTCAATGCCTCGTTCACGGCTGCTGTGGCGGTGCTCGTGATTGCCTGCCCGTGTGCGCTTGGGCTCGCGACACCCGTTGGCCTCCTGACCGGGACCGGCCGGGGCGCGCAGCTCGGCATCCTCATCAAGGGCCCGCAGGTGCTTGAAGATACCCGCACTGTGGACGCCATCCTGCTGGACAAGACCGGGACCGTCACAAGCGGCAAGCTCGCCGTCGGACACACCTTGGCCTTGAACGGCCACTCCCCCGCCGACGTCCTGTCTCTCGCCGGCGCCGTCGAGGCAGCGTCTGAGCACCCCATCGCCCACGCCATTGCCGCTGCCGCCAAGTCCGCTATGCCCGACGCCGGCCCGCTGCCCGCTGTGAAGGATTTCAGTTCCGCCCCGGGCGGCGGAGTCCGGGGGATGGTTGCGCTGAACGGAGCCGGAAATGGCTCTGTGCGAACGGTCGTGGCCGGCAGGACCGGCTGGTTGGAACGCAACGGAATCTTCCCTGACGATGCACAGCGCCAGGCACTGGCCACTGAGGAAGCACGTGGCGCTACCGCCATCTGGGTTGCTGTGGACGGGAAGCCCGCTGGAATAGTCACGCTAAGGGACACCGTCAAACCCGGTTCGGCGGCCGCGATCGCGAAGCTCAAGGAACTCGGGATCCGCCCCCTGCTGCTGACCGGAGACAACGCCGCCGTCGCCGCCCAAGTGGCCACCACCGTCGGGATCGCCCCGGAAGACGTATTCGCCGGGGTCCTGCCGGAAGGCAAAGTGGACGCGGTACGGAAGCTTCAGTCCCAGGGCTCCACCGTGGCGATGGCGGGCGACGGGGTCAACGACGCCGCGGCCCTGGCACAGGCTGACCTTGGCATCGCCATGGGCTCGGGAACCGACGTCGCCATCGAGGCCTCGGATCTGACCGTCATGGGCAGCGACCTTGGCCAGTTGGTGCAAGCCATCGAGTTGTCCCGGAAGACGCTCGGCACTATCAAGACAAACCTGTTCTGGGCGTTCTTCTATAATGCCATCGGTATTCCCGTGGCCGCCCTTGGGTTGCTCAACCCGATGATCGCCGGCGCGGCCATGGCTGCGAGCTCGGTCCTGGTGGTCGCGAACTCGCTTCGGTTGCGTTCCTTCGCGAAGTAACCCTGCTTCAGGCAGTTCCGAAACGAACGGCCGCACGGGCCCTGGCTTTGGCCGCTTCCTCGTCGCGGTTGCGGGCTGGCGCATGGGTCACCAGGGAATCGAGCAGATGCTGGGTGACATGCGCGATCTCGTGGACCGCCTCGGCGAAGGCTTCCTCGTTGGCCTTGGACGGCTTGGTGGTGCCACTGATTTTGCGCACGTATTGCAGGGCTGCGGCTTCCACCTCCGCGGAGGTGGCTCGTGGCTCGAAATTGTGGAGGGTGTGGATGTTCCGGCACATATCAACATGCTAAGCCCCGGTCCCCCATCAATGGTCGGTGTCTAGAGCGCCCTCTCGGATGGAACCGGCTCGACGTCGTTCGCGTGGTCAAGCTGCAGCGCCGCGTAGTCTTCACCGGCCTCCGCGGCATAACGCTTGTCCGCGCGGAGCTCGTCGATTCGCACCAGGACTACTCCGCACACGATGAGTGCCCCGCCCACGAGCTGGATGGCTCCCGGCAACTCGGCCAGCAACAGCCAGGCCCACACGACTGCGAACAGTACTTCCGTGAGCGAGACAAAGGATGCCACCTTGGAGCCGAGGCTTCGTGCCGCCATGATCCCCGTGACGTAGGACAGCACGGTGGACAAGATGACGAGGCCCGCGATCGAAACCCACCACGGCGTGGTCCACGGTCCGAGATGTGTGTCTGTGGTGGCAAAAGTCATGGACACCACGCCGGTCCCACCGGCAATCCAGATGAGGACTGAGCCTGCCGTAAGACCGCCGGCGGCCAGCACAATGGGCGGCAACGTGTCGTTCTGCCTGGCTGTGATGAAGAAGTAGATGACCAGGCAGACGGCCGCGGCCATGCCCCAGAGGACGCCGACGAAGTCCACCTTCACGGCGCCGGTGAGATCAAGCACCAGGACAAGTCCGCCGAGGGAAAGCAGTGTTCCAATGGCGGTGAGGGCCCTCGGACGGCGTCGGCTGGCTGCCCACAGCCACAGGACGATCATGGTTGGCGCGAGGTATTCGAGCAGGAGCGCGACCCCCACGGACAGCCTGGACACCGCGTTGAAGTAGAAGAGCTGGCATGCTGCAACGCCAATCACACCGAATAGCAGGATGGTGAGCCAGTTGTCCTTGAGCTGGTGCCAACGGCCCCGGAGAGCGACGACGGCCGGGATCACCAGGGTGAGCGAAGCACCGCTCAACCGGATCGCAACTGCAGCGCCGGGGGTCCACCCGGTTTCCAGGAGGGACTTGGCAAACGAGCCGGACAAGCCAAAGACCGCCGAGGAAAAGAGCGCGAGCCCCAGACCCGACGCCATGAAGCCCGCAGCACCAGCCCGTTTTGTTGCAGCTGACACAGCAGCCTCCTGTCAGGAGTAAAATGGGTTACGCTGCTGACACTACTCCCGAGAGATGTAAGGAGTCAAAGTGCTTTTTGCACCTGACACTGAAGTGGCGCTTCGAAGCGTGGTCAATTTGATCAATACGGCCGCAAACGGCACCGAGGCCCTTGCGAGTGTCGCCGAACTCCACACCTTCCTCGATGCGGAAGAATTCACGGGGACCAGGGAGGGAACCGAGGCCGAATTGGCCAGCGTGAAGCGACTGCGGAGCCAGCTGGCTTCGCTGTGGACGTCCGATGAGGACGCGGCCGCAAAGACCGTCAACCAGCTCCTCACAGACGCGCGCGCACTCCCGCAGCTGGTCAAGCACGACCACTGGGATTGGCACCTGCACGCCACTACCCCCGAAGCGCCCCTCGCGGAACGCATGGGCACGGAAGCTGCCATGGCCCTCGTGGACGTCATCCGCAGCAAGGAAATGGACCGCCTGCGGGTGTGCGCGGCGGAGGATTGCGACGCCGTCGTGCTTGACCTGAGCCGCAACCGATCCAAGCTCTACTGCGACACCGGCAACTGCGCCAACCGAACGCACGTGGCAGCCTACCGGGCACGGAAAGCCTCAGGTACGGAGTAGGCGGGCGTCACGCCGTGCAACTTTTCAGGGCGCACGACGGCGGTCTGCCGCGGGTTTCCGGGGTTGCTGCGTCGGCCAGCCGGCAAAAAGTTGCCTGGCGCGACGCAGACTAAGACGGCCTAGTCTGCGTCGGGGGTTTCCGTCTCACTGCCCGCGTGGGGGGCCGCGGAACCGTGGCCCTGGCCCGGCTTCCTGGAGCTCAGGTTGACGCCCGAGCCCTTGCCGAGGTGTTCGGCGTTTTCCTTGTGGCTCATGGAAAGCATCGCAGAGAGGACGAGGCTCACAATGAAGGCGATGCCGGCACCGGTAAAGGCGAGGTCAAAGCGCGGCGTGCGGGCGCTTCCGCCGGAGGCGAAGATCAGCACGGCGAAGAAGATCACGACGCCCCAGAACGCGGAGAACATCAGCGGTCCCTTCACCGAGGTCCGCATCTTGCGCGGCTCTCCTGGTTTCTGGTCTGCCAAGGTCATTCCTCCAATGTGGGTGCTGGCGCCGTGCGCGCCTTGAGAGTTCTACGCAGGGTAGAACGTACGACTACTAGTTTACGGCCTCAGCGGAGGGGGTTCGCCCATCGTGCCGCAGGCTCAGCCCTGACAGCACCCACAAGACTCCCCAGATGATGGCGCCGCCGCCGGCAACACCGAGAAGCGCGTGGGCTCCAAGGCTGATGAAGAACGGCAATGCAACGGCGGTGCCGATGCCCACCACACCGGAAATGATCCAGTCGCGGGCAAGCACGTGCCGTCCGCGCTGCCGGAATCCCTGGACCAGCTCAAACGCCCCGAGCACCAGCAATCCTACGAGCGCGGAAAGTCCGGCACCTGCGTCGGACTGCGTAATCAGGGCACCCACCCCTGCCAGGCCGACGACGACGGCCGCGGCCGCCGGGACGCTCGCGGCCAGGAACGCGGTGCCCGCGGTTGCGAGCAGGTAGAGTCCGGTAGCCCAGGCAAGAACGTGAACGGAGGGCGAGCCCCAGAAGACGGTCACGGCTCCAAACACCAGCGCAGTACCGGCGCGGAGAAGTACGGGCTTCCAGAGACCAGCTGCTGTAGGCGTGGATGAAGTCGCTGAAGAGGCGGGGAGAGTCACCAGTCCAGTTTAGTGCGAACCGAGGACCATCCATTTGTCAGAACGGGCCCGCACCCCGAGAGTGACCCCGCGGGCCATCATGTAGCCCAGCGCGAACGCTGCCCACAGCCACACCAGCCCCGCCGCGCCGTCGGGCCTTGTCAGGTGGACTGCCGCCAAAAGCGGCAGATAGACCACGAGGTTCACGACGCCGGCAATCGCCAGGTAGCGGGCATCTCCCGCGCCGATCAGCACGCCGTCCAGGACGAAGACGTACCCCGCGAGGGGCTGCCCGACGGCGAGCACCCACAGTGCCGCTGTGAGCGCGGACTGAACGCCGGCGTCGGAGGTAAAGAGGAAGCCTGCCCACGGAGCGGCCACCGCGAGGAGTACGCCAGTCACCACACCGAAGCCCACGCCCCAGCGGATCATGGTGCGGGTGAGTTCCCGCGCCCGGGCCGGATGGGAGGCTCCGAGTTCCTTGCCGATGAGGGCCTGTGCGGCAATCGCCAAGGCGTCCAGGGCGAAGGCGAGGAAGGAGAAAATGGTCATCGCAAGCTGGTGGGCGGCGAGGTTCACGGACCCTTGGGAAGTGACCACCAGGACCGTGGCGAGGATAGCCAGGCGCAGGCTAAGAGTGCGGAGCATGAGCCATGAACCCACGGTGGTCATCGTGCGGATGCCATGCCAGTCCGGGCGCAGCGAAACGCCGTGCCGCCGGGCATTCCGTCCCACCATCACCAGATAGACGGCGGCCATGGCCCACTGGGCAATGCTTGTGCCTATGGCTGACCCCGCCACGGACAAATGCAAACCGTAGACCAGGACGGCATTGAGGCCGATGTTCACGGCGAACCCCGCCGTCGCAACCACCAACGGCGTGCGGGTGTCCTGCAGTCCGCGCAAGACACCCGTCCCAGCGAAGATCAGCAGCATGGCGACGAGTCCCGGCATGGACCAGCGCAGATAGTCGACGGCGTAGGCCCGCACCTCGCCGTTGGCTCCAAACAGTCCGAGCAGCGGGCCGGCCGCGAAGAAGCCGGCCACGGCCAGGACTGTGCCCAGCAGCAAGGCCAGCCAGACGCCGTCGCGCCCTGCGGCCAGCGCTTTGCCGAGCTTTCCGTCCCCGATGGCCCGCGCCACAGCGGGAGTCGTCGAATATGCCAGAAAGACCATAAGTCCGACGGCGGTGTACAGCAGGGTGGAGGCCAGACCCACTCCCGCCAGCTGAGGGACGCCAAGGTGCCCCACAATGGCGGAGTCGGCCAGGAGGAAGAGGGGTTCTGCTATGAGCGCCCCAAAGGCAGGGACAGCAAGGCGCAGGATCTCGCGGGCAGTGGAGGGCGCGGTGGGACGGGTCACTGTTTGGGGCACTTTCCCAGCCTAGCGGGACACCGGCGGGTAGATTGTTGAGGTGTCGCTCGAGCATCCCATCACCGTTTCCGTCGCCCGCACCATCACTCCCGGTTACACCCGCCAAGCCAACGCTTGGGCCCACGCGGGCCAGGAACTTGCCAGGGAATGGCCCGGCTACTTGGGTTCAGGGTGGGTGCGCACGGCGGCTGACTCTGATGAATGGCACATGCTGTACCGCTTCGCGGACGCTGAAACCCTGCAGGCATGGGAGGAATCCGGAGAGCGCCGATGGTGGATTGAAAGCGCCTCCGAGCTCATGGAGGTCACACGGGTGGAGCGCCGTTCCGGCATCGAAGGATGGTTCTCCCAACCCGGCGACGTGAACCTCGTGGTCCCGGAGACGGTGGTGCCGCCACGATGGAAGCAGGCGGTCAGCATCTTCCTGCCGTTCTTTCCGTTGAGCCTGCTCGCCAATTTCCTGCTGCACCCCCTGATTCTGGGCTGGCCGCTGGTTCTGCAGGTTCTGTTGAACATCTGCATCCTGACGCCACTCATGGTCTACATTTTCCTGCCGGTCACCACCCGGCTGCTGAAACCCTGGCTGGAAGGAAAGCGGAAGGGCCAATAGCGCCTGCCCGTCATACAGCGCATCAGTATCCACGCCGTCGATACACTCTCGTCATGAGCGAGCTTCCCTCCAACTCCGTCACGCTGCGGTTCCTTGCTTCCCCCACCGACGTCGGACACAGCGGGTCGGTCGACGCCGGCACTGTCCTTGAGTGGGTGGACAAGGCGGCGTACGCGGCAGCCGTCGGCTGGGCGAAGTCCTATTGCGTCACGGCTTATGTGGGCAACATCCATTTCGCCGACCCTGTGAACAGCGGAGACATGGTCGAGGTCGAAGCGACCATCGTCTACACGGGCCGCTCCTCGATGCACATCCGGACCATCGTGTCCTCCGGCGACCCCAAGGGCGGGCCGGCCACGATGCGCAGCCAGTGCCTGGTGATCTTCGTTGCGGTTGGTCCCGACGGCCGCCCGGTACCAGTCCCCCAGTTCAAGCCCTCGACGCCGGAGGAAGTCGAGCAGCGCGACAACGCCCTCGCGCGGATCGCCGTGCGGGAAAAGATTGTCGAAGCCATGAACGCGCAGGAATATACCGACGCCGGCACTGCCGAGCGCGTTGTTCTCCGCTTCATGGCGGCCCCCACCGATGTGAACTGGGGCGGAAAGGTCCACGGCGGCATCGTCATGAAGTGGATTGATGAGGCCGCGTACGTCTGCGCTTCCCGGTACTGCGGCAAGGACACCGTGGCGGTTTTCTCCGGCGGCGTGCGCTTCTACCGGCCGCTCTTGATCGGCGACGTTGTGGAAGTAGAAGCCCGTCTCGTCTATACAGGCCACAAAGGCATGCACATTGCCGTCCATGTTCGCTCCGGAAGCCCCAAGAGCCGTGAGATGAACCTGACCACGTACTGCCTCACGGTCATGGTGGCCAGGGACGAAACCGGCACGTCCGTACCGATCCCAGCCTGGGTGCCGGAAACCGACGAGGACCGGCGCCTTCACGCCCACGCCCGCGAACTCCTGGAGATCCGAGGACGGGCTCCCGGAAACCGGATGCCCGATCATTTGCTCAACGGAGCCTAGAACCCGCCTCCGCCCGTCTCGCCCGCCATATTGGCGAAGCGGGAATAATGCCCCTGGAAGGCAACCACGATGTCCTTGGTGGGGCCGTTACGGTGCTTGGCGATGAGGATGTCGGCTTCGCCGGCGCGCGGGGATTCCTTGTCGTAGACGTCTTCGCGGTGAAGCAGGATGACCATGTCGGCATCCTGCTCGATGGAACCGGATTCGCGGAGGTCCGAGACCATGGGACGCTTGTCCTGGCGCTGTTCGGATCCACGGTTGAGCTGCGAGAGCGCGATGACCGGAACCTGCAGCTCCTTGGCCAACAGCTTGAGGGCACGCGAGAATTCGGAGACTTCCTGTTGGCGGGATTCCACCTTCTTGCCGGAGCTCATGAGCTGGAGGTAGTCGAGGATCACCAGTTTGAGGTCGTGCTGTTGCTTGAGGCGGCGGCACTTGGCCCTGATTTCCATGAGGGACATATTGGGGCTGTCATCGATGAACAACGGCGCATCGTTCATGCGGCCCATGGTGGTGGCGATTTTGGACCATTGCTCGTCCTTGATGGTGCCCTTGCGCAGGTCCTGAAGGCCAATGGTGGCTTCCGCGGACAGCAGGCGCATCGCGATTTCGTTGCGTCCCATTTCCAGGGAGAACATCACGGTGGCGAGGTTGTTCTTGAGCGCGGCGGAACGGGCGAAGTCAAGGGCGAACGTGGACTTACCGACGGCGGGGCGCGCGGCGATGACGATCATCTGGCCCGGGTGCAGGCCATGGGTGAGTTCATCGAGTTCGTAGAACCCGGTGGGAACCCCAGTCATGCCCTCCCCGCGGTGGCCGGATGCCTCGATCTCGTCAACAGTGGATTCCATGACGTCCTTGAGCGCCACGTAGTCCTCCGCGGTGCGGCGTTCGGCCACGGCATAGATCTCGGCCTGGGCCTGGTTGACGAGGTCTTCGACCTCTCCGTCCTGGCCGTAGCCCATCTGGACGATCTTGGTGCCGGCGTTGACGAGGCGGCGCAGGACGGCGCGTTCAGCCACGATTTCGGCGTAGTAGCCGGCGTTGGCCGCTGTGGGCACGGTCTGGATCAGCTCGTGCAGGTAGGCAGGGCCGCCGATCCTGTTGATCTCGCCGCGCTTGGTCAGCTCATCGGACACCGTGACGGCATCGGCAGGTTCGCCGCGGCCGTACAGGTCGATGATGGACTCGTAGATGGTCTCGTGGGCCGGGCGGTAGAAGTCATGGCCGCGGACGATTTCCACGACGTCGGCAATGGCGTCCTTGGACAGCATCATGCCGCCGAGAACTGATTGCTCAGCGGGAATGTCCTGGGGAGGTTTGCGGCTGGCGTCCGATGTCCGGCCGCCCTCGATCGAATCCAAGTGCGTAACTGACAAGCCGTCCTCCATTTTGTGCCGCGCAGATAACTGTTCCCGGCGGTGCGGTAGGCCAATACCCGGTGTGGGTTGCTCCGACCGCGCCGTTTATGCCGGCTGGTCCAAACTGTTCCGTAGGGCACCGACAATTTTGGTTTCCCCGAGATTTCCACAACTTATCCACAGACAGGTCCGCGGGCGTGCTGCTTTTCGACGGCACCAGGGTGCCATCCACAAGAAACAGGGGTTTTCCGAGTACCTAAAGCAGGTACTCAGCCACGTTAGCCCTGCTTTTCCGAGCCACCAAGCCGGGCCTGTGGATAAAGTGTGGAATACACACCCCTGCTTGTGCACAGTCTGTGCATGACCCTGTGGAAAGAGAAATTCTTTTGCCGGAAAGTAGCCCCTGAGCTGGGAAGACGTTCGTTATGCCATGTGGATTAAAAGTATTTTCTTCAGCAGATCATCCACAGGCTGGTTCGCTCAATCCGTGCCCCGCCCGTCCTCCAATGACCCAAAGAGGGATAAATATGCCAAAAATGTGATACTCCCCACAATGGCTCCGGAAATTTGACAGCCGGCTCTCAGAAGCTATGCCGGAACAGGAATGTGCTGTGGATAACTGCGTTCTGACATAAGCTCTAGGTATGGGTTTCACCGTGGGGGATGTACTGCTGGTCGCAATGCCCGTTGTCATCCTCGTGGCTGTGATTTGGGCCCTGACGGCGGCATTCAAGCCACGCAACTCAGGGCTGTCCGACGCCGAGCGCTATCAACGGGAGCTGGCCGCACGCTCGGCAGCCCACCAGGCAGCCCAGGTGCAGGCGGCGACGGCGGCAAGGGCCCGCATCGATGCATCCACAAGACCGAGCCAAAACGCGCAGCAACAGTCCCAGCAGGACAGCCAGTCGCGGGCCGCGCTGAGGGCGCAAGCCGGAGGCAGCCCGGGGCTCGGCCAGGCCGGCTACAACGGTCCCGTTCTTCCCAACGGGCAGTTGAATCCACAGTTCGCCCTGCAATTGCAGGGCATGGTCCGCAGTGGGCAGAAGATTCAGGCCATCAAACTCCTGCGCCAGCAAACCCATTCGGACTTGTTGACCGCCAAGAACTACATAGATCGGCTTTAGCGCATGTCATCCCTACTCATTCCGGTCTTGATCCTGGCGACCGTCGTCGTTGGCGTGCTGCTGATCAGCCGCGCGCTCTCCCGCCGCTCCGCGGAACTTCGCGACAATGCCGCCGCTGGGAAGGCGGCCGTGGACCCTGCGGAGCTGGCCCGCGAGGCGGCTGCAAAGCTCAGCGAGGATCAGCACCGGCAGCTGTATTCCCTGATCGCCCAAGGCCAGGCCATGGCTGCCATCAAGCTATACCTCAGCGCCACCGGGGAAGGCCTGCGCGCCTCACGTGATGCCGTCGGCGCCCTTGCAGCGCACCCGCAGCCCTTCCGCAAGCCCGAGCCCGCTCCGCAGGACCTCTTGCCCGACGACGACGAGCCGGAGCGCTTCCCTTACCGCTACCGGGCAATCGCCAGCAAGGGAGACGTTACGCGTGAGGTGAGCAGCAACATGCTCAATGACGAGATCTACGGACGGATCCGCACCCTGGCCAAGAGCGGAGATGTCGAAGCGGCAGCGTTGGCCCTGACCAAGCACTCCGACATCAGCATGAAGCAGGCCCTGGAGTTCATCGAGCTACTGGACGACTAGCAGCCGAGGCTCCCCTAGCGTCCCGCAGTGATCCCCGCGAGGAGTTGTTCAAAAGGCAGGGATTCCATCGCGTCCGCCTTGCGGTGCGGCTGTTCGCCGCTCAGAAGCCGGGCAAGCTCGCCCGCCGCCCGGTCCACGCGGACCGATAGTGGCGACGCGCCGTCGTCGGTGTTTCCCCAATCCTGGGGTCCGGCGAAGACGGACGTCTGGGTGATCCGGGTGCGAAGGTAGGTGAAGAGCGGACGCATGGCGTAGTCGAGCACCATCTGGTGCCGGTCGGTGCCGCCCGTGGCGCCGAGAAGAACGGCCTTGCCGTCGAGGGACTTCGGGTCCAGAACGTCGATGAAGGACTTGAACAGCCCGCTGTAGGATGCGCTGAAGACGGGCGTGACGGCGATGATGCCATCGGAATCCTCGACGCCGGCGATCACCTCAGCAAGGCGCGGCGCTGCATAGCCGGTGACGAAATTGTTGGCGATATCCACGGCCAGGTCCCGGAGTTCGACAACGTCCACGCGTACCTCGTACCCGGCATCGCCCAGCTGGCGCTTGGCTGATGCGGCGAGCTGGTCTGCAAGAAGCCTGCTCGACGACGGTACGCCAAGTCCGGCGGAAAGGACGGTTATGCGGCGGGTCTCCATGGCGATCTCCTGTTGCTGGTCGGTTTGATGGCTTCAAACCAGAGTACATGCGTTTGCATCTATACTCCCAAACTGTGCCCCCTCCGCTTTTATTCCCCCGCTACAGCCGCACTGTTCCCTGGATGCACATCACCGAGCTCCCGCCCACCCAGATGTCGCCGTCTTCCGCTTTGACGTGGATGCGTCCCGCCCGGCCCAGCACCGTACCCTGCGCGGCGACGTATTGCTCAGGCGCCCGGCCGCTGCCGATCAGCCACTGGGCCGCTCCCGCGTTAAAGCTTCCGGTCACGGGGTCCTCCACCATGGCGTCTCCGGGAATGAACGTCCGGACCTCGAAATCGACGCCGGCCCCCGGTTCATGGGCACCGATCACGCCAACCTTCAGATCCCCCAACGCCGCAAGGTCGGGTTCAAGGCCAAGGACCTGTTCGGCCGATTCGAGCAGTACGCCGATCCACTGCGGGCCGTTGACGAGCCACGAGGCATCCAAGAGCGCAGTTCGGGGCAGCCGGAGTCCGGCAGCCAACTGTTCCATGGTTGCCTCGCCGACGGGCCCGAAGCGGGTCAGCGGCGGCGCAGCGAAGGCAAGGCGGCCGCCGTCGAGCTTTACCTTGACCAAGCCTGCGCCGCATTCCTGAACCAGCGTCCCTTCCTGTTTCGGGACACCGCCGGCCGCCAGCCACGCATGCGCCGAGCCGAGAGTCGGATGTCCCGCGAATGGAAATTCCTCGCTGCCAGTGAAGATCCGCACGCGGTAATCGGCCGCAGGATCGCTGGGAGGCAGCAGGAAGGTGGTCTCAGACAGGTTGGTCCAGTTGGCAAAGTGCTGCATCTGCTCCGTGCCGAGCCCCTCGGCGTCGACGACCACGGCAAGCGGATTGCCGAAATACGGCACGTCAGTGAAAACGTCCACTTGCGACAAGGGCCTGGTGCGCATCGTTTCAAGGTTCACCGCTGCAGGCTATCACCGCCGGTGCGCGCGCAAAGCAAAGGACCCCCGCCTCCGGAAACCGGTGACGGGGGTCCTTCAAGCTACGTCAAAGATAACGCTACTTTGCTGCTACGACCTCAAGGTCGATGACAGCGGAAACGTCCTCGTGCAGGCGGACGTTGGCCTGGTACGAACCAAGGGACTTGATGTGGTTCGGCAGTTCAACGTTGCGCTTGTCGATGGAGCCGAGGCCAGCGGCCTCGACTGCAGCAGCGACATCAGCCGGCTTGACGGTGCCGAAGAGACGACCGGACTCGCCGGCCTTCACTACGAGCTTGACCTTCTTGGAAGAAAGCGCAGAAGCCTGGGCCTGTGCAGCTTCAACCGAAGCGTGGGCACGAGCAGCGCGGGCAGCCTTGATGGACTCAACCTGCTTCTCGCCACCCTTGGTCCAGGTCAGGGCGAAGCCGCGGGGCAGCAGGAAGTTACGTGCGTAACCGTCCTTGACCTCGACAACATCGCCAGCAGCACCGAGACCGGTTACTTCGTGGGTCAGAATGAGCTTTGCCATGTTAGTTAATCCCTTCCTTAGCCGCGGCCAGCGCCGGAGTAAGGCAGCAGAGCAACTTCGCGGGCGTTCTTGATTGCCTGGGCGATTTTGCGCTGTTCCTGCACCGTGACGCCAGTGACGCGACGGGCGCGGATCTTTCCGCGGTCGGAGATGAACTTGCGCAGCAATGCTACGTCCTTGTAGTCGATGACAGTGATGTCAGCGGCCTTCAAGGGGTTGGACTTTGGTTTGGGCTTACGGAGTTCAGCCTTAGCCATCGTGGAGCTCCTTTTCTATGGAGCCCGTGGAATGGATCCACGGGATGGTGGTGCTCGACGGCGGTCGCCACCCGGGTGCCTCGCGGCACGTCCGGCGGATTCCGGCGTCGAACTTTAATGAGTATTTAGAAGGGAGGTTCGGAATCCGGGCCGTTGCCCCATCCACCCGCATTGCTGACACCCGGGGTAGCCCAGGGGTCTTCCTGCGGTGCGGATTGGCCGCCGCCCCACGTTCCGCCGGAGTTGCCGCCCTGGTTTGCACCAGCGCCGCCACCTCCGAAGCCACCGCTGTTGTTGCCGCCGCCGAAGCCGCCCTGGCCACCCTGACCGCCGGAGCGCTGGGTGCGGTTGACCTTGGCGTTGGCGTAACGCAGGCTCGGGCCGATTTCATCGACTTCGAGCTCGATAACGGTGCGCTTCTCGCCTTCCTTGGTTTCGTAGGAACGGCTCTTCAGGCGGCCGGAAACGATCACGCGCATACCCTTGGTGAGGGATTCGGCGACGTTTTCGGCTGCTTCGCGCCATACCGATGCGCGGAGGAACAGGGTTTCCCCGTCCTTCCATTCATTGGACTGGCGGTCGAAGGTCCGGGGAGTAGACGCGATGGTGAAGTTCGCTACCGCCGAGCCTGACGGTGTGAACCGCAGTTCGGGGTCATTGGTGAGATTACCGATGACCGTAATAGTGGTTTCGCCTGCCATCTACTGCCTCCTTGTTCGTTCCTGCGGGGTAAAGAATGAAAGCCTGGAGCTGAAATTACTCAGCAACGACCTTCTGCTCTTCGGGGCGGGTGATCTTGGTGCGCATGATGGTCTCGTTGAGACTCAGCTGGCGGTCAAGTTCCTTGGCGGTTTCCGGCTTGGCGGTGAAGTTCACCACAGCGTAGATACCTTCGGACTTCTTCTTGATGTCGTAAGCGAGGCGACGGCGGCCCCAGATGTCAACCTTTTCGATGGTTCCACCATCGGTGGTGATGACATTGAGGAACTTCTGAAGCGACGGCTCTACGGTACGCTCTTCGACCTCGGGGTCGATGATTACCATCAATTCGTAAGGACGCATATGTGAACCCACCTCCTTTGGGCTAAGCGGTTACGGCATTTCCGTAACAGGAGGTTCATTTGCGATGAACGGTGCTGCTGACCGCTTCCAGAAGCGGAAGCAGGGCGCAGCATAGACTTCAATATCTTAGTCCATTTCCCGCCCCTAAGCCTATTCGGCGTGTCGGCTGCGCGGAACGGCTTGCCTCGCCTATGTGGATAACTTTGGCGGCTCAGGCAGACTGAACCCATGACCGTCCTCAAATCCGTCGCACTCTTTATCCTCGCGGCCGTCGCCGAGATCGGCGGGGCGTGGCTCGTGTGGCAATCAGTCAGGGAGGCCAAACCGTGGTGGTGGGCGGGCCTCGGTATCGCAGCCTTGGGTATCTACGGTTTCGTCGCAGCGTTCCAGCCTGACGCACACTTCGGCCGTGTCCTCGCAGCATACGGAGGGGTGTTCATCGCCGGATCATTGGCTTGGGGAATGCTCATGGACGGATTCCGCCCGGACCGTTGGGACGTCATCGGCGCCATGATCTGCATCCTGGGCGTCGCCGTCATCATGTTCGCGCCCCGGCCGGGAAGTTGAGCCGCCGGGGCAGTTGAGCCGCCGAAGCCGTCACGCTGCGCAGCTTTCTGGACGGTAAGACGTCGGGATCCCCCGGATTTCCGGGTCGCAGCTCGACGCCGGACGCTAAAAGTCTGCGTGGCGTGACGCCGGGGCGTGCCGGCCCCCGTGCCATGATCTGACTATGAACGCCCCAGCAAAGAACCACCGTCCGAAGTCTGCCCGAGCCAAACGTTCGCAATTGCGGTTTTGGCTCATGATCGTCACAGGCGTCATTGCGGCGGTAGCGACCGGAATATGGGGTCAGTGGATCTACGCGCCCGCCGCGGGCTGGGCGGTGGCCGCGGCGGTGTACAACGTTTTCGTCTGGGCCGTCATCACCCCGATGAAAGCCGATCAGACGAGAAGCCATGCCACGGAAGAAGATCCACGGCGCTCCACCGCCGACCTCCTCATCCTGTGCGCCGCCGTCGGTTCCCTCGCCGCCGTCGTGCTGGTGATGATCGGCGCCAAGGACGCGCACGGATTCGACAAATTCATGCTCGCCCTGCTGGCCCTCGGCGGTACAGCGGCCTCGTGGCTCCTGGTCCACACCCTCTTCACCTTGCGCTATGCCGAGGTGTACTACACGTCCGATCCGCCCCGCGGCATCGAATTCAACCAAAAAGAACCGCCGCAATACACGGATTTCGCCTACATGGCGTTCAGCCTCGGAATGACCTACCAAGTCTCGGACACGTCGATCACCACCAGGGCAATGCGGTCCGCTGCTTTGCGGCACAGCCTGCTCGCCTACGTATTCGGCGTCGGGATCCTGGCCACCACCATCAACCTCGTAGTGAGCCTCGCTTCCTGAGCCGGAGCCGACGCCGAGCTAGATAGCTGTGCGGAAGAACAACTCCGCCACCGTGGCCAGGTGGAGCGGGTCCTCAACGCCGCACAGCTCGCGTGCGGAGTGCATCGACAGAAGGGGAACCCCGACGTCGACCGTCCGGATCCCCAGGCGGGTAGCCGTCAGGGGACCGATGGTAGAGCCGCACGGGACGTCGTTGTTGGAGACGAACTCCTGGTAAGGGACTCCCGCCTCGCCGCAAAGCCGGGCCCAGAATGCCGCGCCGGTGGCATCCGTGGCGTAGCGCTGGTTGGCGTTGATCTTGAGAAGCGGTCCGCCGTTAAGGATGGGCCGGTTGGCGGGATCGTGCCGCTCGGGGTAGTTGGGGTGCACGGCGTGGCCGGCATCCGCGGAGACGCAGAACGACGCCGACAACGCCTGGCGCCGTTCGCTCGCCGTCGCGCCGAATCCGTCGGAGATCCGGGTGAGGATGTCTTCGAGGATGGGTCCGCAGGCACCGGAGCGCGAGGCGGAGCCGATTTCTTCGTGGTCGAAGGCGGCCAGGACCGCGATGGGCCCCCCGGCCGGCGCACCCGCGGCTGCGTGCGCGATGAGTGCCGCAAGCCCGGCGTGGGTCGAGGAGAGGTTGTCGAGACGTCCTGACGCGAAGAACTCGCCCTTGGCGCCGAACTGCTCAGGCGCCTGGGTGTCCGCGACGACGATGTCATAGCCGCCGATCTGCGCGGGATCCACGGAAGCCCCGGCCACGGAGTCCGCCAGGATTGCCAGGACGTCCGCGGAATCGGGATCGCCGAGGCCGAACACCGGGTTCATGTGCTGTTGCTTGTCGAGCGTGAGGCCGTCATTGACGGCCCGGTCCAGGTGGATGGCCAACTGCGGAAAGCGCAGGAGCGGTCCGGTGGCCGTGAGGTGCTGGGTGCCGTCCAGCATCACGAGCCGCCCCGCGAGCCGAAGCTCACGGTCCAGCCAGGAGTTCAACAAAGGGCCGCCGTAGACCTCGACGCCGGCCTGGAGCCAGCCGAACTTTCCCGTCGTCGGCTTGGGCTTGAGTTTGAAGGACGGAGAATCCGTATGGGCTCCAAGGATGTTGAATGCAGTGGTCGGAGTTGCACCTTCGGGCGTCACCCAAGCGATGAGGGCTCCGTCCCGGATCACGTAGAAACTGCCGGCCCCGCCTTCCCATGGCTGAAGTTCATCAAGGGCCGTGAAACCGGCCGCATCGAGGCGGCGCGCGGCCTCGTTGACGGCGTGGAAGCTCGACGGCGATGCGCTCACATACGCGCCAAGGTCCTGGATGTGTTCTGCAGCGGAGTTCGAAGGCATGGCTCCGAGTCTAGCCTCGGCGACGGGCGGCGCGGCCTCGAACCGGCGGTCCTAGTAGTCCGGGTTGCTCGGGATCACGAGTCCTGTTTCGTACGCGTAGACCACCACTTGGACCCTGTCGCGCAAGTGCAGCTTGGTGAGGATCCGCCGCACGTGGGTTTTGACCGTGGCCTCGGACAGAAAGTACTTGTGGGCGATTTCCGCGTTGGACAGCCCTCCCGCGATAGCTTCCAGCATCTCGGTTTCGCGGGGCGTCAATTCTTCGAGCAGCGGATCGCGGGGCTGGGCTATGGCCTGGCCGGGCATGCGACCCCCGCGGACGTAGGTTTCCAGGAGCCGCTGGGTGACCCTCGGAGCCACCACGGCGTCACCGCTGGCCACAAGCCGGACGCCCTGGACCAACTCGGCAGGTGCAACATCCTTGAGCAGGAATGCCGAAGCCCCTGCCTGCAGGCCGGAGAAGGCATATTCATCGAGGTCGAAAGTTGTCAGGATGATGATCCTGGCGTTGGATGCCGAGGCCGTGATCCGCCGTGTGGCTTCGATTCCATCGACGGCGGGCATCCGGACGTCCATGAGCACCACGTCCGGTTCCAATTCCTCGACCCTCTGTACTGCTTCGGCGCCGTCGGAGGCTTCGCCCACTACCTCAAGGTCGTCTTCGCCTTCCAGGATGAGCCGAAACCCCATGCGCAGCAGCGGCTGGTCGTCCACCAGCAGAACCCTGATCGGAGCATTGTCAGTCATGATTTCCCCTTGTCGCCATTCCAGTTCAGCTCCGCATGGACGCGCCACCCGCCGTGTATTCCAGGACCGGCATCCACGGTTCCAGCATAAATTCCCGCACGTTCACGCATTCCCGCGATGCCCTGGCCGGTTCCCAAGGCCGCCTCTTCGGTGCCCGGATCCCGGGAGCCCCGGCCGTCGTCGAGCACTTCAATGGTGACCGAGTCGCCCTCACGCACGATCCTCACATCCACGTGGCTGGAGGAACGCCCGTACCTGAGCACATTGGTCAGGGATTCCTGCACGATCCGGTAGACGGTGAGCTGGAACGCCGGGTCTTCAGGAAGGGCCGGGCCCGTGTGTGAATAGTGCAACGGCAGACCTGCCGTCCGGAATCCATCGAGCAGCTTGCTCAAGTCGTGCCCGGAAACCAACGGCTCCAAAGGCGCCGGGCGGGCTGAGTCGTCGCGCAGCACGCCGAGCACGCGGCGCATGTCGGCCAGCGCGGCCCTGCCGGTGCGGGACAGTTCGCCAAGCACCTCTCCCGCGCGCTCAGGATCCTTCTTGACCACGACGGCGGCGCCGTCCGAGAGGCTGATCATGACAGTGAGGGAGTGGGCCACGACGTCGTGCATCTCCCGGGCGATCCGGTTGCGTTCGGTGACGGAACCCAAGCGGGCCGTGCGTGCTGCCCAGGCCCTGATTTCGCTCTCGTGCTCACGCCGCTGCCGCACCGAAATGCCGATGCCGGTGGCGATCAGGTTGGACAACAAAATGCTGACCGCGGCGGCGATGTTGCTGACGAGGTGGAAATTCTCCGGAACCGCTTCTCCGTTGGATGGGGTCGCCGGGCTGATCCACATGAACAGGTACACGAGGGTCAGCGGCAGGCTCGCCGCGCCAAACACCGTCAACGCGTATCTCCGGGTCCTCGCCACGGCCACGGCGTACAGCGCGAACCACAATCCCGCGGAGACATTCGAACCCCAGGGATTCAACAGCGTCACGGCCACTTCGAGGACCGCAACGGCCGCAGTGACACTCAGCGGATTGCGGCGTCGAAGGAACAGGATGGCTGCAATGGCAACGAGCAAAAATGCGGCGAACCACTTGCCATCCACAATGGAGTTGATGAATGTGGGCAGTGCCAGCAGCGAATAGCAAAGCACCACCACCGAGTCCATGACCCGCGGGTGCTCAAAGAGGTAGCGGCGGATCCTGCCACGGCGGCGCAGCGTGATTTCAGCAAAGGACGCGTCGGCCACGTGGGCCGACGCGTCCTGTGCTGGCAACTCTTCACTCATGGCTTGAGCCTAGTGGCCTTGCCTGGAGTGGGCGTCCCCGGCTTGCGAATCAGAGATCGCGAATCAGACGTCGCGCGTCTTGAGCACAATGAGGGCAGGAACCATGAACAAGATGACGTAGCCAAGGAACACGAGGCCGCCCGCCCATGGATCCAGGATGCCGTCCGCGTGGCCGATCGACAAGAAGCGGCCCCCGGCGTCACTGGGCAGGTACTGCGGGACGTACTTCCAAAAGTCTCCCGGTGCCAAGCTAAGGAACTGCCCGGCGAACGGGAGGACGAACATGATGCCCACCAGGACGGTAATGCCGCCCGCAGAGTTCTTCAGCAGTGTTCCGAGCGAGAGGCCGATCAGCGCAACGCCCGCGACGTACAAGCCGCCGGTGAAGACGCTGTAGAGGACACCATCCGTGCTCCAGCCGAGGTTAAGGCCGAAGTTGGCGAACATGGGCGAAGCCAGGAGGAAGGTCACGATGCCGGCCACAACCGAAAGGACGTAGGACACCACAACCAGGACCACGGCTTTGGCGCCGAAGGTGGAGAGCCGGCCTGGCGCCGCGTTCATGGTTGAGCGGATCATGCCGGTGGCGTACTCGGAAGCAACGAAGAGTACGGCCAGGGAACCTAGGACGAGGATGCCGATGTTGAGTCCGGCGTTCGGCAGGTTGTAAAGATCGAACCCCGATCCGGGCGGGAAGGAGGCAACGGCTTGCTGCACCGTTTCCTTGTGACCCTGCCGGCCGACTTCGACCATCTGGTTGATGAAGTTCCAGCGGACCAGGGCGGACAACAGGCCGATGCCGACGATGGCCACGAAGGTCAGGACCAAGAGGAGCTTGGTGCTCATGAGGGTCCTGAACTTGATGGATTCGGAGTTCAGTATCCGGAGGAAGGTGACGCCACCGGTCCCGGCTGACGGGACCGCAGGTTTCTTGTTGATGGTGGTGCTCATGACTGGATCCCTTCCATGGTGGCAGCGGATGTGGCGCCGACGCCGGCGGGGCTTCCGTCCAGGGGCCCGCCTGGTGCTGCCGGTCCGCCGGTGATGTGCGAGTGGTATTCCACCTCGTCCTTGGTCAGCTGGAAGTAGGCCTCTTCCAGCGACGACGTGAGCGGAGTGAGCTCGTAAACCAGTACCCGGCTGTCGAGGGCCAGCTCGGCGATGCGGAGCGGCTCGACTCCGTACACTTCCAGGGTTTCACGTTCGTTCTGCTCCACCCGGACGCCGTCGCGGGCCAGCAGCTCGGACAATCGCGTTGTCTCCGAGGTCCGGACCAAAGTGCGCTTGCGGGACTGGCTCTCAATCAGCGCATCCACGGTGGTGTCTGCGATGATCCTGCCGCGACCGATCACAATGAGGTGATCCGCGGTCTGGGCCATCTCGGACATGAGGTGGCTGGAAATGAAGATGGTCTTGCCCTGGCTTGCCAGGTAGCGTGCAAGGTTCCTGACCCATTGGACGCCCTCGGGGTCCAGCCCGTTGACCGGTTCGTCGAGGATGAGCGTCTGGGGATCACCGAGCAGCGCGTTGGCAATGCCAAGCCGCTGGCCCATGCCGAGGGAGAACCCTCCGGCCTTCTTCTTGGCAACGGCGGTGAGGCCCGTCATCTCGATGACTTCCTCAACGCGCGAGTTCGGAATCCCGTGGGTTGCGGCCATGGCGCGCAGGTGGTTGTACGCGCTGCGGCTGGTGTGCACTGCCTTGGCATCGAGCAGCGCTCCCACCTCGTGGAGCGGGGCCTTGTGCTGGGAGTAATGCCGGCCGTTGACAATGACGTCTCCTGACGTCGGGCGGTCGAGACCCATGATCATGCGCATGGTGGTGGACTTGCCGGCGCCGTTCGGGCCAAGGAAGCCCGTGACTTTCCCGGGCTGTACGGTGAAGCTGATTCCGTCCACGGCAGTCTTTGCGCCGTAGACCTTCCTCAACCCTGTTGCCTCAATCATGGAAGCGTTCCCTCCGCTTGCTGCAGCTGTGTGGTGACTGTAAGTACAACGCTAGCCACCGGCACGGCGGAATTCGCCGGTCTCAGGGATGATTCAGGGGCCGGTCAGGGTAGTCCCTATGGATGATGCCGGCCGCGGCCATGTCTTCCCGGGGACTGGGAAAGCACTAGGAAAGCGGTGAATACACCCGTAGTGCCCGCCGCTTCACGGTGAACTCCGCGGTCCGCACACCGGGCAACGGCTCGCCGTCGACCGCAATCACGAGTGGTTCACCGATCGCTTCGATACTGCACTCCGCGGCTTCGCTGAGGTGGGTCACTTTGGAGGTACTCACGGTTCCGGTGACGACCGCCCACAGGAGGCGCAGCCGCGCAAAAGGCTCATCGGCCGTGACCATGCGGATGTCCAGGACGCCATCGTCGAGGACGGGACGCGTCAATGGCGCGAGGTCCCGCGGGTAGTAGCGGCCACGGCCCAAGTAGAGGATCCATAACTTGTGGGGGACACCGTTGATCCGGAGGGTGGTAGGCGTTGCTGCGCCGAAGGTGCGCAGGCCTGCGACAAGTCCCGCGAGGGGCTTCCCCAAGGCGGGCTGCAGCCGTTCGCGTCGCCGCACCAAGTTGGGGTAAACGCCGACGCTTGCCGTATTGAGCATGATGAGCTCAGTGGTCTCGTCCTTGCCATCGACGCCGCGGCCCGCGCTCACATGGCCCAGGTCCGTCCATGCTGCTGCTCCCGTTTTGGCGGCTTTGAGGGCCCCTTCGAGGGACCGGGCGTCAACGTCACGTGCGAAATGGTTGAGTGTTCCGCCGGGCAGCACCAGCAAAGGCAGCGAGTGCTCGACGGCGGCCGCCGCTGCGGTGCCGACGGTTCCGTCGCCGCCCCACACGCCCAGAGCCTTCGTCCCGGGCCGGCCTGCCGCGGCCTGGATTTCGGCAGCCACGTCATCGCCATCGGAAATGATCCTTATATACGCCTTGGGGAATATCTCCCGAAGCTCGGTTTCGGTCTCAGGCGAGTAGGAACCGCCAAGGGCGTTGACCGCAATGCTCAGCCCCTCGCCGTCGCCGACAGCGGGCGCGTCGGCCGGTGAACGGTCCGTGGCAGGAACGGGAGGCCGGGCCGGCCACCATTTTCGGGTCAGGAGGGCCGCTCCGGCGCCGATCGCCGAGCCGAGAACCACATCGGAGGGCCAGTGGGCGCCTGTATGAACCCGGGAATATGCCACACCCGCCGCAACAGGGGCCAGAACTGCACCAAGGCGGGGATTCACCAGTGCGACGCCAAGCGTGAATGCCGCGGCAGAGGCCGAATGGCCGGAAGGCATCGAGGAGCTTGTGGGCTGCGGGTTGACAAAACGGAAGACCGGAAGATGCTCGGGCAGCGGCCGCGCCCGCGGAAGCAGCGTCTTGAAGCCGAGGTTGGTGACGGCCGACGCAACACCAAGGGCCAGGAGTCCGTGGATCGCTGCGTTGCGGGGCTTGCCCGGAAATGCCGCGCAGACGCCAGCGACGGCAAACCAGAGCTTGCCCTTGGTAGCGGCCTCCGAGAGGTTCTTCAAAACGGTGTCGTGCTGGCCCGCAGGCCACCGCGAGACCGCCCGGACCGCTGCCCGATCGAGTCGCGCTATCTGTCCTGGCCCCCATCGCAGCATCCTTCGCATCCCACCAGACTATCGGCGGGCTGGTTAGGATGTGGGATAGTGAGGGTCCTTCTTCCCCGCAAGCGCGTCGCAAGCGGCACGGAGAGCAGAACGTCACATAGGGTAAACCATCAGGTAGCACTCGGCATCCTCCAAGACAGCGACCATAGTCTTCGGGCATGCTCTCAAAGCCTCAACTCATCAACAGCGGCATCGGGGTGGCCGTCATCGGCATTGCCGCCGGCGCCTTCTTCGTACTGAACGGTGTGCCGCAAACGGCCGCCGACACCACCGCCCGCACCGTCGCGGTCAGCGCTGTGGACCTCTCCGCCGTCTCCACGGCGAGCGGAAACGTCTCGCCCGCAAGTACCACGGTCATCAACGCCCAGAACTGCACCGGGCCTATCGCCACGGTCTCCGCCGTGACCGGTCAGCAGGTCACGGCCGGGCAGGTGCTGGTCACCATTGATCCGACCAACGCCCAGAACGCCCTGGCGGTTGCCCAGGCCCAGCTGGATTCCGCCGCGGCGCAGGCAAACCAACAGCAGGCCTCAGCCAACAACCAGGTAGCTTCGGCGAGCCAGAGCCTGGCCAACGCCCAGCAAACGGCGAACCTGGACGCGAGCCAGCAAGCCAGCGCCGTGGCCGCCGCCCAGACAGCCGTGAACAATGACAATGCGACTGTCGCTGCGGCCCAGACCGCTGCCAGTGCCCAGCCCAACAGCCAGCCCGCGCAGAACGCGCTTAGTGCGGCGCAGGCCCAGCTGGCGAAGGACAACCAAGCACTGACCCAGGCAGCCAACCAACAAGCCAGCTCGGCCCTCAAGGACAAAGAGCAGATCGCCTCGGCCGCGACGGCCCTCAATTCGGCCCAGAGCGGCGGAGGCGCCACGTCCAACACCACGTCTGCCCAGATAGCAGTCGACACTGCAACCAAGAACCTCGCGTCCTGCTCACTCGCGGCCCCGGTTTCAGGAACTGTCACCGCCGTGAACGCTGTGGTCGGAGGCAACGCCGGAAGCAGTTCCGGCTCGTCCGGGTCTTCCGGATCCGGCTCTTCCGGAGCTTCCGGCTCCTCGAGCAGCACTTCCGCGAGCGCCGCGAGCACATCGTCCTCGGGACTGATCACCATCAGCGACACCGCGCACCTGCAGGTCATCGCCAACTTCGCCGAATCCGACATTGCCGCCATGAAGACCGGCGACTCGGCCACCTTCACCTTCCCGGCACTCAAGACCGACCCCTCCGCGGCACCGGTCACCGGTACCATCACGGCAATCGCCCAGAACGCCACAACCACCAACAACGTGGTCAGCTACCCCGTGACGATCTCCATCAAGAACCCCCCGGCTAACCTCCGGCTCGGCCAGAGCGCAAACATCTCCGTGACCACGGCGACCGCCAAGAACGCCTTGGCAGTGCCATCGCTGGCCATCACCACCACGGGAACCAAGCAGACCGTCAACGTGATGAAGAACGGGACCACGACGGCGGTGACCGTCACCACCGGGATCACGGACAACGGCCGCACCCAGGTGCTCACCGGACTCAGCGCAGGCGATCAGGTTGAACTCCCGGCCATCTCCTCCACCCTGGACACCACCGGCACTACCGGTCGAACCGGGGCGGGCGGATTCGGCGGAACGGGTGGATTCGGTGGCACAGGCGGCGCCGGAGTTACCGGCGGCAACGGTGGCACACGTGGAAACGGCGGGTAAGCAGCCGTGAACGACGCTGTCATCCAACTGGACTCCGTGAGCAAAATCTATGGCAAAGGCGAGGCCGAAGTACGGGCACTTGATTCCGTCAGCATCTCCATTGATCGAGGCGACTTCGTGGCCATCATCGGCGCGTCGGGCTCCGGAAAGTCCACCATGATGAACATCATCGGTTGCCTCGACGGCGCCACCCAGGGGACTTATCACCTGGACGGCATCGATACCGGGACACTGGACGAGTTCCAGCTCGCGCAGATCCGTAACCGGAAGATCGGCTTCGTCTTCCAGAACTTCAATCTGATACCGCGCACGCGGGCCGTGGACAACGTCTCCATGCCGCTCGCGTACGCGAAAGTGCATCGCAAGGAACGGCGCGAGCGGGCCTTGGAAGTGCTCGGTTCGGTGGGGTTGGCGGAACGGGCCGACCACAAGCCTTCACAGCTCTCCGGTGGACAGCAACAGCGTGTTGCCATCGCCCGGGCGCTCGTGACCAACCCGGTGCTGCTGTTGGCCGACGAGCCTACGGGAGCCTTGGACACCAAGTCTTCGCACGAAATCCTGGATCTCTTTGAGTCCTTGCACGCCAACGGCCGGACCATCGTGATGATCACCCACGAGGCGGACGTCGCGGCGCGGGCCAACCGTGTTGTGCGATTCCAGGACGGGCACATCATTGAGGACCACAGGATCCGCGCCGTTAATGCGCATCCTGTAGCGACGGCGGTGCCGGCATGATGATCGCCGAATCCGTCCGCTTCGCCCTGACCGGGGTGATGGCCAACAAGATGCGCTCCATCCTCACCACCCTGGGCATCTTGATCGGCATCGCCTCCGTCATCGTCCTGCTGGCCGTGGGCGCCGGAACCTCGAACGCCATCAAGGCCCAGATCGGCAAGCTGGGAACCAACGTGCTGACCGTGAGCCGCCAGACGACGGCGGGCGGCCGCGCAGCAGGCGGCGGACAAGCCGTCACCGGTCCGCGGTCCCGTGGCACCAACCTCACGCTCCAGGACATGGCCGCGCTGACGGATCCCGTCATGGCACCCGACGTCGCCGCGACGGCGCCGGTGGTCACGGCACAGAACGTCACGGGTACTTACCAGGACGCAACCCACGCGGTCGCAACGTTCGTGGGGACCACGCCGTCGTACTTTTCCATTTCGAACGACACGCTCGCGGCGGGGTCCTACTTCAGCGACGGTGACGCCAGCAACGGCACCGCAGTGGCCGTGATCGGCAATACCGTTGCGCAGGACCTGGTGGGAAGCTCGGTGGCCTCGGCCGTGGGGCAGACGATCGCCCTCAACGGCCAGAACTTCGTGGTCTCCGGCGTCCTCGCCCAAAAGGGGTCCTCGGGCCTCAACGATCCGGACGACATTGTGGTGATCCCCTACAGTGCGGCCCAGGACAAGTTCACCGGATACTCGCCGTCGCTCGCCTCCACCACTGTTCAGGCGAAGTCAGCGGACGTGATGAACCAGGCCCAGAACGAGGTTCAGATGATCCTCGATGCCAGGCACAACGTCACCTCCGCCAACCGTGACTATCAAGTGCGAAACCAGGCTCAGATCCTCACGACAGCCACCACAACCACGGCCACACTGACCATCCTGTTGGGTGCCGTGGCCGGCATTTCGCTTCTGGTGGGCGGAATCGGCGTCATGAACATCATGCTCGTCACCGTCACCGAACGTACCCGCGAAATCGGTATCCGCAAGGCAATCGGAGCCTCGCGGGGCAGCATCGTGAGCCAGTTCCTGATCGAATCGCTCATCATTTCGCTGATCGGCGGGGTGCTGGGAATTGCCGCGGGCTACATCGGCAGCGCCTTCCCCCTGCTGGGAACGCAACCCGAAGTCCAGTGGTGGACCGTGTGGCTGTCGTTCATGGTGTCCGCGGCGATCGGCCTGGTTTTCGGAATCTACCCGGCCAACAAGGCGGCGAAGCTACGACCGATCGACGCCCTTCGGTACGAATAGCCGCCCACAGTTCCACCTCCAGCAACTAAAAGAAACAGCCAACAGGAGATCCAAAAATGTCCTATTCAGCACCGGAGCCCGGTCCCGTAAACCCGCCGGAGCCCCAGCAGCCCTACACCCAACAGCCCCACGCCGGGCAGCCGACCGCGGTCCTGCAGGCAACCGGCCAGGAACCCACTGGACAGGGTTGGGGCCAACCCCAGACGCCGGAGCCGTTTGTGCCCAAAAAGCGCTTCAAGATGGGTCGCCTGACGCAGATCCTCCTTGCCGTGCTGCTGGTTGCCGTCGGTTTCTTTGCCGGCGTCGGCGTCACCAAGGCAATGGACGCGGGCCAGGCCCGTCCCGGCCGCGGCCAGTTCCAGAACTTCAACGGCCAGGGCGGCCAAGGCCGCAACCGGCAGAGCGGCGCTCCCACCAACGGGGCATCGCCGAGCGCTGTCCCTTCGGCACCCGCCACCTCAGCGCCGTAACCACCCAAGCGCTCCGCAGCGACGTAACCACCCAACTGACTCGCAGTTGTTGTCGTTTTGACGCCTCATAACGACAACAACTGCGGGTCAGTTGCTTTTCGCCAAGGGTTTCGCGGCGCCTGCCAGCCACAGGGCAATCAGGATCGGCGCCCCGATGGCAAGCAGGGCCATGCGGATGCCGGTGTGGTCGCCCAGGTATCCCAGAAGCGGCGGCCCGGCCAGAAACGCCACATAACCGATTGTCGATACCACCGAGACGCGTGCGGCTGCGTGTCTTGGATCGTCGGCAGCAGCGGACATGCCCATGGGGAAGGCCAAGGCTGCGCCGATACCCCAAAGGGCCGCGCCCACCCCGGCGAGGATGAGGTCGGCGGCGAAAACGAAGAGAGCCAAGCCCACTGCTGCGGCGGCCATGCTGACCCGGAGCACGGCTACACGTCCGAACCTGTCGATCGCGCGGCCGCCAAGGAAACGCATCAGGGTCATCGCGGCCACGAAGAGCGCAAACAATAGAGCGCCCGTCGATTCGGATGTATTCAGGCCATCCACCGAGGCCTTGGCGATCCAGTCGTTCCCGGCGCCTTCCGTGAGGGTCGCTCCGAGCACCACCACGCCGATCAAGAGGGTGCGGGAGTCCCGCCAGGCCGACAGACCCTTGGCAGGGGGCGCGCCGCCGTCGGGCATTGTTCCCGTGGTTTCGTGGGGCATGAAGTAACGCGGCGCGGTCAGGGTCAGAACTACGACGACGGCGGCGATCACCAAAAGATGCTCCGGAAGTCCAACCCCGATCTCGGAAAGCCACGCACCAATCAGCGCGCCCACAAAGGCGCCACCGCTAAAGGCGGCGTGGAACTGCGGCATGATGGTTCGCCCGAGCCGGTGTTCGACGTCGGCCCCCTCAATGTTCTGGGACACGTCCCACAAGCCGATCCCGACGCCGAAGAAAAACAGCGCCAGCGCGGTGGCGGCCACGGATCCAGTCATCAAGGAGAACGCGATAGCCGCTCCGGCTGAGGCGGCCAGCAGTCCGGCGGCGCGTACGGTATTGGCCGTTCCGATCCTGCCGACAATCCATCCCGTGGAAGGCAGCGCAACAAGGGACCCGACGGCGGTGCACAGCAGGAGGGTGCCCATCTGCCCGGAGGTCAGGTGCAGGGCCTGGGTGACGGCGGGTATGCGGGCCGCCCAGCTGGCGAAAACCAGGCCGTTCATGCCGAAGACCAGGAAAGTGGCGATTGCCGCGGCTTTGACGTTCGGGGCGGTTCGGGTGCTGGTGGTCATACGATCACAACTTCCACGGAGAGATTTTCAAGTAGGGTGCGTTCTTCGGTGCTTGGCTTCCGGTCCGTCACAATGACATCTACCGCGTCCATGGCTGCAACCAAGGCCACGGCCTGTGCATTCCATTTACTTCCCGTGCAGGCCACGATCACCCGGCCGGCCGATTCCAGCCCTGCCCGCTTAATCGCGGCGTCCTCGAGGTCGTGTGCCAGTAGGCCGTCTTTGAGGTTGATGGCACACGGTGTGACGATGGCGGCGTCAAAGCGAAGGGAACGGATATTTGCCTCTGCCATCGGTCCCCGGAATGACTGCTCGCCGGGAACGAGGCTGCCGCCGGGCAACAAGAGACTTGGACGTCGCGCCGAAGGAAGGTCCACGGCCAGGAACTCCACGGCACGAAGGGACATAGGCATGACGGTCAATTCCCGCGGCGCCAGCCGGCGAGCGATCTCAGTTGCTGTGGATCCGCTGTCCAGCCACACGTGATCGCGGTCGCGAAGTAGCCGTTGGACCCCGACGGCGATTCTCTCCTTGGCGTCCCGGTCCTCGAGTTCGCGCTGCCCGTAGCCGGGGTTGTCGCCGCGATCCACCAGGCTGCGGGCCCCGCCATGCACCCGGCGAAGGACGCCGTGGGAGGCGAGGATCTCCAGATCGCGCCGAATAGTGGCCCCCGATGCTCCGCATGCGGCAACGAGTTCGTCAACCGTTACCTCTTCGCGCTTGCGCAGCAGCTCGCCAATGAGCCGGTGGCGGTCAAGAGTCTTCATGCTCATATGCTATCCAGAAATGATCATCTAATCATCCTTTGTGAGCATATGGGCGCCTGGCGCGGGAACTTGTGCGCAGAAATCGCCCTGTGTGCCGAACGGCTCAAACGCTCGCTCACTTTTGAGGCGTTTCAGATAAACGCTCGCTCACCAAAGGTGAGCGAGCTTCGGGGCTTGGAGCCGGCTGGGCGCTTGGAGCCGGCGGCGCCGGGGGAGTCCGGCGGAAGCTAGCGCGCCCGCTCTACCCGGGATTCGTCCCAAACCGGCTCGGCGGACTCGTAGACTTTGCCGTCGGATCCGAAGACGAGGAAACGGTCGAAGGATTTGGCGAACCAGCGATCGTGCGTAACGGCCAGGACGGTGCCTTCGAATGCGTCGATGGCACGCTCCAAGGCTTCACCCGAGTGCAGGTCCAGGTTGTCCGTGGGTTCGTCCAGGAGCAGGAGCGTTGCGCCGGACAGCTGGAGGAGCAGGATCTGGAAGCGCGCCTGCTGCCCGCCGGAGAGCGACTCGTACTTCTGCTCGGCCGAGCCCACCAGCCCGTAGGAGTCGAGCGCGCCGGAGGCGGCTTCGCGGCCCAACCCGGAACGGTGTTCGTCACCCCGGTGCAGGATGTCCAGGAGTGTCCGGCCCAGGAGGTCCGGACGGGAATGGGTCTGCGCGAAGAATCCCGGACGGATCCTCGCACCCAGCTTGACGGTTCCTTCGTGCGGAACTTCGGCGATCTCGACGTCGGAAACGGGCAAATGCTCCCGCTCCGGGTCGGTGCCGCCGGCGGCCAGGAGCCGCAGGAAGTGGCTCTTGCCCGAGCCGTTGGAACCGAGCACGCCCACGCGGTCGCCGAACCAGATCTCCGTGGAGAACGGCTTCATGAGGCCCGTGAGTTCAAGTTTTTCAGCCACCACGGCGCGTTTGGCCGTGCGGCCTCCCTTGAGGCGCATGTGCACGTTCTGCTCAAGCGGCAGGGCTTCGGGCGGTCCGGCCTCCAGGAACTTGGCGAGCCGCGTCTGGGCGGCCTGGTACTTGTTGGCCATGTCCGAACGGAATGCGGCTTTGGTCTTGTACATGATGACGAGTTCCTTGAGCTTCAGGTGCTCCTCGTCCCAGCGCTTGCGGAGTTCCTCGAAACGCGCGTTGCGGTCGATACGCGCGTCCACATAGGTGCCGAAACCGCCGCCGTGCACCCAGGCGCCGGCGCCGTTGATGCCGGGTTCAAGCGTCACAATGCGGCCAGCGGCGTTGTTGAGCAGCTCGCGGTCGTGGCTGATGAAGAAGACCGTCTTCTTGGATTCGTTGAGCTTGCTTTCGAGCCAACGCTTGCCAGGAACATCGAGGTAGTTGTCCGGTTCGTCGAGGAGCAGCAGCTGGTCCGGTCCCGAAAACAGCGCCTCAAGCACCAGCCGCTTCTGCTCGCCGCCTGAAAGGCTCGACGCCGGGCGGTGCTGCGCGCGGTCAAAGGGGATGCCGAGTGCTGCCATGCAGACCTCGTCCCAGACGGTCTCGACGTCGTACCCTCCGGCGTCTCCCCAGTCCACGATCGCTTGGGCGTACCGCATCTGGGTGGGCTCGTCATCGTGCTCCATCATGGCGAGCTCGGCGTCCTCGACCGCCTTCGCGGCCGCGGCGAGGGCCGGCGGCGCAGCGGAAACGAGCAGGTCGCGCACGGTGGATTCATCGCGGACCTGTCCGACGAACTGCCGCATGATGCCCATGGTTCCGGAACGGCCCACCACTCCTTCGTCAGGAGTGAGATCGCCGGCGATGATCTTGAACAGGGTGGTCTTTCCCGTTCCGTTGGGCCCGATCAGGGCCGTTTTGCTGCCGTCCGGGACCTTGAAGGTCACACCGTTGAGCAGCTGGGTGCCGTCGGAGAGGAAGTAGTCGATGCCTGAAACGTCAATATGGGCCACTGCCCAATCTTCCCACGGACCGCGGGGGACTCCTTAGTCGCCGCCCTTCCGGTAGGACTGTTCGCGGGCGGCACGGAGGACCGCGTCCCGGCTGCTCGCTTGTCCCGGGCGGCGACCCCTGCTCACACCGGTTTCCGGTTCATTGCGGGCTTCCGGCGCGCAAAGTCCGGAGCGTGCTCCGGCCGCGGTCCGAAGGCGATCATGAGGGCTGGAAGTTTTCCGAACCAGGGACCGTGGCGGAGGACAGCGACCACGGGAGCCGGCGGGCCCACCAACTGCCCTTTCACTGCGGGGCCGAAGACCGCCTTCTGGATGAGGAGCTGCACATTCTGGATCACCACGGTGGGGAACCAGCGCCTCTTCTGCACCGAAGCGAGATCCGCCTCGCCAAGGGTGCCCTGAAGCAATGGACGGGCGATGCGCTCGGCCGCGGCCACGGCGTCCTGGATGGCCAGGTTGATTCCGACACCGCCCGCGGGAGACATGGCGTGGGCGGCATCTCCGATGAGGAGGAGGCCCGGCTTGTGCCATGGCTTGATCCGGTTGAGCTTCACATCGAGCAAATGGAGATCGTCCATGGACCTGATTTCATCCACGCGGTCCGCCAGATCCGGGCGGATCCGGGCCACGCGGGCACGGAAGCTCTCCACCCCCTCGGCACGCATCTGCGGGTCCTTGCCCTTCTCCGCGATGTAGCCGATCTGGTAGAAGTCCTTGCGGGTCAGGCTGAGGAGCACATCGGTGCCGGAGAAGCGGGGCATGATCGAGGCCAACTGTCCCTGTTCGTCCGCGCGCCGGGAGAGCCTGAACCACCACGTGTCGAACGGCACGGGGAACTCGCGGGGGACCAGTCCTGCCTTCTGCCGGAGCACCGAACCACGGCCGTCGCATGCCACCGTCAACATCGCTCGAAGCTCCCCGGTCCCGGTTTCCTCTCCCGACGCCGCGTCCCGGGTGCGGTACGCCACCCCGGCGACCTTCCCGCCGTCGTCGTACAACAAGTCCGTGGCCTCAGTGTTCATCCGGAGCGTGAACTGCGGCTCTTCCTGTGCGGCGTCCACCAGGAAGTTCAAGAGGTCCCACTGCGGCACCATGGCTACGTAATCGTAGGGTGGCTTGAGGCGATCGAAGTCCACCAGGGTCACTTCCTTTCCCCGCGCGGGGAGTTTGAAATTGCCGAGCTTGCTTTGCGGCAAGGCCCGGAATCCCTCGCCCAGCCCAAGTTCATCCAGGAGTCGGATGGTGGAGGCATGGACGGTGTCGCCGCGGAAGTCGCGCAGGAAGTCGGCATGCTTTTCAAGGACGGTGACCTCGACGCCGGCCCGGGCCAGCAGCAGTCCGAGCATCACCCCGGCCGGACCCCCGCCCACGATGACGCATGTGGTGGTATCAGGCTGGTCCATGGCCGCTCCCGCGAGATGCAACTAATTCAACAAGCGATGAATTAAGTGTGCCCCCGTCGGGAAATGGTGTCCAGAGGGCGCCCATCCCCCCTGCGACGCTCGCTCACATATATCCCCCTTTCCGGCGACGCTCGCTCACATATCGCGCCGAAATACGGCGGGCGTCAGCCGGCCGCGGTCAGGAACGACTTGAGCAGGGGACCGCTGGTTGTCGCGCCGAGCCCGCCGTCTTCCACGAACACTGCCACCGCCAGGTCTCCGTGCACTGCAACGATCCAGGCGTGCGTCTTGGGCGGGTTGTCGTTTCCGAATTCGGCCGTCCCGGTCTTGGCGCCAACGGGCGCCCCCGGCACCGACGCGAGGAAACCGGCGTGACCGGAGGTCACCACGGCCCTCATCATGTCGCCCAGCGCGGCTGCCTCCGCCGGGGTAACCGGCTTGTCGGACGCCGGGGCGGCGGGAGACGCTGGCGTGGCTGAGGACGACGACGGCGCGCCGGACGCCGTCGGGGTGGCACCCGCGGAGGGTGGGACTACGCCGGGGTTCAGGACGAGTTGCGGCGACACGGGCGCGCCGTGGGCTACCGAGGCAGCCATGATGGCGGCGGCGAGCGGGGAAAGCAGCACCTTGCCTTGGCCGATCATCGAAGCTGCGTGCTCGGTGCCGTCAGCGTTTCCCGGCACCGAGCCCAGGAAGGCGTCGGCCCCCAGCTTCGGGGCTTGGACTGCCAACCCCAATGAAGTTGCCGCAGATTCGAGCTGGGCCTGGCTGACCTTGTCCCGGGAACTGATGAAGGCAGTGTTACACGAATGCGCAAAAGCGTCCCGCAATGCAACAGAGCCGAGCGACGACTCCGGATAACCCTCCGCGTTCTTGAAGGTGCGGCCGTCCACCGTAATGGTCGGAGTGCATTCAACCTTGGAATCCGGCGTCATTCCATTGCGGATCAAGGCGAGGGAATCAACGATCTTGAACGTGGAACCAGGCGCGTACTGGCCCAGCATTGCCGTGTTGTAGCCGTTGCTTCCAGGGCCGGAGGCCGCTGCGAGCACGGCGCCGGTGGAGGGGCGGAGCGCCACTATGGCCGAAGCCGGGCCAACGCCCGCCAAGGTGTCTTCAGCGAGCTGCTGCAGACGCGGATCCAAGGTGGTCTTCAACGGATCGCCGGGCTTCGTATCGACCGAAAAGAGGACCCGGCGGGGGTCCGGCTTGGCTGCCTTGATCTGATCGTCGGTCATGCCTGGCGGCCGGACCTTGATGGAGACTCCATCCTGGCCGCGCAGCTGGCTGTCGTATTGTTCCTCCAGGCCGCCGGTCCCGACGACGTCTCCGACCTTAAGGGAACCCCCGGCCTTTTGGATCTGTTCGGCGCTTGCCTCGGCGACAGTACCCAACACAGCACGGGCGAAGGTGCGTGTCGGTGCCAAAGGCAGGGAATCTGGAATGCCACGGGCGCCCGGAATCGCAGCAATCTGCTGGTCCGTGATCGTCCGCCCGTCCTGACGCAATGTGATGGCGCTGACGAAAGCCTGTGGTCCGGACGCCTGGACCTGTTTCACATACGCGGCTTCGTCCACGCCGACCAGTTGCGCGAGCTTCGCCGCCGAAGCTGCAGGATCCGCGGATCCGATTATGGTCTTGTCGATGCCGACGTAAACCACGGGACGGTAACTGATCAATTTAGCGTCCCCGGCACCAAGGATTTCTGCCCTGGCCGGAGGAGTGACCGTTTTGTCCAGGACTTCGCCGTCCTTGAGGTCCGGCTCCAAGAGCGCCGGACTCCATTGGACGGCCCATTTGTCGCCGGATTTCTTCAGTGCGGCCTGGGAGGTGTATTTCCACTCCGCAGTTCCGATCTTCCACGTGAAGTTGAGCGGGACCGACGCTTTGTCGCCGTCGAGCTTCACCGCGCCGCTTTCAACGGAAGGCTTGGCAGGATCGAGGGCCGCAAATACCGACTTGAGCTGCTCGTTTGCCGCCGCGGCATCCTTGCCGTCAACGGCGAGCGATCCGACGTCGAGCGCTGCGAGGGATGAGGCGAGCTGCTTGGCAGCGCCCTCCGCTCCCGAGCGGCCGTCATCACAAGCGGACAGCGAGCCGGCAATCAGCAGGGCGGCAAGCCCCAGGACAAGATTCTTGGTTTTCCCCATTTGCGTCATTATGCCTTCTTGGGCCGACATGAATGATACAAATCACAGCACGTTGCGCTTTTGTGATGGTTCCGGCGTTCAGTGACGCGCGAACTTATTGGCTCCGGATGATCCTGCGCTGGGTGGCCACCGCGATGGCCGCCGTCCGGTTATCGACACCTAGCTTGCCGTAAATGTGCACCAAATGGGTCTTGACCGTGGCCTCGGAAATGAAGAGTTGCTTCGCCATCGCACGGTTGCTCATCCCGGTGGCGAGGAGCTCTACGAGTTGGACTTCACGCGCACTCAGGGCGTGCACCGGATTCCGGATCCGTCCCATGAGCCGCGCAGCGACCTCGGGTGCAAGGGCCGTCTGACCCGCTGCGGCAGATACGACGGCCTGCCGGATTTGCTCCGGTGGCGCGTCTTTGAGCATGTATCCGCTGGCACCGGCTTCTACTGCGGCGAGGATGTCGGCGTCGTTGTCGTACGTGGTCAGGATCAGGACCGGCGGCGGGGGAGTCCCGGCTTCACCGGCTTTGATCTTGCCGGTCGCGGTGACGCCGTCCATCCCAGGACCCATTTGCAAGTCCATGAGGACCACGTCCACAGGTTCGCCGAGGGTGTGGAGCTTCGACAGTTCGGCCAATGCGGCGCCGCCGTCGGCCGCTTCCGCCACGACTTGGACTCCTTCGAAGTCGGCAAGCATGGCCCGGAGTCCCGCACGGACCACGGGATGGTCATCAACGAGCAAGACCCTGATGTTGTTGTTCATGAGATCGCTTCCGAAGCCGGGTTGCCAGTACCCAGCGGCAGCCGGATTGCCACCACGGTCCCCTCTCCGGGGGCCGACTCGACGTCGAGCGTTCCATTCAGGGCAGCGAGCCGCTCGCGCAGGCTTTTGAGCCCGACGCCGGTTCCGTCACCGCGTGTTGCCGCGGCAGCTGCCGCTGCGGGATCGAAGCCCACACCGTCGTCGAACACGTCCATGGTCACTTCGGCGTCCAGGAAGGACAGGGTGACGACGGCGGTACTCGCCTGGGCGTGCGCCCACACGTTCGCCAGGGAAGACTGAGCCGCGCGCAACAATGTGGTCTGGTAAGGGCTGGGAAGCGCCACCGGCGCCCCCTGGAGCTCGAAGCGGCAACGCAACGTGGCTCCGCGTGCGGCGGCCTCGGCCTCGGTCTTGGTGCACAGGCGCCGGAGTGTGTCTGCCAGCCCGGACTCGGCCAACTCCGGTGACCCGAGTCCGCGGACAAAATTGCGGGCCTCCGCCAGGTTGCCGGCTGCGGTCTCCCGGACTGTCCTGAGACGGTCGCGGGCCGCGGCGTTGTCACCGGCGTCGAGGGCCTTCTCCGCCGAGCGCCCCATCAGGACGATGCTTGAGAATCCCTGCGCCAGGGTGTCGTGGATTTCGCGGGCGAGCCTTTCGCGCTCTGCCAGCACACCGGCGTCGTGCTGGCTTCGTGCCAATTCGGCCCGGGTACGGCGCAATTCCTCAGCGGCAAGGCGTTGGTTCTCCGCCTCGACGTAGAGCGCCCGATACGCCAGGCCGGTGACAACCGCGAAGGCGGCCCCGAAAACAGGTCCGAGGACCATGGCAAGTTGCAGGGCATCCGCCCCGGCACCCCGGTTATGGAACCACATCGCCGCGATCAGGAGCGCGGTGCTGGCAGCGATCGCGGGAAGAGCGAAGCGTCGCGGGAGGATATGCAGTTGCAGGAAGAACAACGGGAAAGCTATCCAAGCGAAGTCCGGACTGATGAGCATGAGCAACAGCCACAGGAAACCGACGACGGCGAGCCACCAGCGCGCGTAAGGCAGCGGATCGAAGCGCTCAGGATTGCCGGCGTGCCTTTTTTCGAGAACCGTCCCCGCGAGGTAGACAGCAGCCAGTAGCAGCGCAAGACCGAGGCCGGCCCCGGTGGCGAACGGGGAAAGTCCCGCGACCGCAAGCCTGATAACTGCCACCAACAGAAGCACCGCAAAACCGACGTGCAGGCTGACGCGCAAGACCCGCAAAATCACGGCGGAGCCACTGGGCTGCGCCGTGACGCTGGGCTGCGCCGTGTCACCTGGTTGCTGCCGCGGCGCAGGCTGCGCAGTGGCTTGCGGTGAATCGTCTCCTTGCATGCCCTCCAGCGTAGCCTCGCCCGCCGACACTTTTGCCCCTATTCCGCGCCATGCGGGCCCAATCAACCAAACGGTTGATCCGCGGGTCAACCAAGGCGATCGGATGAGTCCATCCAGTTCCCGATGCTTCACGCGCCGACTACCCGGACAGTTGAAACAGGACCAGAAGACCGCCTCCGAACCAAAGGAATTCCATGTTTCTCGCCCTGCGCGACATCCGCTTCGCCAAGGGCCGCTTCGCCCTCATGGGAAGCGTCGTCGCCCTCATCACACTCCTCCTCGTCATGCTCTCCGGGCTTACCGCGGGCCTCGGCAACCAGTCGACGTCGGCCATTGCAGCCCTTCCGGCGCAGCAAATCGCCTTCGGCGCGCCCGCCGGGGGCCAGGCCAAGGCGTCTTATACGGAATCGGAAGTCTCCAAGCAACAGCTCGAGGCTTGGCGGAACCGGCCGGGCGTTGCTTCTGCCGAAGCCATGGGTATCAGCCAGACGCGGTTCCAGTCCTTGGATTCCTCCAATAATGCTTCGGGCACTGCAAACGTCGCGGTCTTCGGGGCCGACGGCGGCATCCCGCCTGTGGCGGTCAAGGAAGGCGAGGTGGTGGTCGGAGAGTCCTTGGCGAAGGAACTCTCGCTGCGTACCGGGAGCCGGGTGACCGTGGGCGGTACCGCCCTGACGGTTTCCGCCGTTACCCCGGACGAGTGGTACTCCCACACGGGAGTCGTCTGGACCTCCCTGGCTACATGGCAGAAACTCGCACATATTCCTGCCGGGGCATCCATCGGGACGGTTCTCGCGATCACGTACGACGCCGGTGCCTCAGTGGACCCCGACGCCGCCAATGCGGCGGCCGGCACTGTCAGCGCCACCCCGAGTGGCTCGTTCCAGGCCCTCGGCTCCTACAAGAGCGAAAACGGCTCCCTCATGATGATGCAGGCTTTCCTCTACGGCATCTCGGCCCTCGTCATCGTGGCCTTCCTGACCGTCTGGACTGTTCAGCGCACGCGCGACATTGCAGTGCTCAAGGCCATGGGTGCCTCGTCCGGTTACGTCGTGCGGGACGCGCTGGTCCAAGCGGGAATCGTCTTGCTCGCCGGGGCCGGGCTGGGTGGCGGCCTTGGCGTGCTGGGCGGCTTCTTCGCTGCCAAGGCTGCCCCGTTCCTAGTAACTCCGCTGACTACGCTCGTCCCGATTGCCGGGATCGTGATCCTCGGCATTGGCGGTGCAGCGGTTGCCGTACGCAGCATCACCCAAGTGGATCCGCTGATCGCCCTCGGCGGCAACTAGGTCATCTCCGAACACTTAATATTCCGCGAAAGGCATATCGATGAATCCCGTACTCAACCTGGTCAACGTCACCCTGGAGTACCCGGACGGTAACTCCACCCTCAAGGCCCTGGACGCCGTGGATCTCCGCGTGGACGCCGGCGAATTCTTTTCCCTCGTGGGGCCGTCCGGCTCAGGGAAGTCCTCGCTTCTAGCCGTGGCAGCAACGCTGGTCCGGCCGAGTTCCGGGCTCGTCGTCATCGACGGCATGGATGCCGCCGGACTCAAGGACACCGAACTGACTTCCCTGCGCCGGGAAAAAGTGGGCATCATCTTCCAGCAACCCAATCTCCTGCCGTCACTGACCGCCGTCGAGCAGTTGATCATCGGCGACCACTTCCGGGGGAAGCCCGCAGCCAAGGCGCGCAAGCGCGCCACGGAACTACTCGACGTCGTCGGGCTCGGGCCTTCGCTCAACAAGCGGCCGCATCAGCTCTCCGGAGGCCAGCGGCAGCGCGTGAACATCGCGAGGGCGCTCATGGGACAGCCCCGGGTGCTGCTCGTCGACGAGCCGACGGCAGCTTTGGATCACGAGCGCAGCGAATCGATTGTGCGGTTGCTGCGACGGGTCACGGACGAATTCGCGACGGCGACAGTCATGGTCACGCACGACACCGAGTTCCTGCCGCTCACAGACTCCGTCGCAACCATGCGGGACGGGCGGCTTACTGCGAGTCAGTTGGCGAAGGCCGGAAGGATCAGCCCCCGATGACAGCCTCGTCCTGGGCATCGTCATAGGCGTCGCGGGCCTTGAGGATGGTGGGCACGTGGTCCTCCGCCCAGAGA
Organism: Arthrobacter sp. NPDC080031; assembly: GCF_040702485.1. NCBI lineage: Bacteria > Bacillati > Actinomycetota > Actinomycetes > Micrococcales > Micrococcaceae > Arthrobacter > Arthrobacter sp. NPDC080031. The sequence continues at coordinate 64,181 of NZ_JBFBLA010000009.1, forward strand.
CGCAAAAGAGTCAGCGGCTCCAGCAAGGAAGCTCCAAGCTCGGTCAGTTCATAGTCGACCCGCGGGGGCACCTGAGCGTGGACAGTCCGGGTGATGAGACCGTCGCGCTCCAGAGTGCGAAGAGTCTGCGTGAGCACCTTTGGCGTCACCACGTGGACCATCTTGCGAAGCTCGGAGAATCGGATGGGGCCGTCTGCGAGGACCTGGACCACCAACGAGGCCCACTTGTCACCGATGCGCTGAAAGATCACCCTCGACGGGCAATCGGGGTCGAGGACGTTTGCTGGCAGATCTTTGGTATCCATGAGGTAACTAAGTTCCTTTGAAGCTATCAGTATCAATTAGATACCGTATTCATATTGCAAGGATAGCAACCCAAGGAGAGTCATGAAAATCGCAGTTTACGGCGCAACGGGCATGGTCGGAAGCCAGATCGTCAACGAGTCCCTCACCCGCGGCCACGAAGTCACCGCCATCTCCCGCAAGGGTTCAGAGGTTGCCGGAGCGAACGCCCTCGCCGCCGATCAAGCGGATGGCCAGAGTTTCGCGGAGATCGCCAAAGCGCACGACGCCGTCATTCTCGCCACGGGCCCGAGCCGCACCGGTGGCGACCACCGAGAATGGCTTGCGGCAATGGACACCGCCTACAGCAACGCCGAAGGCACGCGCCTCATGATCGTCGGCGGCGCAGGTACGCTGGAGATCGACGGCGTCCGCCTCCTCGATTCGCCCGACTTCCCTGAGGCCTACAGGGCCGAGGCAACCACGGCGGCCGCGGCTTTCGCAGCCGTCAAAGAAGCTCCCGAGAACCTGGACTGGACCGTACTCGCCCCCGCGCCCGTCATCCAGCCCGGTGAGCGCACTGGAATCTACTCCATTGCCAAGGATTCTCCAGCGGGCGACACCATCTCCACCCAGGACTACGCCGTCGCCATGCTGGACGAACTCGAAAACCCGGCCCACCGCCGTGCCCGCTTCACGGCAGCCAACTAAGCCGACGCCCGCTCACATCTGAGGGCCGATTTCCGAACGCCCGCTCACATCTGAAGGAAAACAACGGAACGCTCGTGCAGACCATCTGCAGGAGCGATCCGTCGGTTGGGCACATAGGTGAGCGAGCGTTGGGAGAAACCGGCACATAGGTGAGCGAGCGTCGGGGGTTATGTGTCCAGGCCAAGCCCGGGTAACCGCAGTCCGAACATGTCCTTCAAGGCATATTTGGCAGCGTGGTACCCGGGCATTCCTGTCACTCCTGGCCCTGGGGGCGTGGACGATGAGCACAGGTACACGCCCGGAAGCGGCGTCCGCCAGGGTACCGGCGATAGCACGGGACGCTGCACCAGCCCTCGAACGTCCATGATCCCCGCGCTGAAATCGCCGCCCTGATAGTTGGCGTTATAGTCGGCCAAGCCTGCCGCCGTCGTCGTTTTCCAGCCCACCACCACGTCGCGGAATCCCGGCGCGAAGTCCTCGATCCTGGAGATGACCGCTCCGGCCATGTCCACGGTCGATCCTTTGGGAACGTGGCAGTAGGACCAGAGGATGTGCCTCCCGGCGGGAGCGCGCCCGGGATCCACAATGGATGGCTGGGCCACCAGGACGTAGGGCTTCTCGGGATGCCGGCCCGCAGCTACCAGGTTCTCGGCCTCGGCCATGACGGCACGCGTGCCGCCCACGTGCACGGTCCCGGCGCCGGCCAGTCCCGGAGCTGCCCAGGGCACCGGCCCGGACAGGATGAAATCCACTTTGCACGCCGCATTCCCGAAACGGAATGCTTCCAGCGACCGCCTATAGCGATCGGGAAGCGCCGTACCCGCCATACGCAGCAGTCCAGACGGCGCAACGTCCAGCAGGACCGCCTTCGCGGGACGCAGCTCCTCGAGGGAATCGATCTGCACGCCGGTCTCAATCACCCCGCCGTGGGCTTCGATATCCCGGACCATGGCATCCGCTAAGGCCACAGAGCCCCCAACCGGAATGGGCCACCCGCCGGCATGCGCCAACGCACCCAGGAGGAGTCCAGCCCCCGCCGCAGCGAGCGAAGGCAGGGGAGCCACAGCGTGTGCCGCGACCCCCGTCAAGAGTGCGGGAGCCGCATCGCCGGTGAACCGCCGGTTCCACCACGGCGAGCCCTGCTCCAGGGTCGCCAACCCTAGTCGTACCGCCGTCACCGGATCCGCCGGCATCCGCATCAGTTGGTTCTGCGTCACGTCCAGCACTCCGCCGATCCGCTCGACCAGCGGTCCCATCAAGCGGACAAACGCAGCTCCGTCAGTCCCGAGTTCAGAAGCGGTCCGCTCCAGCGAGCGGTATGCAAGGGCTGCCCTGCCGCCGTCGAGCGGAGTTCCGTATTGGACTTCCGGCAAACGCAGCTCCACGCGCCGCTCGAGCTCAAAATCCCGGAAGAAACGCGAAGCCAAGGCCATCGGATGGACTGCGGAACACACGTCGTAGGCGTGCCCGGGTTCCAGCAGTTCAGCTGTCCGAGTTCCCCCACCGACCGTCTCGGCGGCCTCGTACACCCGCACAGCCAGGCCCGCGCGGGCCATGACTACTGCGGCGGCCAAGCCGTTCGGTCCGGAGCCGACGACGGCGACCTCAGCCATCGCGGTCGGCCTCGCCGTGCCTGGAGGGCACTGAGTCGTGGGAAGGTTTGGAGGTGTCGAGCCTGGATTGAGCGTCGAGGCTCGGCTGCTCCTCCACGGAGTCCGAGGCAACGCGCCGCCAGGGCAGCACTGATGCCGCCGGACTCTTGAGGTCTAACCGGAACCAATCCTTGGCCCCGTTGAACACACCACCGTGAGGGTCGTCCGCACCCTGGACCCGAAGGGGATCCAGCCGGGGTTCCCAGATGTCCCACGCAACCCTCAACATCAAATATGCCGTTGCGAACATATGTAGCATTACGGCCATGACGTAGTACGGCATGTCGATGTTGTTCTGTGCGGCCCCGCCGCTGGTTGTCTGGCCCAGATACATCCACGTGGCGGTCCAATGCAATGCCTCGGCTGCCTGCCAGAGCAGGAAGTCGCGCCAGCGGGGCCTGGCCAAAGCGAGCAACGGTACTAGCCAGAGCACATATTGGGGGGAGTAGACCTTATTGCTCAGGATGAAGGCCGCCACAATCAGGAACGTCAATTGTGCCAGCCGCGGGCGACGTGGCGCCGTCAATGCCAATCCAGCAATCAAAAGGCAGGCAACGAGGAACATGTCCATCGCCAGGGCATTGATGGCTTCAGGACCAAGCTGGACGAGTTGAAGCCGTTCCGCAACAAGGTTGTAGGCGAACCACGGCGAGCTGTATCCAGCGGGACGATCACGGGTGTAGTCGAAAAAGTAGCGCCAACCGGACGGGTTGACGGCTGCGACCGGGATATTGACCGCCAGCCAGGCTCCCGTGGCGGACAGGGTGGTCACAAAGAGGACCCGCAGCCGGCCGCTGCGTAGCGCGAGTAGAAAGACTGCGCCCAGTATGAGCAGCGGGTAGAGCTTGGTGGCCGTCCCCAAACCGATGAACAGACCGGCCAGGACGGGACGGTCCTTTGCGAAAAAGTACATCCCCACCGCGAGCAGGGCCACGGCCCACATGTCCCAATTGATGACTCCCGCCAGCACAATTCCAGGCGCCAGGGCAACCATGGCAGCGTCCCAAGGCCGGCGCCGATCGATTCGCGCTGTGGCCAGAACCACCACGATCCACATGGCCGCAATCAGGGTGGCATTTACATCGAAATAGCCAAGGATCCGTTCGGGGCTGGCGCCGTGCCCCGGTACGAGCCATGCAGTGACACCCGCTATGAGCCCCGTGATGACGGGATATTCGAAGAGGGCTTTCTGATCGAAGAGCGGAAACACTCCATCCGCAAGGCCGCGGCTGCTGAAAAGTTCAGGGAAGTCCGAATAGCAGGTGGCGTAGAACTGCTGGGGAGTGTGCCAGCCGTTGACGCGGCAATAGCCCTTGATCATGATCGACAGGAGTGCCGCAACGATCGTGAGGATGATCAGGACCCGCTCAACCGTGAAGAATCCCGGAGAGACGACCCCGGGGGAGGACCGCCGCCCGAGGGGTCCTCCGATCAACTCGGTGAAGTTCCTGAGCAAGGAATCACTACGGCTGGGAACCACAAAGCGGGCACGCTTTTCCTGGCTGTGCGGCTTCGTCTCCTGCATGGAATCGAGCTTACCTTCAGGCGCGGCGGACAGGTTCCAAGAGAAAAGGCGGAAGCCCACGCATTGCCGCGTGGGCTTCCGAGGCGAACGGTCCGATGTGTGCCATCAGTCCCTCCTGAAGTGCAGTGGCGGGGGACACTCAGCGGATGATGCCCATTTGGTGCAGGACAACGTAGACGTCTTCCCGGCGTTGGTCCAGCAGTTGTCCGTTGAAGAGGGTCTTGTCTTTGACGACCGGCTTGCTGTTGAAGACCATCAGGTCCTTGAGGCGCTTGGCCAAGGGTTCACCTCCTTTCATCATTGAAGAGAATTGCCGGAATTCGGGCATGACAATTAAGCCCCCTGAATTCGAAAAAACAGGGGCGGAATTAGGCGCGTGAATGCCCGGCAATGAAGGGTGGATTAAGCGGATTTCCCGAACACCGTGTGAGTACCGGAGCATCGAGTTCCAGTACGTGGTATCCAGGGGCAGGCGTCCCCAACAAGAAGCTGGTTCCGAACTATGAGGAGACTGCGCACCACGTCAATCGCGTGATACCGCTCAATGGCAGGCCCGACTCGGAGCCTGATTGCACCGTGAACCGCCCCAAATAATCAGGGGAGGAAGTACATCAGGGGGAGTTAGGCCGCAAAACGGCGTCGAGCAGCGAAGGCCGGGGTGCCAGCAACGGTCATCTTCCATCCGCTAGTCAAAGTAATCATTTTCCCAACCTCCTTTTCTGCTTTGGCACTACCGCAGCTGACTGACTGGGTACTGCACGCCTCAATCCCGGCGGATCGCTCTGGGATCAAAAATAAAGTTACACCATGAATCGCGCTATTGACCAGCCAATTACAAAGAATTTATAAATTAATTCTTCCTACAGTCCCCAGCGAAGAATGGCAGGCGTCCGCTTGTCCCATCCCAAGGTACAAACTTTGGCTGTTCCCAAGATAAAGTGGCGTCCTTCCCGGGCATCCAATTCAAGCCAGCGGGCCGTGAGGATGCGGGAGAAATGGCCATGGGCGACAATCAGGACGTTGTCCATCCCAGACTCGAGGACGCGGGCAATGATCTTGTCGGCACGGGCCGCCACGGAGTCGAGCGTCTCGCCGTTGGGAACGCCGTCAGTCCAGATGAGGTAGTCCGGGTTGTCTTTGCGGATGAGGTCCGAACTGATGCCTTCGTAGTCGCCGTAGTTCCACTCAACAGCGAGCGGTTCATGAACGGCGTCGGGGAAGCCCGCCAACTCCGCGGTACGCCGGGCTCGGCGCAGCGGCGATGTCAGGACCAGGTCGAAGTCGATGCCTTCCAGGATCTTGCGAGCTTCCACGGCCTGCTGCTCGCCTTCCACCGTCAAGGGAAGGTCCGTCAAACCGGTGTATTGGCCACTCTTGGACCATTCCGTCTCGCCGTGACGCATGATCCAGAGCTGTGGCCGGGAGGGCCTGGCTGCAGGGTTCACTTAGGACTCCTCTAGTTCGGCGGTGCCTACTTTGGCATCGACGGCTGGTTCCGATGAAAGTTCGACGGCGGACTCGGGTTGCTCGGCCCACCACGCCAGGAGCTTGGACTCGGCTTCCTCCTGGGACAGCGGACCGTTTTCCATGCGTTCCTCCAGGAGGAACTTGTAGGCGCGGCCAACGACAGGTCCGGGCTTGAGTCCCAGCAAAGCCATGATCTGCGCTCCGTCCAGGTCCGGCCGGATGGCATTGAGCGATTCCTGCTCGGCCAGGACCTCAATCCGTTGCTCAAGGTCATCGTAGGCAAAGGAGAGCCGCTCCGCCTTGCGCTGGTTACGTGTGGTGACGTCGGACCGGGTCAATCGGTGCAGGCGCTCCAGCAAGGGGCCGGCGTCTGCCACGTAGCGGCGGACGGCGGAATCGGTCCAGCCCGCGTCTCCGTAGCCGTAAAAACGCATGTGGAGTTCCACAAGCCGCGCCACGGCCTTGATGGTGTCGTTGTCGAAGCGCAGTGCCTTCATGCGTTTTGCTGTCAGCTTGGAGCCCACCATGTCGTGGTGGCGGAAGCTCACCGCGCCGCCCGGTTCGAAACGGCGCGTCGCCGGCTTCCCGACGTCGTGCATTAGCGCGGCGAAGCGCAACACAAAATCCGGACCCGGCACAGGGCCGTCCGGGCCCGTCTCGAGCGACGCGGCCTGCTCCAGGACCTGCAGGGAGTGCTGGTAGACATCCTTGTGCCGGTGGTGCTCGTCGGCTTCAAGGCGCAGCGCAGAGACCTCGGGCAGGACGAATTCGGCCAGTCCTGTCTCCACGAGGAGGTCGATGCCCGCGCGCGGGTGCGCACCATTAATAAGCTTGACAAGCTCCTCGCGCACGCGCTCGGCGGAAATGATCTTGATTCGCTCGGCCATCCCGGACATGGCGAGGCGCACGTCCTCGTGCACTGCAACGCCAAGCTGCGCCGCGAAGCGGGCAGCGCGCATCATGCGGAGGGGATCGTCGGAGAACGACGATTCCGGTGATCCCGGGGTGGCGAGGACCGAGGCATGGAGGTCGCGGACACCGCCGAACGGGTCCACGAGTTCCAGGGAAGGCAGCCGGAGCGCCATGGCATTGATGGTGAAGTCGCGGCGTAGGAGGTCGTCCAGGAGCGAGGAGCCGAAGGCCACCGCGGGCTTGCGGGAATCGGCGTCGTACGCCTCGGCCCGGTACGTCGTGATCTCAATCTGGAAGCCGGATTTCTTCATCCCGATCGTTCCGTAGTCGCGGCCGATCTCCCAGAAATTGTCGGCCCACCTCTTGATGATGGAAAGGGTCTGGTCCGGAGTGGCGTCAGTGGTGAAATCCAGGTCCGGCGAGACACGGCCCAGGAAGAGGTCCCGCACCGGCCCGCCCACCAGCGACAGTTCGAATCCAGCGTCCACAAACCGCTGTCCGAGGTCCAGGACCACTGGATCCATCTGGAAATTAACTGAGGAACTGTCCAATACTCGCGCCATAGTTCCTTAAGCTTGTCAGATTTCGGAGCGCCATCCCACCGGATCCTTTGTCATTGCGCTGCGATTGCATGGCAACGGCACCGGGATCACCGCCGAACGCCATCCGCACGTCACCGTCAGTCCATGTCCCGGTCATCACCAACGGGCAAGAGTCGTTAGAGTGGACTTCATGGCCAACCCGATCCCGAGTGCTCCTGGCAGGAGGACGAACGCACCATTGCCGTCGGCAATTGGTGCCCACGTCGCGCCCGCTCCGCACCCGGCACAGGCTGCCCTTCCGACGGTGGAAGAAGTCTCCGCCGGCGGCGTCGTCGTAGACACCTCCGACGGCGAACTGAGGGTTGCGATCATTGCCCGCCTTAATAGGGGTGGCCGGCTCGAGTGGTGCCTTCCGAAGGGGCATCCAGAGGGCAAGGAAAACAATGAGGAAGCAGCCGTCCGGGAGATTGCCGAAGAGACCGGAATCAAAGGCAACGTCCTTGCTCCCCTCGGCAGCATCGACTACTGGTTCACCGTGAGCGGGCACCGCGTCCACAAAACCGTGCACCATTTCCTCCTGCGCGCCACGGGCGGGGAGTTGACCATCGAGAACGATCCCGACCAAGAGGCCATCGATGCCGCTTGGGTTCCCCTCCAGGATTTGGCCCGCAAGTTGTCCTTTCCCAATGAGCGGCGCATCGCCGATCTTGCCCGGGAAGTCCTCCCCGAACACCTCTAATGCGGCCGTTTATCCAGTCTTGACGCAACAGGCAGCCCGGCTCGTGGGACGATAATGACAATGTCTGCCGCCAAACCAACCCAGTCAGTCCAGTCCGGAGAAACACGTTCCAGCGCCGTCATGGCCGCCGGGACGCTCGTTTCACGGTTCCTCGGCTTCGCCAAAACCTGGATGCTCGGCGCCGCATTGGGGCTGGGATCGACGGTCAATGACACATTCATCAACGCCAACAACCTGCCCAACCTGATCTTCCTCCTGGTGGCAGGTGGTGTGTTCAACGCCGTACTTGTCCCGCAAATCATCAAGGCCAGCAAAGGCCCGGACCGCGGCGCGGACTACATCAGCCGGCTCCTGACCTTGGCCGTGCTGGTTCTCTTGACGCTGACGGCGCTGGTCACGCTGGCCGCGCCCATGGTCATCGACCTCACTACCCAAGGCTATTCACCCCAGCAGAAATCCCTGGCCGTAACGTTCGCGTTCTATTGCCTGCCGCAGATCTTCTTCTACGGTTTGTACGCTCTGCTGACCCAGATCCTCAACGCCAACGGCGCCTTCGGGCCCGCCATGTGGGCGCCGATCCTGAACAATGTGGTGGCCATCGCCGGACTGGGCATGTTCATCTGGATCCTTGGTGCCAACAACACCAACCCCCACACCTTGGATAATTGGGGACCCTTCCAGACCTTCCTCATCGCCGGCTTCTCCACTATCGGCGTGCTCGCGCAGACGGCCATACTCCTCGTCCCGGTAATCCGCCTGCGGCTCGGGCTCCGGCCCCGCTTCGGGTGGCGGGGCGTGGGACTGGGCCAAGCAGCAAAACTGAGCGTCTGGACGCTCCTGACCGCCGCCGTCGGGCAGCTCGCTTTCCTTTACGTCATGAGGATCGCCACGATCCCCGGCTCCGAGCGACTTCGCCTGGAGCACGCGCAGGACCCTGCGGCCGCCACCCTCCCCGGTAACGCGGTCCTGGAAGTAGCCAGCCAGCTGTACCTGTTGCCGCACTCGATCATTGCGTTGTCGCTCGCCACGGTACTCTTCAACCGGATGGCCCACGCGTCACAGGCCGGCAACAAAGCCCAGCTGCGCGAAGCACTTTCGCATGGACTGCGGACCATGGCCGTCGCCACTGTCTTCGGCGCACTGGCCCTGTTCGCCCTCGCCGGACCGCTGGGCATGTTCTTCTCCGGCGGGAAGCCACAGGACGGCGTCATGCTCGCCCAGACTCTGACAATCCTCGCGCTGAGCACGCCGTTCATGAGCGCCAACTTCATGATGTCCCGCGTCTTCTACGCCAACGAAGACGCCCGGACCCCTTTCTACATCCAGCTCATGCTTGCCCTGCTCAACGTTGTGGGCGCGTTCATCATCCAGTTCCTGCCGGTGGGCCAGATCATCTTCGCGATCGCCGTCCTGTATACGCTTGGCAACATCCTGTCCGTGGTCATCAGCGTCTGGTTCCTGCGACGCCTCCTCGGCCATGTGGACGGTCCCCGGATCGCGAACTCGTACATCCGCATGGGCTATGCCGCCTTGGGCTCGGCGATCGCCGGCGCCTTGGCTTTGTGGCTCCTGGGCAGCTACCACGCTGACGGTTTCGCCTGGAGCAGCAGGCCTGCCGCCTTGGTGACGGTCGTCGTCGTCGGGCCCGTCATGCTGCTTGCGTACCTGTTCCTGCTGCGCGTCTTCCATGTCAGCGAGCTGCGCGATCTGCTCCGGCCCGTCCTCGGCCGGCTTGGCCGGGGCGTTCCGGTTGCCAAGACGCCGTCCGCGAGCGGAAAGCAGAGCCCGACGGCGGTCCGCGCCACGGTGTCCGACGACACCGGGCTCATTCCGCGCATCTCGGGCGAGTTCGACGCAGCATCCTTCCGCGCCGGTCCCGCATTGCAAACAATCCCCTCCAAGGACGGATGGGATGGCGGCCACGATCCTGACCACCTTGACGATCGGGGCATTGCGGAACGGAAGGAAAAAGTGGACGCGTGGTCCGACGTCGAGAAGTCATATCTGCCGGATGAGGACCTCCCCAGCACCGCGCAAGGGGCCGCAGGCCGCCCGGGCATCCCGTTGCCTGGTCGCCGCACCTATCAGGGGACGCTGGGAAACAACCCATATTTCCGTGGTGGACCCCGCCGCAAAAGGTGACGCATCCTCGCAAACCGGGAGCCGGAAGGGCCCAATCAGCTAGGATCAGAAAATAATACAGGTAGTTGCAGACCACGGGTCAGCCGGCTGGCCGGATCCCGTATTCAGGACCCGCAGCTTCCGGACAGTCATAGGAGGAACCCGTGTCCCACCCGATCGATGTCGGATCAGTGCTTGGCGGCCGCTACAAAGTCACAGCCACCGTGTTGACTTCGCACGACCAGGATCTGGTGCTCGACGGCGTGGACCAGGTCCTCAACAGGCCTGTCAGTATCCTCGTGGCTGGCCCCGGAAACGCCGAGCAGGTTGCCAAGAGCGCCCGCGAGGTAGCCACTGGGGAACGGCCCGGGCATGTCCAGATCCTTGATCTCGGCGTCAGCGACAGCACCACGTACCTCATCACCAACCACAGCAGCGCCCCTGACCTGCTGGATCTCGTCGTGGCCACCAACCCGCCCTACGTCGAACCGTTCTTTACGGACACCCTCGGCAGCGAGATCTTCGGCCAGGCCAGGTCCCACGAACCCGAGACCTACGACGGACTGTACGACGACGAAGAGCACGACGCCGAGTACATCAGTTACGCCGAGGTCGAGCCCACTCCCGCAGGCGAACCACAGCCGGATGCCCCAGCACCTGTTGACCCGCGCCGCCCGGTGGTTCCTCCCATGCCCGCCGGCCGGCCGGCGTCGGCCTCTGGGGGTATCGGTTCCCGCATCGCTGCTGCGGCAGCGGGTGCAGGGGCGGCTGCAGCAGCGGCCGCGGCCGCCGTGAAGGGTACCGGCAGGGCAAACAGCGACGACGGCGAAGCCGCGCCTTCGGGGAGGACTGGATCCCCTTCGGCCAGCGAGTCCACCCGGAGCGCTGAGTCGAGCCGGACCGCTCCGCAGCAAATCCAAGAGGCGCCCGCCACGCAGGCTGTTCCGGCGTCCACCCCTCAGGCGCCTACCTCCGCGAACCCTGCCCAGGAATCCAAAGTATCTCTGTGGTCCGAAGACGACTACGGCTTTGTCAATGAGGGCGCCGGCTCCCGGGGTGCGGGCGCTTCGCGGGATGCGGCTGCCGCTACCGGCGGATACAGCCGAGGAGCATCAAGCTTCCCGGCGACTGCGCGTGAGCAGGCAGAGCCCCTTGACGAAGACGAATACTACGACGAGGAACCAGTCCGCGAGCCCCGTTCCTTCCGTTGGCTCGTGGGTGGAGTCCTTGCCGCCGTCTTGATCGTGGGTTTGATTCTGGCTGTCACCAACCTCGGCAACCTCATCCCCGGAGGGTCGCCCGCGGCCAAGCCATCCTCCACAGCGTCCCAACCAGTAAGTGGACAGCCGAGCAGCAGTGCATCTGCACCTCCGGTCGCAGCGCCTCCGGCCATCGATGGAGTCACTCGCATGGGCGATTTCGAGTTCGCCGCGACCTACGACAAAGACCTGGTCAAAGCCTACGACGGCAATGCCGCGAGTTACTGGTCGGACATGGAATTCGCCACTGCGGACTGGGGTGGGCTCGCTGCTGATGGAGTTTCGCTGCTCGTCAAGCTCAAGGCCCCCTCGCAAGTGACATCGGTCACATTGAGCCAGTTGGGCGCGTCCGGTGGAAACATCAACGTTTACACGAACGACCGTCCGGCCATGGACGGCGCCAAATTGGTGGGCACCAACAGCTTCACGTCACCGGAGCTCACCATGCCGCTCAGTTCCCCTGTCACGGCACAGTACGTAATCATCTCCATCAAATCCCTGCCCAAGCTGACCGCGCCCAAGACACGCTACGGGTTCGGCCTCCGCCTTGCGGAGATCAAGGTCCAGTAGTCGACGGCGGGAGGCGCCTTCGGGCGCAGGCGCTTCCATGCCCTGCGCCGCCGGAAGGTACCCTGAATGGTGGCGGATATTAGGGTCCCCGGGAACATCGGAATATTCCGCGCCGACAGAGGGTTGTGCCATGTGGCCGGCCGCAAGGATCCGGTGCATCGACTAAGGAAGAGGTTCACCCACCAGTGAGCAACGCAGAAAACACCGCGTCCAACGTACGTGATGTCATCATCGTAGGCTCAGGGCCTGCCGGTTACACGGCGGCCGTCTACACGGCACGCGCCAACATGAACCCGCTGCTCATCGCCGGTTCCGTGACTGCCGGTGGCGAACTGATGAACACAACAGACGTCGAGAACTACCCCGGTTTCCCCGAAGGCGTCATGGGACCTGATCTCATGGAGAACTTCGAAAAGCAGGCGGCACGCTTCGGGACTGAAATTCTGTTTGAGGATGTCACCGAACTGGACCTCGACGGCGACATCAAGTCCGTGACCATTGCCACGGGGGAGACCTTCAAGGCACGCGCCATCATTCTGTCGACCGGTTCGGCATACCGTGAACTCGGCTTGGAGAATGAAAAGCGCCTTTCCGGCCACGGCGTCAGCTGGTGTGCAACCTGTGACGGTTTCTTCTTCAAGGACCAGGACATCGCAGTGATCGGCGGCGGCGACTCTGCCATGGAGGAAGCACTCTTCCTGACCAAGTTCGCCAAGTCCGTCACAGTGGTACACCGCCGCGACACCCTCAAGGCTTCCAAGATCATGGGTGACCGTGCCCAGGCCCACGAAAAGATCAACTTCGTGTGGAACACCGCCGTCGAAGACGTCATCGGGGAGGCCAAGGTGACCGGCCTGAAGCTGAAGAACCTCGTTGACGGCACGGAGTCCGAACTCGCCGTCACCGGCGTTTTCGTGGCCATCGGCAACGATCCCCGCACGGAACTCGTAAAGGGAAAACTGGAGCTGGCCCCTGAAGGCACCATCGCCGTCGACGGCCGCAGCTCCAAGACCAGCATCAAGGGCGTCTTCGCCGCCGGCGACGTCGTGGACCCCACCTACCGCCAGGCCATCACGGCTGCCGGTTCCGGTTGTGTCGCGGCCTTGGACGTCGAGCACTATCTTGCAGACCTGCACGCCTAATCGGCACAGCAGCCATCCATTCGAAGGGAAAGAATTATGAGCAACGCTAAAGACGTTACCGACGCCAGCTTCAGCACCGACGTCCTGGCCGCTGAAAAGCCGGTCATCGTGGACTTCTGGGCAGAATGGTGCGGCCCGTGCCGTAAGTTGGGTCCCATCCTCGACGAGATCTCGGTTGAATACGGAGACAAGGTTGACGTCGTCAAGCTGAATGTCGACGACAACCCGGCTATCGCCGCTGAATACGGCATCACGTCGATTCCTGCGGTTTACCTCTTCAGTGGGGGAGAAGTGAAGAGCACGGTTATCGGCGCCAAGCCGAAGCAGTTCTTCGAAAAGGAATTTGAGTCCGTACTGTCCTAGGTCGCACCGCGCCCGCATAGCGGTCGCTTCTGATTCAGCCGGTGGTCCTCGCTTTTGAGCGAGGACCACCGGCTTTTTCGTGCCTTCGGGTACGCTGACCCAGGGGTTCTTCTGCGCCCGGCTAGTGTGATGGTGGTGTTTGCCGGAGGTATTGGTGGGCAGATGGAAGGCCTGCTGCTGGCTTCGCCTGGACACCTTTGTTTATGAACCTTTTCCATATTCAAAGTGAGCAATTCTTCTTGGTAACGGCTTGGACAGGCTAGAGAATTCAGGCGGACCGGAACCCGGCTGGGATCAGCGCAACTGCAGGCGGGTATAGCCTGCAACACGGTCGAAGGCGCACCTGCTCATCTTTGCTTTTTTCGGTCGCGGTTAGTTCCGGGAAGTTCGCTCTGGTACGGCGTTTCCGTTTCGGATATCAAGTTGGGAGTAGTAGATCCCGCTGTTTCACGTGAAACGTCGTTGGCTGACCGCTGAGTTCCGAGCAGATCGCGCTTTTAGGAACGATTCTGGATGATTTCCTGTGCGCGCTCAGCAAGCGCGTCGTTTCACGTGAAACATGGCTACCTGCTTGATTGGTTTCGAGCTGCGCACTCGTTTCACGCCCAGATGCAGGCAGTTGGATGGTTTCCCATGAAATCCCGGCAGTCCTGCGCCCTTGCACGGACCGCGGGCGCGTGCCGAATTGCCAGTCGGTACTGATGCCGCGCTGAAACTCCGTCCGGGATTCGGATCCGTTGACTCCTGCGAGCGGTACCTCTTGCCGACTGCTCTCGGCTCGCCGCCGGTTTAGCGAAGATGCCCGGCCTTGACCAACCTCTCTGTCTAGCGGGGAGTATCCGCAGATACTTCTCCGTGCCCCATGTTTCACGTGAAACACCGTCCCAACCGGAAATCCTAATCACGTGCTCATCGGCCCGGACTCGGTTCACTTGGTTCACTTGGTTACCAGCGTCCTTCACCACCGAACACCCGCAGTCCGTCGTGAGGCGGGTTCCGCACGTTGTAGCACTCAAGGGGTTCCGGCTCTTGGGATTCGGCATCCGAGCAACATTCCTGGAGATAGCAGCTGAACGAATCACCCGCCGAGGTCCTCGCTTCCGAAATTTGTCGTCAGAACTCTGTCCAGGCGACGACGACGCTGGGGCAGAGCTGCTTCGTCGCGCCATACTTCGACACTGTCTTCCGGAAAGGTGCGCCTTGCAATTAAATCTGGTTGTTTCAAGCCTTGCGGTTGGGACTCCGTGCCATGAAATCCGGTCCACCATCCATGCGGGGACGCCGGTGGCTTACGGACGTAGTGATTCTTCCTTTAGGGCGGGCAGGTTAAGGCCCAAACGGCTGGATACTGATCGGGATGAGCCATCGTTGCGCTGCGATTCGATACGCGTGCCGAGACCTGGCCCTGGCATCTAGGCTTTGCAGGCCGACGCTGCGTCGAAACATCTGCCTCCGTAGCCCCAGAAGAACGGTGACTGGCGCTCCCGGTATCCACACGAGGTAGATTTCAAGCTGGTCACGTTGACGGCCCCAGGCGCGTTCGGGGGCCAGGTCGGAATGTGGGTCCGCCCAAGCGCCGCTCAAGGGATTGAATTTGGCGTCTTGAAATCAGCCTTCGAGCATCAGAACCGACAACCAACCGTGGCAGAGAACGAAGGCGTCAGTACTGCACGCTGCACAGGAGCGCCCGGGAGGCTGGCCGGCCGTTATCACCATCTACTTCGCGCAGGGCAGCCGTTGGGCGATTGAACCGGGACTGATGGCGGGGGATAGGGGCCGATCGTGGCGGTCAGGTTCTCAAATACAGCGCCCGATAGCCAGGTCAGGGTCGTCGACCAGCAGTGGTCCGGATCCAGGTAGACCGAGGCTGCGCCTCATTTGCCCTGTCAACGGAGCCCAAACCCCAGCTCACACGTAGGAAGCTTGTCGGAACAGGGTTCGAGAGGACACTGACGCGACCCTGCACCGATGAGCGTGGCCACGGTGTCTAATCCTGAATCACGGCGCCGCGGCCGGCGCCCAGCTCGCTCCCATCGAGCTACTGCCCGGACTTCGGCAGACCCAGTTCCTACCTCACACCTACTGACTTGGTGTTACGAAGCCAGTCCCCCAGCAACGCCGGCCCCCGGAACGATCATCCAGACGCGAAAGGACTATGGGCGCCGAATCGAACATGAACATGCAGCGCCCAGGCAACCTTCGCGAGCCTGGACCCTCCCTCACTGAAAAGTGCAGGCATTGGAAGGTTGGAACATTGGAAAGGCTGGCGCGTGCAGTGCTGATCGCGCCTCCCGGTTTGTTCCAAAGCGCAAGCGAATCCACACGCACCGAGGAAGAGTTCGTATCCCCAGGGAGTGAGTCCTGAGGATACGGACTGCTGAACGTCAGCCGACGATTCCCCTTGTCGAGTGTTCGCTCGGCCCGTGCACCCTCGGCTTGTGGGCCTCCGGTCCGCCAACGGTTCTTTATGACTCCATGTGCTGACTCAAGTGCGGCGGGGCGCAGGCGGCCGTTGCTTCAGAATCGATTGGAAGCCGCAAGCCATCACACACTTAATTTGCGGACCGGCACCGCGATCGGCGACATGCCCACGCCATGAATGAACCATTCGCAGGGCAGGAGAGCGTGCGGTCCGATGGATGTCAGGACTAGATCCTCGTAGTCTAAACGGCTGCTTCTGCGTCGGGCGGCTTGGTGTGCGTCTGCCGAAAGGCAGCCTGCGCCTGCCCTTCCCCCTTCAGTGCCGAGAGAGTCCCCGCTATTGGTAGCGCGAGGCGGCCACAGTTTCACGTGAAACATGACAAGACCTTGAGCCGATACTCGCTCACGTTGGCTCAGAATTCTCGCAGGCCCTGAACCTGCTGACGGGATACGGACACTTGTGGACAATATGGCACCGACCTTCGCCAGCAGCTGCATCGAGACCGCTAAGGATATCCACCGACCGGTCCAAAGTTATGCACATAGTTATCCACAGGGATATCCACCGGGGAAAAGAGCCCGCCTGTGCAGCGACCCAAGCGTGGGCCGGACCGCCATTAGTCCGAACCAATGAGCCGCTCAGCCTGCCACTCGAAATCAGACTTACTCTGGGTCGGAAGCCTTTTGAAACGCCCGCAAATTCGCCAAAATTCGGCCAAATCGAGGTGAAATCGAGCGGTTTGAAGACGATGGTCTTGTTTCACGTGAAACAGAGCCATTGAAGAGCGCAGACACCCGCCCGTGTCACAGCATCGGCCGGATAACGAGCCGCGGAGCTAGGCCCTTCGACGCCTCAAGCCGGCCGACTTATCAACAAAGTTATCCACAGCGATATCCACCGCTGCCCTCAGACTTTTCAACAGCGGTCCGCAGGTATCGAGAGGGGTGGGAGCATCGTGCAAGGGCCACGCTTGGTCTCCCGCCTACCGAGCGACCCTCGCACCGAGCCGCGCTTTTGTACCTCCGTTGACGTCCAGGATCGTCGATAGTTCCAACCGTTCTGTTGAAGTGTCGGACTGCCCCAGTCTCAATGTTCCGACGCTGATCAGCCTAGAGACCCATCTGAATGTTTCCACACCTCCACAATTCGAATGCCGATGTGAACTGGCGGAGGTTCGCGCGCTCAACGTGCGCCGAGAATGCCGCGGATTCTTCCTCCGAAAGTCACGGTGCAGGCGACACGAGTCCAGGCGAATCCAGATACGGCGCGGGCTGCCGTGCGGATGTCTCCCTTCCAACGAATCGCTCGCTATCCGGCTTGTCTCGGAGCAAGCTCATCGCACGGGCACGCACGAACCAAAGATCACTCACACCCGAAACAGGGCCGCGCCGGGAAGGGTAGGCCCAGAACGGGTAGGCCCGGTCAAAGCGCCGAGGATGAACGTGGCGTGAGGACCGTGGGGGAGACCACTCTGCAAACAGCTTCATTCCAAACGAGCACCGCGGCCGATGCCCCGTCTGAAAATCAACCGTCCGGCCATCGGCCTGGGCGCGGATAACCGCTCCAGCATCGACCCTCCCACGCTCGCATCCCAGCCGCTTCGGACTGCAGGGCAATGCGATCACCTTGCCGGTGGAGCCGTTGACGATACTGACCATTGGTTGCCGAGTCCCGGCCGAGGGCAAGCCGAGTCAACTCCCACCCTACGGCTTGGGACCTTCGCTCACGATCCTGGGCGAGCCCCCGCATCGAGGACGCAACAATCCCGGTGGCCGGCTCGGACTCGACCCAGGCTCATCGGTGCCGCCGGGGTCCAGGAGGATCACGGAACGCTCCAGTATGTTCAAATCCAACCGCCAAGCCAACAGGGGAGCAGTACCCGAGGTCGGGGCCTCGAGCTCATGTCGCAGATCCCAGCAAAAGGGTTCAGCATCGCTTAGGTGCGAGATCTGCAGTGGCAATCACTCGCAGTCCCAGACACGAGACGACAACCAGCGCGAGCAATCGGCAAGCCCCCCACCTACCGCTGCATAGTCGCGGATAGCTCCCCGCCCTTGGCTGTTCCCACCGAGCCGAGACCAGCTGCTGGCAATTCCACGTTCCAGACGCCCAAAAGCGCCGCCTAACGCACGCCGCACTCAGTCGTCCGGATCCGCCATCGTAATGATCCTGGGCACCCGTCAGCACGCGTCACGGGCAGACGATGCTTGCTTCTCCTATTGCCACGCTGCCCAGCCAGCCTGCCGGGCAGGGTCGGTGGAAGATGGCAAGTTCGACGCATGGGAAGAAATGGTGGCAAGGCCTGGTCGAGCCCATCGCCACTGAGCCCATCACAACTAAAGACAACTTTCCTTCAGTACTCCAACCTTAGCCGGGTCCCGGGTGACCCGATGGGCGTAGCCCAATGCAGGAAATCCCCTTCTAAACGCTGAGTGGACAGAAGCAGGCCAATCAAGTGGCGCCTTCTGAGGCGCCTCACCGAGCCGGTTCGCAAGACATTGGTTACGTACTGCGAGTCCACTATCAAATATCGAACCGCAAGCCCTGAATTGCTCTTGGCCCAGCCTGTAGTCCCCGGTTTCACGTGAAACCGAGCGTACTGACAGCCGACCTCAGCGTGGCTACCAGGCCACCTGCCGGACTGACCTGTTCAGGCGAAAGTGAGATCAAGGTGTGCGGCCATCAGGGACGCACGCGCCGGGCCGGCTGTTTCACGTGAAACATCTGCACCTCAGCGAGACACAGAGAAGGTGGCCAACTGGGCGCAGCGTGCCCGGACCAGCACGCCCGGACTATTGGGGCATTACCGACTGTAGTTCAGCCCAAGGTCTGGCGCTGTGCAGGCGCAGGCGCAGAGTCCAGGTTGAAGGTTCTTCAGATGCGCCCTAGCGCGGACCTTGTCGCGAACACATGGGAAGGACGACCGTTATCTCCATCCACAAAGGAAGGCGAGCGAAATGGACCCGAAGGCCCAAGGTCAGATCGACCACGAACCGCAGATCCCTGAGTCAACAGCGAAGGATCGAGCGAGGCTCACAGGTCAACAGTAGGAGAAGGCGAACGTGCCCTACGGTTCACGTGAATCGCAAAGACATGTGGTCGCAAATGAGGCTGGCAGCCACGACCGAAACTTAGGGGAGCCCGGCATTCCTGTCACGTAGGCATGTTCCAGCGAGCTCGAGCGGAAGCGTTCGAGAGAGCACTCAACCGTGCGTTTGCCGAGGCGACTCAAATCGGACCATCGCAGCGGGCAGATGAGAAGACCGACTCCTACCTGCTTATGGGCCCAGCCCGATGCGTTTCACGTGAAACACAAGTGACAACCCGGAGCAGAGCGGCTGGCCGCGACGGACACTCCAGGGAAAGCGTGCAGGACCGCTGTACCCGCAGGGGAAGGCGCCAGCCCGAGAGCACGTACACCGCTCCAACTACGATGAACATCGCCACGGAATCAACTGATCTCCGCACACCCACGAGCACCATTAAATGAAAATGGGGCCTGCCTCCTCAGAAGCAAACCCCAGTTCCTGAGAAATCGAGCGGCTAGCCTTCATCTCCGGGCGCCAAAACATCCATGATGCGGTTCAGATCCTCGACGCTTGCAAACTCAATGCTGACCCGACCCTTTCGGGCCCCGAGGGTGATCTTGACGTTGGTGTCCAGCCGATCGGAAAGAGAAGATGCGAGGTAGTCGAGGCGCTCATGGCGCGCATTCGGGCGCGGGATGCTGTTCTTAGGCGGCACCGTAGGATCCTGGTACAACGCCACTGCTTCCTCAGTTGCCCGTACGGACATTCCTTCAGACACAATCTTCTGTGCGAGACGCTCCATCGCGGCTGCGTCGGGAAGAGCGAGCAGTGCGCGGGCATGGCCGGCCGAGAGTACGCTGGCGGCAACGCGTCGCTGCACGAGGGGAGGAAGTTTGAGGAGGCGAAGGGTGTTGGACACCTGCGGGCGGGACCGTCCGATCCGATCGGCCAGCTGCTCGTGGGTGGTACCGAAGTCCTCCAGCAGTTGCTGGTAGGCGGCTGCTTCTTCCAGAGGGTTCAGTTGGCTGCGGTGCAGGTTTTCCAGCAAAGCATCGCGCAGGAGGTCATCATCATTGGTGTCGCGAACGATCGCGGGAATGGTTTCGAGCCCGGCGGCCTGTACAGCCCTCCATCGCCGTTCACCCATCACCAGTTCGTACGGTTCTCCACCCTTTTCGGTTGAAGTACGCACAACAATTGGCTGGAGGACGCCTATTTCCTTGACGGAGTGAACCAGCTCCGCCATGTCGTCCTCGTCGAAGACGCTGCGTGGCTGCTTGCGGTTGGGATGAATGTCCCCGACCGGGATTTCGGCGAAGCGCGCCCCGGGAACCTCGACAAGTTCGACCCCGGACGATTCCGCGGGAACGGACTCGGAAAAAGCGCCATCGGCAGTATCATCGGCAGGCTCAGACGCGGCCTGCTCTTCATCGGCGGTGACCTTCGCAGCGGGCGACTTCGCAGCAGGAGCCTTTGCCGCCGTCGTGCTCCTGGACGAAGAGCCTCGCGAAGGCGAGCTCTTCGCTACCTCGGTCTCAGGCACTTCAGGAGCATCCACCGTCTCCGGGGTCTTGCGTGCGTCAGGGAAGAAGAGGTCCACAGGCCGGGACGTCGGAACGCCATTGCCCGATGCACCGGCCGAAGCGGAGCTGGGAATGAGAGCCCCAAGACCCCTACCCAGGCCTCGTCGCTTTTCGCTCATTAGTATGTCCCTCCGGTGGAATGGCAAGAATAGAGCCCGCCAAGGATATTGCAGTGATTAAGGAAGTCTAGCGCTCGGCGATTTCCGCGGCGGCTTCCATGTAGGACAACGCGCCGCTGGATGACGGATCGTAGGTCATCACCGTCTGTTGGTAGCTTGGAGCTTCCGAGATGCGCACGGAGCGAGGAACCACGGCACCGAGAACTTGTTCCGGGAAATGCTGCCGGACTTCGGAAGCCACCTGTGCGGCCAGGTTCGTGCGGCCGTCGTACATGGTGAGGAGGATGGTGGAAACGACCAGATCAGCATTGAGGTGCTTCTGGATCATTTCGATGTTCTTAAGGAGTTGGCTCAGGCCTTCCAATGCGTAGTACTCACACTGGATCGGGATGAGTACCTCGCTGGCCGCGCAGAAGGCGTTGACCGTGAGCAGGCCCAAGCTGGGCGGGCAGTCGATGAAGATGTAGTCCAGGCGACCTTCACCATTCTTTGCGCGTTCCTTCGAATACACATCGATTGCGCGGCGCAGGCGTTGCTCCCGTGCCACGAGGGAAACCAATTCAATTTCGGCGCCCGCCAGGTGAATGGTTGCCGGGGCGCAGATGAGATTGGGAATATCAGGGCAAGGAGCCACAACGTCACGTAGCGGGAGATCGTTGATCAGCACGTCGTAGATACTGTCGACGTCGGCGTGGTGCTCAATGCCGAGAGCGGTGGACGCATTTCCTTGGGGATCGATGTCGATCACCAGGACATTAAGTCCAGCAGAAGCCAAAGCGGCCGCAATATTGACGGTAGTGGTGGTCTTTCCGACGCCGCCCTTTTGATTGGACACGGTAAAGATCCGGGTCTTCTCCGGCTTGGGGAGCTCGCGCCCCAGCAGCCGTTCGCGACGTCGGGTCTCGTTGGCGAGCTGGCGCGCAATAGGGCTGGAGTCGTCGATGGAGTCCATGACGTTGTCGTGTCCGGCAATCAGGGTTTCACGTGAAACAGCGGCGTTCGCAACCGAATTCGTGCGCATCAGCGCCGATTCAAAGGACGCCGAGGGTGCAGCCATGGCCCGAGCCGACCCCAAGGAAATAAATGGCGGGATCCGCTGGGTGGAGGTTTCGCTACTGCCCACTGTCACACTCTCACTCTCATTCGGCTCTAGCTGCCGTTCTCTAGCTTAACCGCTCAGTCGGGGACACGCGGGACACAGCGCCGAAGCTAAGCGATCTTCCCCTGTTTGTTAACGACAATCCGCACCACGGTGGTGGGTTCTTCCAGCAGCTCCTGCCCACAAACCACAACAGACGTTTCCACGCCGCCGAGCCTGCGGATCACTTTTGCTGCTTGCTCGATCTCCTCAGCAGCACTGCGGCCCTTGATCGCAACCACTTCACCCTTGCCGTTGAGCAAGGGAATGGTCAAGCCAGCGAGCTTGGACAGCGCAGAGACAGCCCGCGCCGTGACAACGTCCGCGTCGACCATTCCCACTGCGAGTTCGGCCCGGGTGCGCATGACGGTGACGTTGCCCAGCCCGAGGTCGTCCACTACTTCCTGAAGCCAGATGACGCGTCTCTCCAGGGGTTCGATCAGCGTGAGTTCAAGATCGGGGCGTGCAATCGCCAGGCACAAGCCCGGAAGCCCCGCGCCAGAACCAACATCTGCAACGTGGCTTCCGTGGGCAATCACCGACTCGATGACCGCGCAATTGAGAACGTGCCGGCTCCACAGGCGGGGAACCTCGCGCGGGCCAATCAGCCCGCGCTCGGTTCCCGACGTCGCCAGATGTTCTACGTACCGCTGGGCGAGACCAAGACGGTCACCGAAAATCTTCTCTGCCGCCTGGAGTTCGGCTGCCGTAATTTCAACCATGATCCGTTAGTCGGCCGAAACCACAATGTGGCGGCCGGCGCCCTCGCCCTCGGACTCGGATACAAAGCCGAGGTCCGCGACAGCGTCGTGCACAATCTTGCGTTCGTAGGCGCTCATTGGTTCAAGTGCCACAGAGGCGCCGGTCTCCTTGACCTTCGCGACGGCGTCTTCGGCAATCTGCTGCAGATCGCCGGCACGTTCCTTGCGGTAGCCGTTGATGTCGAGCACCAGGCGGGACCGGTTTTCAGTCGCCGACAGCACGGACAGGCGAGCGAGTTCCTGAAGGGCTTCAAGCACTTCACCGTCGCGGCCGACCAGGCTCTCAAGCCCCTCGGAGTCGTCTTCAGCCGCGATGGAGATGTAGGTGCGTCCGTTGCGGATCTCAATGTCGATGTCGCCGTCGATGTCGGCAATGTCGAGGAGTTCCTCAAGGTAGTCGGCGGCGACGTCCCCCTCTTCCTCGAGGCGGCTCACGGAAGTGCCTTTGCCGGCAGCAGTGCCTTCTTCAGAAGTTTCTTCTGTGGCTTCTGCCGGTTCCTGAGCGGCAGCGGCCGTTGCCTCTTCGGTGCTTTCAACAGACATTACTTCTTCTTCCTGTTCTTACGTTGTGGCTGGATGCGCTGCTGTGCCTTGACCTCGACGGCGGCCACTTCGGCAGCGACGTCTGCGTCCTTCTTACCGCCCAGGAGTGGGTGGGAAGGCAAGCCCTTGGCTGCGCGACGTTCAGCAAGCGCCTTCGCCGCAGGGGAACCCGGAGTCGGCATGCGGCGGATGACAAAGAACTGCTGGCCCATGGTCCACAAGTTGGTGGTGGTCCAGTAGATAAGCACGCCAATCGGGAAGTTGATGCCACCCACACCGAAGACGAGCGGCAGAATGTAGAGCATCATCTTCTGCTGGCGCATGAACGGGCTGGCCATTGCCTCTTCGGACATGTTCTTGGCCATGATCTGCTTCTGCGTGATGAACTGCGACGCCGTCATGGCCAGGATCATCACGATGGAGAGAACCCACACGACCGTCTGGTCGCCGCCACCGCCGCCGTGAAGCAGCGAAGCCGAGAGGGGGGCGCCGAAGATGCTGGATGCATCGAACTGCACTACCTGCTCATGGCTCAAAGCCCCGATGCCGGTGCCGCTTTCCTTCGCAGCACTGATACCGGAAAGCACTTGGAACAGCGCGAAGAAGAACGGCATCTGGATCAGCATGGGCAAACAAGCGGAGAACGGGTTGGTGCCGTGCTTCTTGTACAGCGCCATCTGTTCCTGCGCCATCGCCTGGCGGGAGAGCTGGTCGGTCTTGCCCTTGTACTTCGCCTGCATCTTCTTCAGATCAGGTTGAAGCAGCTGCATGCCTCGCTGGGCCTTGATTTGCTTGACGAAGACAGGGATCAGGGCGGCACGGATCACCAGCACCAAGCCGATGATGGACAGCGTCCAGGTCCAGCCGTTCTCCGGCGGCAGGCCGATGAAACTCAGCCCGTCGTGGAACCCCAGCATGATCGCGGACACTAGCCACTTGAACGGGGCCAGAATTGTTCCAAAGATGTCCATACGTTTTCCCTATTTCCTCAGGCCGCTGTGCGGCGACCGTCTTCATCAGACCACACAGCCAGGAACTGGTCCGGGTTGTTCAGTACAACAATTGTGGGCGTCCGGCCTTCGGGCCAGTGACGATGTCCGGCGGGGACGTGGTCCACACCGCCGGCGTTCCAGGGGTGGCAACGCGCAAGGCGCCGCACTGCGAGCCAGCTTCCCTTGACGGCACCGTGTACCGTCACCGCTTCGAGGGCATACGCCGAGCAGGAAGGGAAGAACCGGCACACCTGGCCGTACAAGGGAGAGATGATCCTGCGATACGTCTTCAGCAAGATGATGAGGACGTTGCGCGGCAGCTCCCACAAAAATGTTCCGAGGATCCTCGGAGCGACTCTAAAGAAGCGGACGACGGCGGAGCTCAGCTCATGCACGCGGTGTCCCTTCCGTTGTGGTGCCCTGGGTGGGCGAAACAACCCGCGGAGAGGATCCGCCGAGCCGTTTCGTGGTTGCCGCCAAGGCGGCATTGTAATCCGTCAGCAGCTGGTCCCAGCTCGCCGTCGCAGCCGCGGGCAACGCCCGGACCACAACAGCAAGACCCGTGCCATGCCTATTCAAAGACAATGCACCTGCTTCTCTCAGTCTCCTCTTAACGAGGTTCCTGGTCACAGCGTTCCCGACAGCTTTGGAAACGATGAAGCCGATGCGGCTCGGTTCTCCGGCACCGATAGGTGCCGTATATAACACTAAGTTCCGGCGTCCATTGCGGACGCCGGAACGTACAGTTGTTGAAAAGTCGGTAGAAGTCCGCAGACGGTTACGGGTGGCTAGCACCTATTGACTCGCTTGGAAGGCTGACCGACGAGTCAGTTATTTAGGCCGACAGTTCGACGCGGCCCTTGCCACGACGGGCGGCCAGGATGGCACGGCCGGCACGGGTGCGCATACGAAGGCGGAAGCCATGCTTCTTGGCCCGACGGCGGTTATTCGGCTGAAAAGTCCGCTTGCTCACGTTAGTTACTCCAGTGGATCAAAGGTGCGCCCACCCGATCAAAAGGGGAAGAACTGGCCGACGCTAAGTTTATTGAGTATCCGCCGCCGCCCAACGCCGGAATTACCGGAGGTACGGGCGGTCAAAAAGCGGACACATAGGACTTCACAACGTTAGGGCAAAAAGACCCCCCAGGTCAAACCGGAAGCCGCGGAGCCCGCTATCCCCAGCTGTGGCTAAGTACCCCAGCCAGCCTGTGGATGAAGTGGCTCACAGAGCCCGTTTCAGAACCACAACGGTGTAATTATCCACAAGCTTCTTCCCAGCTATCTTCTGGAGTTTCCATCCCCTAGAGTGTCTCAGTAGCCGATTATCCACGGACTGTGCATAACCCTGTGGATTCGGTTCGGAATCCACGCCCTTTGATCGGCCACGGACCTTCGGCTGCCGCAATCCAGGCAAGCAAGCACTCGAGGGAACCAATTGATGACGGTAGACGAAGCCAACCACGCCAACACGGTCGGAAGTTCCTGGCGGCGGGTGCTGAGCCTGCTGGAACAAGACGATCGCGTCACACCCCGGCAGCGCGGTTTCGTTATCCTTGCCCAGGCGCAGGGCCTGATCGGCTCCACCCTCTTGGTCGCCGTGCCCAACGAGCTGACCCGTGAGGTTCTCCAGACGCAGGTCAAGGACGCCCTCGATGACGCCCTCCGCAGCGTCTTTTCCGACGACATCCGGTGCGCAATCGACGTCGACACGGATCTGGTTCCCATCCACGAAGAGCCGGCCCCCGCCGTCGAACTCTCTTCCGCGAACGACCTGGCCGTGGAACTGAAGCCGCAGCCCACCCCGCCGAGTACTTCGCACGAATTCGGCCGGCTCAACCCTAAGTACGTCTTTGACACCTTCGTGATCGGTTCTTCCAACCGGTTCGCGCATGCCGCCGCCGTCGCGGTCGCGGAAGCACCGGCCAAGGCCTACAACCCGCTGTTCATCTACGGTGACTCCGGGCTCGGCAAGACGCACTTGTTGCACGCGATCGGCCACTATGCCCGCCGGCTCTACAGCGGGATCCGGGTCCGCTACGTGAATTCCGAAGAGTTCACCAACGACTTCATCAACTCCATCCGCGACGACGAAGGCGCCAGCTTCAAGACCACCTACCGCAACGTCGACGTGCTCCTGATTGACGACATCCAGTTCCTGGCGGGCAAGGACCGCACGCTCGAGGAGTTCTTCCACACCTTCAACGCCCTGCACAACAACAACAAGCAGGTGGTCATCACCTCGGACCTCCCGCCGAAGCAGCTTGCCGGGTTCGAAGACCGCATGAAGTCCCGTTTCGAATGGGGCCTGCTGACGGATATCCAGCCGCCGGAACTCGAAACCCGCATTGCGATCCTCCGCAAGAAGGCCCAGAGCGAGGGATTGTCCGCCCCCGACGACGCCTTGGAGTACATCGCTTCCAAGATCTCCAGCAACATCCGCGAACTCGAAGGCGCCCTGATCCGCGTCACTGCGTTCGCCAGCCTCAACCGCCAGCCCGTGGACGTGGCCCTCGCCGAAATGGTGCTGAAGGACCTGATCACCGACGACGGCGCCCAGG
Organism: Arthrobacter sp. NPDC080031; assembly: GCF_040702485.1. Classification (NCBI taxonomy): domain Bacteria; kingdom Bacillati; phylum Actinomycetota; class Actinomycetes; order Micrococcales; family Micrococcaceae; genus Arthrobacter; species Arthrobacter sp. NPDC080031. Next base: position 90,611 of record NZ_JBFBLA010000009.1, read on the forward strand.
AGATCACGGCCGACCAGATCCTGAAGCAGACGGCCGAGTACTTCAAGCTCAGCATGGAAGAGCTCTGCAGCAAGTCCCGCACGCGCACCTTGGTGACCGCGCGGCAGATCGCCATGTACCTGTGCCGCGAGCTCACGGACATGTCCCTGCCGAAGATCGGCCAGGAGCTTGGCGGCCGCGACCACACCACGGTGATCCACGCGGACCGCAAGATCCGCGAACTGATGGCCGAGCGCCGTGTGATCTACAACCAGGTGACTGAGCTGACCAACCGCATCAAGCAGCAACAACGCGATTCCTGACTCACTCCTCGAGGTACTACATACCTTATTAACAGGCACATGTGGATAAGCCTGTGGATACTTAAGGGGACAAGCACGGTTAATGGGCTTAAAACCCTTAAGCCGTCTGTGGATCGTTAAAAACGGCCCTGGGGGTTATCCACGTCCACACCCTGTTTAAAACCCCTGTCACCCACATATCGTGAACAGGGCTTAACCGCGGAACTGCGGGTCCAGAGGCGGTTATCCACAGTTTCCACAGGGGTTATTAACACTACTAATCCCAAAAAAATGAATTCCCTCAAATAACAATCTCCTTCCGCCCACCCATCGACGCAGCCCGTGGCTGCCTCGAACCACAAGCCAGCAGGCCGGGGATGGGTTAATGCCCGAAGTTCCGGCTAAGCTGTCTGCATCGCGTCCATCCTTGGCGCTGCTTTGTAGTTCGCTCACTGCGGACCCGGCAGCTTCGGGTTCCGGGCGCCGGATTTCGGGGCTCCTGGGGAGTTTCCGGTGGAACACTGGCAGCAGCAATGAAAGGCGGCACCCTTCCGTGAAGTTCAGAGTCGAGCGGGATGTCCTGGCAGAAGCCGTCACATGGACAGCCCGGTCCTTGTCTCCGCGGCCGCCCGTCCCGGTACTCTCAGGTCTCCTGCTCAAGGCAGAAGCCGGAACAGTGAGTCTCTCGAGCTTTGACTACGAGACCTCCGCCCGTCTCGAGATTCCAGCTGACATCACCACCGAGGGAACCATCCTGGTTTCCGGGCGCCTTTTGGCCGACATCTGCCGCAGCCTCCCCTCGGCTCCCGTCGAAATCGAAACCGATGGCAGCAAGGTCACCCTCACGTGCCGTCGAAGCAGCTTCCATCTCGCCACGATGCCGGAATCCGAATACCCGCCGCTTCCGGCGCTTCCCGCCATCAGCGGAACCTTGCCCGGCGACGCCTTCGCCCAAGCCGTTTCACAGGTCATCATCGCGGCCAGCAGGGATGACACCTTGCCGATCCTCACCGGCGTCCGGATGGAGATCGAGGATGACATGATCACCCTCCTCGCCACGGACCGATACCGCCTCGCCATGCGCGAAGTACCGTGGAAGCCGGTCACCCCGGGAATTTCCACGAGTGCCCTGGTGAAATCCAAGACCCTCAACGAGGTAGCCAAGACCCTCGGTGGCAGCGGCGATATCCATCTCGCCCTCGCCGATGACGACAGCCGGCTGATTGGCTTCGAAAGCGGCGGGCGGACTACCACTTCCTTGCTCGTCGACGGCGACTATCCCAAGATCCGGTCCCTGTTCCCGGATTCCACGCCGATCCACGCATCGGTCCAAACGCAGGAACTCGTTGAAGCCGTTCGCCGCGTGTCCTTGGTCGCCGAACGAAACACCCCGGTTCGCCTGGCGTTCACCCAGGGACAGCTGAACCTCGACGCCGGTACCGGCGAAGACGCTCAGGCATCCGAGGAACTCGAAGCCCAGCTCAGCGGTGAAGACATCACGGTGGCCTTCAACCCGCACTACCTCGTGGAAGGCTTGAGCGTGATCGAGACCAAGTTCGTGCGCTTCTCCTTCACCACCGCGCCCAAGCCGGCCATGATCACCGCCCAGGTTGACGCCGACGGCGATGACAAGGGCGACTACCGCTACCTCGTGATGCCCGTCCGCCTCCCCAACTAGCTAGCAATTGTTGTCGTTCCGGGCTCCCCAAACGACAACAAGTGCGAGCCAGTCGGGTCAATACCAAATACACCAACGCAGAAAAGAGTTCACACCGTGCACATCGGACTGATCGGCCTTGGAAAAATGGGTTTCAACATGCGCGAACGCATGCGCAAGGGCGGAATCGAAGTCACTGGCTTCGACCGCAATCAGGACATCGCCGACGTCGCATCCGTTGACGAACTGATTGCTGCCCTTCCAACGCCGCGCCTGGTCTGGGTCATGGTTCCTTCCGGCGACATCACCAATGCAGTGATCAGCGAACTCGGCGAGAAGCTTTCCGCCGGGGATATGGTCATCGACGGCGGCAACTCACGCTTCACCGAAGACCAGAAACACGCGGCTTTCCTGGCGTCCAAGGACATCCGCTTCGCCGATTGCGGTGTTTCCGGCGGCGTCTGGGGCCTGCAGAACGGCTACGGACTCATGGCAGGCGGCGCGGATGAGGACATCGAACTGGCCATGCCGGTATTCGACGCGCTCCGCCCCGAAGGCGATCGCGCCGACAGCTTCGTCCACGTGGGCGGCGTCGGAGCGGGCCACTACGCCAAGATGGTCCACAACGGCATCGAATACGGTCTGATGCAGGCCTACGCCGAAGGCTACGAGCTGCTCGCGGCCAAGGACATCATCAAGGACTTGCCCGGCACCTTCCGTGCCTGGCAAAAAGGCACGGTTGTCCGTTCCTGGCTCCTGGACCTCATGGTCAAAGCCTTGGACGAAGATCCGGGCCTGGCCTCCATCGGGGACTACGTCGAGGACTCCGGCGAGGGCCGATGGACCGTTGAAGAAGCGATTGCCAACGCGATCCCCGCCCCGGCAATCACCGCGGCGCTCTTCGCCCGCTTCTCCTCCCGCGAAGACAACTCGCCGGCCATGAAGATGGTGTCCGCGCTGCGCAACCAGTTCGGCGGCCACGCCACCCGTCCGGCCAAATAGGCCCCGGTCGCCCAGCAGTACGCGTGTACCTCGAACATCTTTCGCTGACCGATTTCCGCAGCTACGCGCAGGTTGACCTCAAGCTCGGCCCCGGTGTCACCGTCCTGGTGGGGTCCAACGGCATGGGCAAGACGAACCTCATGGAAGCCATCGGATACCTGGCCGCCCTGAGTTCACACCGCGTGAGCACGGATGCGCCGCTCCTGCGTTTCGGCACGGATCGCGCGTTGATCCGGGCGAAGCTCGTCCGCGGGGAACAATCGACGGTGGTGGAGCTCGAAATCAATGCCGGCCGTGCCAACCGAGGCCGGATCAACCGTGGAAATCCTGTACGTGCCCGCGACATCCTGGGCATTTGCCAGACCGTGCTTTTCGCACCTGAGGACCTTGCCTTGGTCAAAGGTGATCCGTCCAATCGCCGTCGATTCCTCGACGAACTGCTGGTCAGTCTCATGCCGGTGCACGCGGCGACCCGCAGCGACTACGACCGCGTGCTCAAACAGCGCAACGCCCTCTTGAAATCGGCCCGCACCGGAAAATTCACCACGGGACACGAGGCGACGCTCGATGTCTGGGACCAGCACATGGCGCGGGCCGGTGCGGAACTCCTGCATGCGCGGCTGGAACTCGTGGAACGGCTCCGACCTCATCTCAAGAGCGCTTATGCGCAACTGACGGATGGATCCAAAGAGGCCGGCGCGGTCTACCGCTCCACCATTCAAGGCGTCTTGGACGACGACGGCGGTCCCGCCGAGCGGCCCGCTGAAGGTTCGGAGGGGGTGGAGGAGCTCCGCTTGCTGTCCGTGGATCAACTCACTGAGCGCTACGTCCAGGCCTTCGCTTCCTCGCGCCGCAAGGAGTTGGAGCGCGGGATTTCCCTCGTCGGACCCCACCGGGACGAACTGGAACTGGTTCTGGGCCAAGCTCCGGCCAAGGGCTATGCCTCCCATGGCGAGACATGGTCCATGTGCCTCTCCCTGCGCCTGGCCTCGTACTACGTCATGCTCGATGACACCCGCACCGGCGGTTCCGCTCCGATCCTCATCCTCGACGATGTGTTTGCCGAACTGGATGTGCAGCGCAGGCGTAAACTGGCTGCAATAGTGGCCGGCGCCGAGCAGGTATTGGTGACGGCCGCCGTCGACGCCGACATTCCCGAGGAACTGGCGGGGCGACGCGTAAAGGTTGTGCCCGGAGGCATTGATGGAGAAGGATAGCCCAGGCGGACGCCAGCCGGGCAGGGACCCTGACGAGATTGACGCTGCCCAATCAGCTTTGAACCGGATGCGCGAAGCGGCCGCCGCGCGGGGCGAAATCCGCCGCGCCGCCCCGCGGACGGGCGCCGCTCCTAAACGCAAAGGCGTCCGCGACACCCGCGGGTTCAGTCAATTCCACGGCACCGGCCGGGATCCGCTTGGCCTGGGGAAAGTCGTCGGGAGGCTCGTGGCCGAACGGGGCTGGACTTCTCCAGTGGCCGTCGGCTCCGTGATGGCAGAGTGGGATGCCTTGGTGGGGCCGGAGATTTCCGCGCATTGCACTCCTGAGAGCTTCACGGACACCACGCTCCATGTCCGCTGCGATTCCACCGCGTGGGCAACGCAGCTCAGGCTCCTGAGCACCAGCCTCCTGGACATGTTCCGAAGGGAACTCGGAGACGGAGTGGTGACGTCCATTCAAGTACTCGCGCCCACGGCACCGAGCTGGCGCAAGGGCGGCCGAAGCGTCAATGGGCGGGGCCCGCGGGATACCTACGGGTAACTTCATCGGCTCCCGCGTCAGCGGATTTGCGTGAACGGCGCACAGGGGCGAGAAACCTCCCCGGACTGTACAGCTCCCTAGAGGGTGCCGTTTTGGCGGCTTGCAGATGGGGCCAGCGGCCTCCCAGAGCTAGTTTCCTGAGCATAAGGGCCGGGTTTTGCAAGGAACAGCGCTCAGTCACGATAGAATCGGGATAGACAACTGGGCGCCGGTGAACGTTGATTGGCTCCGCTGAACAGCACTTGTAACAGCGGATCAGCCAATCACGAAGTAGCCGGCGTTAGCAGTGACGTCCCTGTTGGCGGCTGCCGTATCCCTGTGGTGTGTCCTGACGGACATGCTTCCTTGGTGCGGTGACGGCCGGCGACCATCGAACACGGAGGAGTCGAAAGCGCCTGTGGCTAACGACAATGCAGAGACCTTGGCAGTAGATCCCGCGAAGGAGAACGCCCACAAGCCTGACACACCCTCGGGGGCCAAGGAGTACGGTGCGAGCGACATCACCGTCCTTGAAGGTCTCGAAGCGGTGCGCAAGCGCCCGGGCATGTACATCGGATCCACCGGCCCGCGCGGTCTCCACCACTTGGTGTATGAAGTGGTGGACAACTCGGTGGACGAGGCTCTTGCCGGGTACTGCAGCCACATTGAAGTGACCCTCCAGGCCGACGGCGGCGTGAAAGTCGTGGACGACGGCCGCGGCATTCCGGTGGACATGCACCCCACGGAAAAGAAGCCGACCGTCGAAGTTGTCATGACCATTCTGCACGCGGGCGGAAAGTTCGGGGGCAGCGGCTATGCGGTGTCCGGCGGCCTCCACGGCGTCGGTATTTCCGTCGTCAACGCGCTGTCGCGCAGGGTCGACACCGAGGTGCGTCGCCAGGGCCACGTTTGGCGGATGAGTTTCGCTGACGGCGGCAAGCCACAGGGCGGACTCGTCCAGGGCGAAGCAACGGACCAGACTGGAACGTCCCAGACGTTCTACCCGGACGGCACCATCTTCGAGAGCACCGAATTCGATTTTGAAACCCTCCGCGCCCGGTTCCAGCAGATGGCCTTCCTCAACAAGGGGCTGCGCATCACCCTCACGGACGAGCGTCCTGTCGCAGGAGCAGGCGACGACGACCTGGATCTCGACGCCGTTGCCACCGAGGGCGAAGTGGCGGCAGAACACCGCACGGTGGTTTACCAGTACAACGACGGTCTCCTCGACTACGTAAAGCACCTGAACTCGAACAAGAAGGTGGACGTCGTCCACGAGGACGTCATCGCCTTCGAAACCGAAGACACTGAGCGGCACATCGCCGTCGAGGTCGCAATGCAGTGGACCACGGCCTATTCCGAGAGCGTCCACACGTACGCCAACACCATCAACACGCACGAGGGCGGAACCCACGAAGAAGGCTTCCGCGCCGCGATGACGTCGCTCATCAACCGCTACGCGCGCGAGAAGACCATCATCAAGGAAAAGGATGACAACCTCACCGGTGACGACATCAGGGAGGGCCTCACCGCCGTTATCTCGGTGAAGTTGTCCGAACCCCAGTTCGAGGGCCAGACCAAGACCAAACTGGGCAACTCCGAGGTCAAGGGCTTCGTCCAGCGGGTGGTCACCGACCAGCTTGGCGACTGGCTGGAACGGAACCCCGGCCCGGCCCGTGACGTCATCCGCAAGGCTGTCCAGGCGGCCCAAGCCCGCATGGCCGCCCGGAAGGCACGCGACAACGCGCGACGCAAGAGCCCCTTGGAATCCTTCGGTATGCCGGGCAAGCTGTCGGACTGCTCCTCAAAGGACCCTTCGCGTTGCGAGGTCTACCTCGTCGAGGGTGACTCCGCAGGCGGTTCGGCCAAGCGTGGCCGGAACCCCGAAACCCAGGCCATCCTGCCGTTGCGCGGCAAGATCCTGAACGTGGAGCGCGCACGCCTGGACAAGGCCCTCGGCAACAACGAAGTCCAGTCCATGATCACGGCTTTCGGAACCGGGATCGGCGAGGACTTCGACATCTCCAAGCTGCGGTACCACAAGATCGTCCTGATGGCCGATGCCGACGTGGACGGCCAGCACATCACCACGCTGCTCATGACGCTGCTGTTCCGTTACATGCGTCCGCTGATTGAGAACGGCTACGTCTACCTGGCCCAGCCGCCGCTGTACCGGATCAAGTGGTCGAACGCCCCTCACGACTACGTCTACAGCGACCGTGAACGTGACGCCAAGCTGGTCTCCGGCCAGGCCGCCGGCCGCCGGATCCCCAAGGACAACGGCATCCAGCGCTACAAGGGCCTCGGCGAAATGGACTACACCGAACTCTGGGACACCACCATGGACCCGGACCACCGCACGCTCCTGCAAGTAACCATGGACGATGCCCTGGCGGCGGACCAGACCTTCTCCGTACTGATGGGTGAGGATGTTGAATCGCGCCGGAACTTCATTCAGCAGAACGCCAAGGACGTCAGGTTCCTGGATATCTAGGGACGTCAAAGCCCTAGGAATATTCCAGTACTGACATATACCTGAAACGGAAATCATAAAATATGAGTGACGAAACACCCGAGATTCCCGCCGAGTCGGCCGGCATTCCGGAACCCGTGCTTGAGGGCGATGTGCTGACCGACCGCGTAGACCAGGTGGACCTGCAGACGGAAATGCAGCGTTCATACCTGGACTACGCGATGGCGGTTATCGTTGGCCGCGCGCTTCCGGACGTCCGCGACGGCCTGAAGCCCGTCCACCGCCGAGTGCTCTACGCGATGTTCGACGGCGGCTACCGCCCGGACCGCTCCTTCAACAAATGCGCCCGCGTCGTGGGCGAGGTCATGGGCCAGTACCACCCGCACGGTGACACCGCGATCTACGATGCCCTGGTCCGCCTCATCCAGGACTGGACGATGCGCTATCCGCTGGCGCTGGGCCAAGGAAACTTCGGTTCCCCGGGCAACGACGGCGCTGCGGCTCCGCGATACACCGAGACCAAGATGGCCCCGCTGGCCATGGAAATGGTCCGCGACATCGACGAGGAAACCGTCGACTTCCAGGACAACTACGACGGCAAGAACCAGGAACCCACCATCCTGCCGGCGCGTTTCCCCAACCTGCTGGTCAACGGTTCCTCCGGAATCGCCGTCGGCATGGCCACCAACATCCCGCCGCACAACCTCCGCGAAGTGGCCGATGGCGTGCAATGGTATCTGGCCAACCCCACGGCCAGCCGCGAAGAGCTGCTTGAGGCGTTGCTCGTCCGCATCAAGGGTCCGGACTTCCCGACCGGTGCAACCATCCTCGGCCACAAGGGCATCGAGGACGCGTACCGGACGGGCCGCGGCTCCATCACCATGCGCGCCATAGTCAACGTCGAGGAACTCCAAGGCCGCACATGCCTGGTGGTCACCGAGCTTCCCTACCAGGCAAACCCGGACAACCTGGCCATCAAGATCGCCGAACTGGTCAAGGACGGCAAGATCCAGGGCATCGCGGACCTCCGCGACGAGACGTCCGGCCGTACCGGACAGCGGCTGGTGATCGTGCTCAAGCGCGACGCCGTTGCCAAGGTGGTGCTCAACAACCTCTACAAGCACACCCAGCTCCAGGACAATTTCGGCGCCAACATGCTGGCGATCGTCGACGGCGTACCCCGCACCCTGAGCCTGGACGCCTTCATCCGGCACTGGGTGGCCCACCAGATGAGCGTCATCGTCCGGCGTACCCGCTACCGCCTGCGCAAGGCCGAGGAAGAGGCGCACATCCTGCGCGCACTTCTCAAGGCCCTGGACATGCTGGACGAGGTAATCGCGCTCATTCGGGCCTCCAACACCACCGAGGCCGCCCGCGATGGCCTGATGGGGCTGCTGGACATCGACGAGCTCCAGGCCCGCGCCATCCTGGACATGCAGCTCCGCCGGCTTGCCGCGTTGGAACGGCAGAAGATCCAGGACCGGCACTCCGAGCTTGAGGCCATGATTACGGAGTTCAACTCGATCCTGGCCTCCGAGCAGCGCCAGCGCGACATCATCAGCCAGGAACTGGCCGAGATCGTGGCCAAGCATGGCGATGACCGCCGGACCCACATCCTCATGGGCTTCGACGGTGACATGTCCATGGAAGACCTCATCCCCGAGGAAGAAGTGGTGGTCACCATCACCCGCGGCGGATACGTCAAGCGGACCCGCAGCGACAACTATCGTTCGCAGCAGCGAGGCGGCAAGGGCGTAAAGGGTGCCCAGCTTCGCGGCGACGATGTCGTGGAGCACTTCTTCGTCACCACAACGCACCACTGGTTGCTGTTCTTCACCAACCTGGGCCGCGTGTACCGTGCCAAGGCGTACGAGCTTGCCGAGGCCGGCCGTGACGCCAAGGGACAACACGTGGCAAACCTGCTGGCCTTCCAGCCGGACGAACACATCGCCCAGGTCCTTGACTTGCGCGACTACGAGCAGGCCCCGTACTTGGTGCTCGCCACCAAGAACGGCCTCGTGAAGAAGACGCGCCTGGAAGACTACGACACCAACCGCACCGCCGGCGTGATCGCCATCAACCTTCGGGATGGGGACGAACTTGTCTCGGCGCAGCTAGTGTCCGAAACCGACGATCTCCTCCTGGTTTCCCGCAAGGGCCAGTCGATCCGCTTCACAGCGACCGACGAGGCACTGCGTCCCATGGGGCGCGCCACCTCGGGCGTGACCGGCATGAAGTTCCGTGAAGACGACGAACTCCTCGCGGCCGACGTCGTCCAGGATGGCTCGTTCGTGTTCGTGGTGACCGAAGGCGGGTACGCCAAGCGCACCGCCGTCGAGGAGTACCGGCTCCAGGGCCGTGGCGGCCTGGGCATCAAAGTGGCCAAGCTCCAGGAAGAGCGAGGCGACCTCGTCGGTGCGTTGATCGTCAACGAAGAAGACGAAGTCCTGGTGGTCATGGAGGGTGGCAAGATTGTCCGCTCCGCCGTGGCCGGCGTTCCCGCCAAGGGCCGTGACACCATGGGCGTCATCTTCGCGAAGCCTGACAAGAACGACCGCATCATCGAGGTGGCCCGCAACAGCGAACGCGGCCTCGAGGAGTCCGACGACGATCAGGGCGAGGGCACAGACGACGCTTCAACCGCCAATAATGTCGAAAATCCTCTCGGAGGAACGTCCGGGACGGACGATGACGTAACGTTGGCTGCAAACGGCGGCGCCGATCAGGCGACCGCAACGGCCGAATCGGGATCGGCCGCAGGATCCGGCAATGGGTCCGGCGTCGAGCTGAACGAAGACAACACCGGAGGTAACGAGTGAGCAATTCGGACTCATATCCCAAGCCGAGTACGGGTGTCCCTGGAGGATTGCGGCAGCCGTCGGCTACTCCGCGGGTAGACGCACCGGCCCGTCCCCAGCAGCGCCCTGTGGCATCCGCTTCGGGTGCGGCAGGAACCGGCGCGGAAAGGGTCCCCGGTCAACGCCCGGCCGTTCCCGGTCAGCGCCCGGCGGTTCCCGGCCAGCGTCCCGCAGGAATGCAGCGCCCGGCGGGCCAGCAGCGTCCCGCTGCGCCCGGCCAGAGGCCCGTGCAGGGCCAGCAGCGGCCCGCCTCCGGCGCTCCAGGGCTTGTGAAGCCGGCACCTAAGGCGAAGGTTCGCCGCGCCCGCCTGTTGGTCAGCAAGGTAGATCCGTGGTCTGTCCTGAAGATGGCGTTCCTATTGTCCGTTGCCTTGGGCATCGTGACCGTGATTGCCGCAATCGTACTGTGGACCGTTCTGGACCTCACCGGCATTTTCAACCAAGTGGACAGCCTTCTGGGCACCCTGGCAGGTTCGGAAAGCGGTGGCTTCGAACTCAAGAAGGTCGCATCGCTCGGACAGGTGGCCTCCTTCGCCACCATCATTGCCGTGGTGAACGTTGTGCTCCTGACTGCCCTGTCCATGCTGAGCGCGGTGCTTTATAACATTGCCGCAACACTCGTGGGCGGCATTGGCGTGACCCTCACCGACGACTAACCCAAATGGTCCGAATTTGAGGGAAACGGCTGGAAAACAGTGGTGAAAATACCTCGATTTGAGATCGGGCCGGGATGTGCTGTAAAGTCATGTCTCGGCCCGAAGAGGTATCGGGGCGTATAGCTCAGGCGGTTAGAGCGCTTCGCTGATAACGAAGAGGTCCCAGGTTCAAGTCCTGGTACGCCCACGGAACCTGCACAGGTTTTGCTAAAGGTTCGGGAAACTGAACCGGAACGGGGTGCGTGTGAAGAAGTTGCTAGTAGTTGCAGCTGCGATCGCAGGCGTCTTGCTCTACAGGAAAGTGCAGGAATCCGAAGCCCGGAAAACAGTCTGGAGCAAGGCAACCGACACGGTTGACTAGCAAAGGCGCCCGGTCTTGAGATGGTGCAAACCATCGAAGGAACTAGGGTAGTATGGACGGGTTGCTTCTTATGGGGGCATGGCGCAATTGGTAGCGCACCTGCTTTGCAAGCAGGGGGTTCGGGGTTCGAGTCCCCGTGCCTCCACCATAAGAAAGAGTCCCGGTCAGAAATGACCGGGACTCTTTGCTTTAAGCCGCCCCACTAAGGTTGGAATGTGAACTTCATTGTGGCTGCTTTGGGTGTGCTCGGCGTCGCATCATCCGGACCCCTCATCGCCGGAACGCTTGGAGCTACCTCCGTCACGGCGCTTGCTATCGCCTTCTGGCGCAACGCAATAGCCGCCGTAGTCATGGCCTCGCCGGTCTTGGTCCGCGAGCCGCGCCAGTTCCGCAAGATCACCCGCAACGAATTCACTTGGTCCGCCGTCGCAGCAGTGGCACTGGCCTTCCACTTCGCTTGTTTCATCACGGCGCTCCAGCTCACGTCAGTTGCGGCTGCTACCGCCCTGGTGTGCCTGCAGTCTGCGTGGATCGCGGTCTTCCAGCTTCTGCGCGGCACCAGGCACCGCTGGCCGGTCCTGGTGGGCCTGGGCATCGCGCTGGGCGGCGTCGCGGCCATCACGGGCTTCGATATGGGTAACTCGCCGAAAGCCCTCCTTGGTGACATCCTGGCCCTCGCCGGAGGCGCCCTGGCAGGCCTGTACACCTTGGCCGGAGGCAAAGCCCGCCAGAGCATGGGCATCGGAACGTACACGAGCCTTTGCTATGGGATCTGCGCGGCCATCGTCGCTGTCCTTGCCCTCACGGGCGGCCAGCCGCTCGTAGGGTTCGACGCCGGCGGCTGGCTGGGGATCGTGGCCATCACCGTATGCGCACAACTGGTGGGCCACACAGCCTTCAACCATCTCCTGGCGACCATGAGCCCGCTCCTGGTGTCCATGATCATCCTGCTGGAGATTCCGGGCGCAGCCCTTCTCGCCGCTGTCTTCCTGCACGAGTCCCTGCCGGCCGGTACCTACGCGGGACTCGCCTTGATCCTGGTTGGACTCGCCGTCGTCGTCGCCGGTCAGCGGCAGGGCAAGGGCGATGCGGAGGGCAAGATTGCCGGGCTTGGTGCCGACTGAGTTCGGTTCGCGCGGCTACAGGCCGCCGCGGCGGACGCCTTGGCCTGCATTGGCCGTGTGGATGGCCCGGAGAAGCTTGGCCGGGAAGTAGACGGAGAAGAACACCACCATGGGGGCCTTCAGGGCCATTTTCTTGACGTTGTGGGCCTTGTAGGTGCGGTCGAAGCGGGTCACGTAATAGCGGTAGTCGCGCGGTGAATCCTCAAGCCGCCGTGCAGACATGCCCGAGACCATCTGCGGCCAGTACTGCACCCTGAGATCGTGGTCGGCAAGGTGCAGGGAAAGATCGATGTCCTCATGCATCTCGTCCTTTTCATCCAGGCAGGTTTCGTCGCGGATGGTTTCCCAAGCGGAACGGCGAAGGGCCATGTTGGATCCAAAAAGGAAGTGGTACTGGTGCTTCGCAAGCCGAAGCATGAGTTGGCGCATTTTGTCGTCGGCTTTGAGTCCGAATCGACGCATGGGCATGTCGTAGTAGACCACGGGACCCGTGGCCGCCTGCACCGAGGGATCAGCGAAGGCCTTTTGGACCTGCTCAACCCAGTCAGGCTCCACGACGGAGTCGGCATCGATCCGGCCGAGGATGTCAGACGTGGCGCTATTGAGGCCAAAGTTGCGGGTGGGGATGAGTCCTTGCGCCTTGTCCTGGCTCAGCAGGATGATGGGGCTCTCCGGGTATTCCTGCTGCATTTGCTGGACGATCTGCGCAGTGCGGTCCGTGGATCTGTTGTCCACGACGATGATCTCGTCCGCAGGCACTGACTGGTAGATGGCCGCGATCAGGCATTGCCGCACGACGCTTTCCTCGTTGTAGGCCGGGATGATGATTGAAACGCTCGGCTTCACGGGTGCGACGGCTGCGTTGGTTGCTGCATCTACGAAAGATCTATCGGCTGGCATCACCATAAATCTAACATCAGGGCGGTGCTCCTCAAGGAAGCCTCCGGGTGACAAGCGGCCAAACAATTGAAGGGATCCCGGCGAACCGGAATCCCTTCAATGCTGAGCTAATCTACGGCGTTCGGCTAGGCCTCGTGTTTGCCGGCTTCGTCCTTGGCTGCTTCGTCCATGGCTGCCTCGTCCTTGGCCGCTTCGTCCTTGTGGAGGCTGGCTGCGATGTTCTTTACGGCGGTCTTCGCATCGGTTGCCACCTGGGCTGCGGTGTCCGTTGCGTCCTCGACGGCGTGCTTTGCCTTCTCGGCCACAGCTTCGGTCTTGTCCGCTACGTTGAGCCTCACCTCGTCGACCTTGTCAGCTACCTTGGCGGCGGCTTCGTTGGCCTTGTCAGCGACTTTTTCGGCCGCCGCTGCGGCAGGCACGGGCGATGGCGTCACCGGGGCGGGGGTCTTCCACGGGTCCTCCACCGGGCGGCTGGCCCTCCACGCTGCGACCCCGGCCGCGGCAGCTGCTGCAATAACCGTGAAGATCAAGAGCCCGCGCTTCTTCGGCTTCTTGGTCTTGGCGAGTTCCTTCGAGACGGCCTTGGACGCTTCCTCCGCAGCGGCTTTCAGCTGGGCCCCGGTGGCTTGCGCTTGCTCCTGCAGATTGTGGACCACTCCCGAGTCCACCAGCTTCTGGGCGACGGCGTCCACCTGCGCGGGTGCATTCTCAAGGGCTTGGTGGACAACCACCGAGGCCTGCCCGAGCTGCTCTGAGAGCTTGGGCAGGTATTCCTCAACAACTTTGTCCCGGGCGTGGCCCAGCGCCGGGGTGGCTTTGTTAAGGGCTTCCTGGATCTTGGGTGAGGCGCCCTCGACGACGTCGTGGATTTTCGGTGCGAGGTTCGCCAGGCCTTCCTGGAGCTTCGGCGTGACGGTTGCAACGCCGTCGGCGAGGTTGTGCGCAGCTGACTTCAGGCCTTCCTGAAGCTTCGGCGAAGCGGTGTCGATTCCGTGCTGGATGCGGGGAACCGCCCAGTTCACGGCTGCTTCGACGCGCGGCGTCGCCCAGTCCTTTGCATTTTCGACACCATTCGCAACGGTGTGTTCAAGTTCGCGGGCAATCCGGTCCGATTTCTTCACAACTACCTCCCGATCAACATGCTCGTTTGTTGTTAGCCTACGTCGCTTGTTCGGCACCGGCTATTCATCCAGCGGATTCATGGAAGATTTCACCTAGCGCGGAACCGCCTTCCTGGCCGACTCTGCGTTGACCCCGCGTGAAACAATGGCCGTATGACCATCGCAACCGCAAAAGCAACTTTCCACACGAGCCTCGGTGACATCGTGGTTGACCTCTTCGGCAACCACGCGCCCAAGACGGTCGCCAACTTCGTTGGCCTGGCCACAGGCGAAAAGTCCTGGACGCACCCGGAGACCGGTGAAGACAAGACCGGTACCCCGCTGTACAACGGCACCATATTCCACCGCATCATCAAGGACTTCATGATCCAGGGCGGCGATCCCCTTGGTCGCGGCATCGGCGGACCGGGCTACAAGTTCGACGACGAGATCCACCCGGAACTCAACTTCAACACCCCGTACAAGCTGGCCATGGCCAACGCCGGCGTCCAGATGGGCAAGGGCACCAACGGTTCCCAGTTCTTCATCACCACGGTCAACACCGATTGGCTTTTCGGCAAGCACTCCATCTTCGGTGAGGTTGCTGACGAAGAGTCCAAGAAGGTAGTAGACGCCATCGAGGCTGTCCGCACCGGCATGGGCGACCGCCCTGTCGAAGACGTCGTCATCAACAGCATTGACATCGTCCAGCTCTGATCCACGGATTCTGAACAGCGTATGAGTTACGGAATCCCGGCGGCAGAGCCGTCAGCTGACATTCCGGTGTGCCCCAGGCACCCGGACAGGCCCTCCTACGTGCGGTGCCAGCGTTGCGGGCGTCCTGCGTGCCCCGAATGCCAGCGGGCGGCCGCCGTCGGGTTCCAATGCATTGACTGCGTCAATGAAATGAAGCGTTCGACGCCGGCAGTGCGTTCCGCCTATGGCGGCGCTGTCGCGACCGGACGTCCTTTGGCGACGTACCTGCTAATCGGGTTGTGCGCCCTGGTGTACGTGCTGCAATGGCTGATTCCCGCCGATGCAGTTTTCCAGCAGCTTGCTTTCGCGTCCGTTTACGCCACTCCGCAGTACGGGGCATTCGAGCCATGGCGGATGCTGACGAGCGCTTTTGTCCATTCACAGGGCTTTGTCCTGCACATCGTGCTCAACATGTACATGCTCTGGATTTTTGGCCAGGTACTTGAGCCCGTCCTAGGCCGCGTCCGCTTCCTCGCCGTTTATCTGTTGTCCGCCATTGGCGGCTCTGTTGGTTTCATGCTCCTGACGCCGGCGTTGCCTGCAATCCCGGTCGTAGGTGCGTCAGGTGCGATCTTCGGCCTGTTCGGCGCACTGCTGGTGATCCAAAGCCGGCGCGGCGGAGATACCCGGCAATTGTGGATCCTTATCGTCATCAACGGCGTGATTGGCTTTGTTGTCCCGGGAATCGCCTGGCAGGCCCACTTGGGCGGACTCATCACGGGTGGACTGTGTGCCGGCGTGATCGCTTTTGCTCCGCGCGGACCGCGCCAGGCGTTGTTGCAGACTGCCGGCATGGCCCTGGTGGCCGGAGTCCTGGTCCTGGCCACCGTCCTTCGGGCCACTGCGGGCTAGCCGCTCCGTTTTACCGTAGGAGTTCCTTACCGTAGGAGTTCCTCCAAGCGGTCCATCGACTCTTTGATGCCCGCATCCATGCCGCTGGCTACTGCCATGTCCCGGGCCTCCACCGAGGGAAACACGGAGTGCTGCACCACCCGCGTGCGGCCTCCGAGGTCCTCAAACCTGGTGGTATCCAAGGTGACTTGCCCAGGGGCGCCGTCGAATTCGAAGGTCTGGATGATCCGCAACGGCTCCTGGACCTCGTGGAAGACGCCGCGGAAGCCGAACTCGTTGCCCTGGCCGTCCAAATGCGTGTAGCGGTAGCTGCCCCCCGTGCGCGCGTCGTAGGACTCGAGGCGCATTTCCAGTCGACGGGGACCCAACCATTTGACGACGAGTTCGGGATCCGTGAAAGCCTGGAACACACGCTCCGGCGCCGCATCGAAGTCGCGGCTCGTGTCGATGAACGGCGTGCCCGCTGCGACATCAATGGTTGTTGTATTGGTGCTCGTTGTCCTTCTCCTTTTCCGGATTGTCCTTGTGGGCTGTGCTGGCCAATAGTTCGTCCAACCGGGCGAAACGTTCCTCGGCCTGAAGCCGGTAATTCTCGATCCACTCGGCCAAGGGACCCAGCGCCGTGGTGTTCAAGTGGCAGGGACGGCGCTGCGCTTCCCGGCTCCTCGTGATGAGCCCTGCACCCTCGAGCACTTGAAGGTGCTTGGAGATGGCTTGGAGGGTGACGGTGAAGGGCTGGGCGATCTCATTGACGGTGGCATCGCCCAAGGCCAGCCGCGCCAGTATCTTGCGGCGGACAGGATCAGCGAGGGCCATGAACGCCCTGTTGAGCTGGCCTTCCTGATCCAGCACCGCCATACCAATCGTGTCCGGCATGCGTCTCCCCTGCCCTGCTCCAGACTCAAGGGTTGCGGATTTTCCGAGTCCTCCGCAGTACTCAAGTAAATGGTTTATCAACTAGTTCATTGAATAAGCTCAGTCTAGAACTGGGCGTCGAGTCCGTCAACACCCCCGGATATGTTTTCCACAGGGGTTATCCACAATGTGTGTAACTTACAAGGGTGTAGTTCGATGGCGAATGGACTCTCAGGGGCGGGATGGCAGGGGCTGCGTTTTGCGCTGGGGATTAACGTCCACATCTGTGGATAACTTTTGCCCCAACGCCTGTGGGTATGTGGATAAGAAGTGCGTTATTCCGGGTTCTGTGGACAACCTCAAGGGTGGCAGCCGCGAGAGCGCGGTATCAACAGAGTTATCAACATTGTTAATAACTCACATTGCTGTAGTTCGGTGGCCTTCCCTGCCGTTGAGGGCCGCCGTTCCGGGGGTTTTCCACTTTGTGGGCGCGGCTTTTCCCCAACTGTGGATAACTTGTGGGTAGCTGCCTGTTGTTAAGTGTGTAACTACCCGTTGACGGCCAGAAGGGCCTCGCTGGGTGGGTATCAACAGATTGCGATAGGCCGGTTGGCCGCTCGCCCAGCCGGAAGAAGTGGCGTCTCAGACGGGGACGTGTTCGGTGTGGGGAGCAACTGCCTGGGGCCTGCGTGCTGCGTCGCTGATCCGCAGCAGCAGGGCGACGATGATCCAGTTGGCAAGGAGGGAGGATCCGCCCGCGGAGAGGAACGGCGTCGTCAGTCCAGTGAGGGGAATGAGTCGCGTGACGCCGCCGATAATGATGAAGCACTGGAGGGCCATGGAGAAGGCCAGCCCGCAGGCAAGGAGCTTCCCGAAGGCATCCCGGATTCCCAGGGCGGCGCGGAATCCCCTCGTGAAAAGCAGCAAGTAGAGAAGAACGATCGCGAACAGCCCGATCAGGCCGAGCTCTTCACCAAGGGAAGCGATGATCATGTCGCTGTTCGCGAAAGGCACAAGGTCCGGGCTTCCGAGCCCGAGGCCCTTGCCGATCAGGCCGCCGTCGGCCATCCCGAAGAGACCCTGGACGATCTGGGCGCTACCTCCGGGGAAGCGGGTGAAGACCTGCGGGTCGAAGGCATTGATCCACGCGTCAATGCGCAAGCCGACATGGGAAAAGATCTTTGCTGCCGAGTATCCGCCCAGAAGCATGAGCACGACGCCGAGGACGAGCCAGCTGGCCCGGCTCGTCGCAACATAGATCATCACGATGAAAAGGCCGAACAGCAGTACGGACATGCCGAGATCGTGCTGGAAGACCAGTACGCCCACGCTCGCGGCCCAAGCGGTGATCATCGGTCCGGTGTCCTTGATCCTGGGAAACTGCAGGCGCCCGAATTTCCTGCCGGCCAGCAGGATCAAGTCCCGGTTGGAGGACAAGTAGCCCGCGAAGAAGACGGCGAGAGTAATCTTCACGATCTCGCCAGGCTGGAACTGCAGGGAACCGAGGCGTATCCAGACATTCGCGCCGTTGATGTCTCCGGCGGAAATACCCGGAACGAGGGGAAGGATGAGGAGGGCGGCGCTGACCGCGAGTGCAATGAAGGTGTACCGGCGCAAGAGCCGGTGGTCCTTCAAAAGCCACAGCACGGCGGCTGCGACCAGGACCGAGACGATTGTCCATGTGAGCTGATTAGTCCCGGCAGTAGTGCCGTTTGACGCATCCAGGCGTCGGATCATGGCGATGCCGAGGCCGTTCAAAGCCACCACAATGGGGAGGATCACCGGATCCGCATACCTTGCCTTGAACCGCAGGACAACGTGGAAGATCCCGGCCAGCGCCGTCAAGGTGCCCGCTTGAAGCCAGAATCCCACGTCAAGGGCTTCCTTCTTGTCCACGCTGGTCATTGCAAGGGCACCAACGCCCACGCCAAGTGCCAGCACCAACAGCACCATCTCCACGTTTCGGCGAGGCTTCGCCAGAATCGCTTGCTGGCTCATGGGCATCTTCTTTCGTGGATCCCGGGCACCTGCGCGGGTCCGGTTAAGTGGCACAAGATCGGGTCAGTGGCTCAACGTAAGGTTCAGTGGGCCATCATAGCCGCAGCGGCTGGGCAGCGGTTGGGAACAGGAATCCGGTTGCTCAACGGCCTGCTTCCGTAACGGTTTGTATCACCATGTCATCGAGTTTGGGGAGCGCATGCTCAAGCCGATGCCTGGCCTCGCCGACAGTTTCTTCCACCGCTGACAGCGGCGCGTCAGCGACGACAATCGTCGCTGCGCCTTGGAGGCGATGGCCGACCCAACGCAGTTGCAGCTTCGGCGCGGAGAGTACGCCGGGTGTCATGTCCAACGCAGCCTGGGCGCTGTCCAGCAGTTCCGGTTCCATACCGTCCATCAAGCGCCGACCGATGCTGCGCACCGTCCCCCAGAGCAGGACAATGATGGCCGCCGAAATCAGCAGGCCGACAATCGGGTCCGCCAAAGGGAAACCGAGCAGCACACCGCCGGCGCCAAGCACCACTGCGAGCGAGGTGAATCCGTCAATGCGCGCATGCACGCCGTCGGCGACGAGCGCAGCGGACCCGATCTGCCGGCCGACCCTGATCCTGTACACGGCCACAATTTCATTGCCCGCAAAGCCGATGAGTCCGGCCGCAAGGACCCACCACAGATTGTGCACGGGTTGCGGATGGAACAGGCGATCGATGGATTGCCACGCGGCCACCACTGCCGAAAGCGCGACCACGCCGACAATGAACAGACCCGCAAGGTCCTCCGCCCGTCCGTATCCATAGTTGTAGCGTCGAGTTGCCGCGCGACGTCCCAGAATGAACGCAATCCACAATGGCACTGCGGTGAGAGCGTCCGAAAAGTTGTGGATGGTGTCGGCCAGCAATGCGACCGAGCCGCTGATGAGGACCACGAGGAACTGCAGGACGGTGGTGCCCAGGAGTATGAAAAGACTGATCTTAAGTGCGCGGACGCCCTGGGTACTCGACTCAAGGGCATCGTCGATCGAATCGGCGGCATCGTGGGAGTGCGGGACGAAAAGCTCGTACAGCCACCCCTTGAGACCCTTGTGATGCTCGTGCGGGTGTCCGTCGTGGTCGTGGTCGCGCACGTGGTGCTCGTGGTGACCAATTTGCTGGTGGCCGCTCATGCCGGTTCCTGTTCCGCGCGGTGGTGTGCCGGGGTGCCGCCCAGGGCGTGCTCTGCTTGGAATATTGCATCCGCGACCAACTGGCGGGCATGCTCGTTCTCAAGCCGGTACATGACCCTGGTTCCGTCCTGCCGCGTGGAAACCATTCTCGCCAAGCGCATTTTGGCAAGGTGCTGCGATACAGCCGCCGGGGACTTCCCTACGAGTTCCGCCAATGCACCGACGGCCATTTCGCCGTTCCGGAGCGCCAGGACGATCCGGACCCTCGTGGCATCGGCCAGCATCGCGAATACTTCCACAGCCAATTCAACGTATTGGCTGTCGACTCCGAGCGAGCACCCCCTACTATCTGCATTCATACGCAGATTCTTTCATACATCGCGAAACCACATCGAGGACCCGGGATAGCGACGACGAAGAGGATCAGGCGCCACGATCGATGGGGCCCGAATGAAGTTCTCAATGCCTCGGGAGTGAACTCTCGGTGAACCCGCGGACACTATCCACAGCCTTGTGCACACTGGGTAAAACCATGGGTCAATGGCGCGAGGACCTGGTTGTCACCTGAATGTCGGGGATCCTGGCTTCATGTACGTGGATGTCCACATGAATTGTCCACAGCTGTGGATAAAGTTACGCACTTCTGTGGAAAGAGGGTGGATATCAGAGCCAAACTCCGGAGCTGCCCCGACGGTGGCTGTCGAGCAGATGCGTATCGATCATGCCGATCGCCTCCATCAGCGCATACATGGTGGTGGGGCCCACGAAAGCGAAGCCCTTCTTACGCAGGGCCTTGGAAAGCGCGATCGACTCCTGCGACTGGGTGGCGACGTCGGCATAGGTACGCGGTTCCGGCGTCGTCTCCGGTTGGAACGACCACACGAAGTCCACCAACCCGCCCTCGCTGCGCAATGCGATCGTCGCTTTGGCGTTGGTGATGGCCGCACGGATCTTGAGGCGGTTGCGCACAATGCCCGAATCCTGCATCAGCCGTTCGACGTCCGCCTCCGTGAAAGCCGCAACGCTTTCAGGATGGAAGTCCAGGAAAGCGGACCGGAACGCGTCGCGCTTACGCAGGATGGTGGCCCAGGACAAGCCGGCTTGGAATCCCTCAAGGCTGATGCGCTCATACAGGCCCCGTTCGTCCCGTACAGGCATGCCCCACTCGTGGTCGTAGTACTCGCGCATGAGCGGGTCAACGGATGCCCAGGGCGGACGGGCAAGGCCGTCGTCGCCAATGATGGTGCCGTTCTCGGGCGGGTTCATGGGTATTCCTCCACAGGGAGCCGGGCCGAAGCTGTTGCTGACATTGTCCCCCGGTCCTACGACATTCCAGTGACGCGCATCGTGATGTTGATCCGGCCTCTCGGCAGCCCGCAGCCTTCAGGAGCCGTTCCGGGGAGCACTTTGGTGATGCCGTGGTACGCAAAACGGGATGCGCCTCCGAAGACGAACAGGTCCCCTGAAGACAGCTCGACGTCGGTGTACGGCTTGGTGCGCGTCTCTGTGTTTCCGAAGCGGAAGACGCAACTGTCTCCGATGCTAAGCGATACCACAGGGGCCCGGGACTTCTCGTCCTTGTCCTGGTGCATCCCCATCTTGGCGGCCTCGTCGTAGAAATTCGCCAGCGCAGTGTCCGGCGTGTAGCCGGCGGCCTCGGAAGCGTCTCCGTAGGCCTCGAAAAGTGCTTTGCGGCCCAGGCGAACCATCCAGTCAGGAAACTCGAGCACCCGCCGGCCGTTGACGTCAAAGGCCTCGCGTGTGTACTTATAGGGCTGCCAGTGCCAGCCGAGGCAGACCGTCCGGACGGACATGGGGTGCCCGCCCGGAAGGACGGCGGCGCGCAAGGGGACGGGACCCCGCGTCCACTCTTCGAAACGGGCCGCGATCCACCGCTGCTGCTCAAGGCCCAGCCAGCCGGGAACGTGCACGGCGCCGGGCGCGATCTCCCGTGGACCGGCGTCGGGCACGTCCGGCAACTCAAGCGGAAACAGCGGCTCCGTCCATCCTGAGCTCATGCTGCCTCCGGGGCCCACAAGGCTCGTTTGGCTTCCGCGGGCAGCTCTAATGGCTTCCTCGGCTCCATTAGAAGAGCTTGCTTTCCTTCGCCGCGGCTGGTTCTTCGAGTTCCAGGAGGAACCGCTTGTTGTCGAGTCCGCCGGCGTATCCGGTGAGCTTCCCGTCGCGCCCCACAACCCGATGGCACGGAATGATGATGCTCAGTGGATTGCGGCCAACCGCCGAGCCGACGGCCTGGGAAAGGTTGCGATCGCCCAGTTCGATGGCCAGTTCTCCGTAGCTGACGGTTTCCCCGTACGGAATTTCTTCGAGTCGGGCCCAGACCCGCTGCTGGAACGGATTCCCTGAAGCCTTGAACGGTACGTCGAAAACGGTTCGCTCGCCAGCCAGGTATTCGCCAAGTTCAGCGGCGGTTTGCCGGAACAAGGGATCCTCGGCGGGGACGGCTGCACCGAAGAATTCCGAAGGCGGCATATGCCAATGGCCCTCGAAGAAAATGCCGGTGAGCAGCTCGTCCCGGGCAGTCAGCGTGAGCCGGCCCAGCGGCGAATCAATGGTTGTGTGCCTGGTGGTCATGTCTGGTAGACGCTGCAGGCGGTCGAAGTGTGAGGCCGCCGTTCAGGAGCGCCAGCGGGTGGTCATCAGGAAGCCGATAATCGCGATGCCGAAGCCTGCCACGATGTTCCAGGACGCCCACGCCTGCACGGGAAGCTGGCCGCTCGTGATGTAGAACGTGATGATCCACAGCAGGCCGATGATCATGAGACCGAACATGACCGGCTTGTACCAGATCGGGTTCGGCTTGTACTGCTGTGCGGTGGCCGCTTCGGTGGGGCGGGCGGCCTTCTTACGGGGCTTGGACTCGGGCACGGATCCTCCTTGGCCGGCTGAATGAAAGGCCACGCGCCAGCTTGATATCCTGCAGGAAGGAAAATTCCAGCGGTCAACGCGCACGCGGCAATTCCGGGGTTCGTTCTAGCAGACAAGTCTAGCTGGATTCCGGAGACTGCTCGTCGTCGGGCAGCCGCGCCTGTAAAGAGGAGATCCAGTGGCGCAGCAGCAGACGCAGCAAGCCGCTGCCGTGCCGGACGACGGCACAGGAACCGGCGCGGAGGGTCCCGGCCCCGGGGGTCGCAAGCCGCGCAAGGCGCGGCCCAGCAGGGGCGACATAGTGCGCAGGATCGTCCAGATCATGGGTGAGCTGCTCCTTACCGCGGGCCTCATCCTTTTGCTCTTTGTGGCCTGGGAGCTGTGGTGGACCAACGTTGAAGCCGACGCCAAGCAAAGCCAGGCCGTCCAGGGTTTCGCGAAGAGTTTTGCGGGACCTGTGGCTCCTGTTGCCCCTGCCAACCCTGCTGCACCGCCCGACTACGGGAAGCCGGTGGTTGCCGAGGCTCCCGAGCACGGCGGCATGATCGGCATCATGTACATTCCCCGGTTCGGCCCGGATTATTCGCGGCCCATCATTGAGGGAACCGGTTCCGACATTCTGGACACGCTGGGCCTTGGCCACTACGGAACCACCAGCATGCCCGGAGCCCCGGGCAACTTCGCCGTCGCGGGACACCGCCAGACCCATGGCGCAGTGTTGGACAACATCCATCTCCTGGTACCGGGCGACAAGATATATGTGCAGACCAAAGACGGGTACTACACCTACGTTTTCCGGAACAACCAGATCGTGCTGCCTTCGCGGACGGACGTCCTTCTTCCGGTCCCCACACAGCCCGGCGCGACGCCTACCGAAAGCTACCTGACCATGACCAGCTGCAATCCGCGCTTCGGCGCGGAAGAACGCATCATCGCGTACTCCTTGCTGGAAAGATGGCAACCCGCCTCCGTGGGCCCACCGCAGGAGATCGCCAAGCAAGTCGCCCAGACACGCGGAAAGGGCTAAGCCATGTACGGATGGATCTTCCGCCACCTTCCGGGGCCCCTGTGGGTGCGTATCCTGACATCAGCGGCCCTCGTGGCATGCGCACTTGTCCTGATGGTCCAGTTCCTCTTCCCCTGGATGTCAGAGTTCACTACCTTCACCGACTCAACGATTGGTTCAGCACAGCAGCCATGAGCACAACAAAAATCCTCGTCGTGGACAACTACGACAGCTTCGTCTACACCTTGGTCGGCTACTTGCAGGAACTCGGCGCGGAAACCACCGTGGTCCGGAACGACGACGTCACCCTCGCCGAGGCGATTGAACTGGCGGAGGCGCGCGACGGCGTGCTGATCTCCCCCGGCCCGGGCACCCCGGCCGAAGCCGGCGTCTGCATTGAGCTGATCAAGTGGTGCGGAGACAACAACAAGCCGATGTTCGGAGTCTGCCTCGGGCACCAGGCGCTGGCCGAAGCCTATGGCGGGACTGTCACGCACGCGCCGGAGCTGATGCACGGCAAGACATCACCTGTCCAGCACGACGGCAAGAGCGTTTTCGCCGGTCTGCCCTCGCCGGTGACGGCCACCCGCTACCACTCCCTGGCGGCTGTCCGGGAAAGCATTCCCGACGTCCTGGAAATCACGGCAGAAACCGCCAGCGGGGTTGTCATGGGCCTGCAGCACCGTTCGGCGCCGCTGTGCGGTGTGCAGTTCCACCCGGAATCGGTGCTCACCGAAGGTGGCTACCTCATGCTCGGCAACTGGCTTGAGTCACTCGGGATGTCCGGAGCAGCCGCCCGTGCGGCCACCCTGAGCCCCCTGATCCAGCGCTAGCCGCCGCCCAGCAACCCGCCCGAGCTTCCGCGGCCGCCGCCCCTGGTGTCGCTGGGAGACGGCGTAGGCGTCGGAGTGGGACTCGGGGGCGGGGCGGGAGCCTTGGCGACAATCACGCTGATGGTCTTGCCCTGCTCCACCAGGGAATTGAAGGCATCGCCCTGGCTCGTCACCTTTCCCGGGGTTACTTGCGAATTCTCCTGTTCGGTGACCGCGATGGCCAGGCCGTTCGCTTTGAGCAGCGCTTCGGCATCGGCCTCACTCAACCCAACGAGTTGAGGCACGGATACCTTGCCCGTGGACACCACCAAGTCAACGGTGCTGCCCACCCCAACCACAGCCCCTGAAGCCGGCTTGGTGCTGATCACGGAGCCTGCTGGAACGGTTGGGCTATTGGCCAAGGTACTCGAGCCGCCGACGAGGCCGGCCTGGCGCAGGAGGTCGCGGGCCGCGGCTTCGGTGAGGCCGCTCAAGCCCGCCGGGACAGTCGCCGAGACCGGCCCGTCTGAAACGTTGAGCATGACTTGCGATTTCGGCGCCACTTGGGACCCTACGCCGGGGTCGCTGCTGATCACGGTCCCTTTGGGAACCTTGTCATCCGGGACATGGTGCGACTCCGGGCTGAGATTGGCGCCATAGAGCGTCTGCAATGCCGTGGCCTCGCTCATTCCGGCGACCTGCGGTACCGCGATCAACGCGGGCGGAGCCGGCTTCTGGTTCACCGTGCTGTACACCCAGAATCCGCCCCCCGCCAAGACCAGCAGGACCAAAATAACCACCACCGCGGTCCACGCACGACGGCGGGACTTCTGCCGGGCGGTCCGCTCGCGTTCAGGGGCGAAACCAAGCGGCATGGCGCCGTCGTGGTCTGCTTCAGGTTCCGGCGGTATGTCCTGGTCGCCGGGGGCATGGCCGTTGCCCGAGCCCCCGATCAGGGTGCTGTCCAGGAATTCGGCGCCCGTCAGGCCGTGCACCAAGCCACCTTCCGGAATCTGCTGTGTCGACGGAACCGCCTCCTGGACGTCCGTGGGTGTTCCGGCGGCAAGGGCCGGGACTGCTACGCCGTTCTTGGCCGCACGCAAGGCACGCCGGAAGGCGGCCGCATCCTGGAAACGATCGGCGCGATTCTTTTGCAAGCCTTTGGCCAGGACGCTGTCCAGTGCCTCCGAAACGGCCGGATTGAAGGTGCTGGCAGGCTCCGGGATCTCGCGGACGTGCTGGTAGGCCACCGAGACGGGGCTGTCGCCCGTGAACGGGGGGCGGGACGTCAGCATCTCAAACAGGAGGCAGGCCGCGGAGTACAGATCGCTGCGGGCATCCACGGTCTCGCCAAGGGCCTGCTCGGGCGACAGGTACTGGGCAGTACCGACCACGGCTTGCGTCTGGGTCATGGTTGCCGCGGAATCGGCCATCGCCCGGGCGATTCCGAAGTCCATGACCTTCACATCGTTTGACTCCCCGGTCACCATGACGTTGGCAGGCTTGATGTCGCGATGCACGATCCCGGCCTTGTGGCTGTACTCCAGCGCGGCAAGGACACCAAGGATGAACTCGATGGCTTGATCGATGTCCAGTTCCTTGGCACGGATCAGGTCGCGGACAGTCCGGCCGGACACGTATTCCATGACGATGTAAGGGACGCGGACGTCCTCGCCCGGTCCACCGGGCACCGTGTACTCGCCGGTGTCATAGATGGCGACGATCGAGGAGTGGTTCAAGGCCGCCACCGCTTGTGCCTCGCGCTTGAAGCGGGCATGGAACTGCGGATCGCGGGCAAGATCGGCACGGAGCAGCTTCACCGCCACGGTTCGTCCGAGCACAGTGTCGACGCCCTTGTAGACATCGGCCATGCCACCACGGCCGAGCAATTCACCGAGTTCGTACCGCCCGTTGAGGACGCGCTGGGATGTCATTGGAGTGCTGTCCTCTCTGTGGGCAGGGGTGGAGCGTCCGGTTGGCATGGTGTCTTATTGGCTGGCTGAAGGAGAAGGGGATGCGGCCGGCTTGGACAGGTGATAGGTGACGACGGATCCGGCGGTTACTTTCTGTCCGGCGGCAGGATCGGAACTGACGAATGTTCCCGGCGCCTGTCCCGTTGCTCCGTTGACGGGGTTTCCGGTGACCCAGCGCAGGCCGGCGCCTTCGATGGCAGCCTGTACTTGTGATTCGGTGGCTCCCTTGCCGATGGTGGGGACCGTGACCATCTGCGGTCCCTTGGAGTAGCTGACGGTGATGGTCGATCCCTTGGCTACGGGGCCGGAGGGATTGATGTCAGTGACCGTCCCCGGCGTGGATGGATCGAAGACCTGGACACCGCTGACCACGAGGCCGAGTGCATTGAGGTCCGAGCGCACCTTGTCGTACGGCTGTCCCTTGTACTGCTCGGGGATCAGGTTGATGGTCTCGGGGGTGGAGGTCGTAGGCGTGGGGGTGGCCGAGGTCTCCGTGGGGCTTGGACTTGCCGAAGTTGGAGGTGCGCTCGAGACCCGGGACGGAGGGGTAGTGCCCGCCGGTGCTGGACTGCTGGGCGAGAACAGCCCGGACTGGGTCAGGAGCGCCCCCACCACGGCGAGCAGCACGAGCACGATCAGGGCGACGAGCGGCCACGTCCACGGGCTGCGCTTCCTCCGCTGCGGCTGCTCCTGGTACTCCTCTTCTTCATGGAAGTACTGGTTGTCCTCGTCGGCCTGATCCAAACTGCGTTCGGCTGCCAGGGCATTGGCACGGGCCAGCGGATTTCCACCTTCGGCTGCGGCCGCCCCCACTGCAGCGGCTCCCGCAGCGGCGGCGCCGACCACCGGGAGCGCCGACGTCGACGTCGACCGGGCTTCCCTGCCGTACGGTGAGGTGACAATGCCTGTGGGCGCGGTGGCGATGTCCGTGGGCGCAGTGATGGGGCCCGTGGCGGATTCGAACAGCAGCATCCCCGGCACGGCCGCGTGTGCCGTCGCGATATCGCCGGCGCGGATCGCTTCTGCGGCTTCAGCCAGTTTGATGGCATCCGCAGGACGGTTCTTCGGATCCTTGGCGAGCATGGACATCAGCAGGGCGCGTATCGGGGTGGGCAGGCTTTCGGGCAGCGGCGGCGGGGCGTCGTTGACCTGTGCCAGCGCAATGGCGATCTGGGATTCGCCGGAGAACGGACGATGCCCTGTAAGGCACTCGTAGCCGATAATCCCGAGGGAATATATGTCCGAGGCGCCCGTGGCCGTTTGCCCCGTGGCCTGCTCCGGAGCCAGGTACTGGGCCGTACCCATGACCTGGCCGGTCTGCGTGAGCGGAACTTGGTCCGCCAGGCGGGCGATGCCGAAGTCGGTGATCTTGACACGGAAGTCCGGCGTGATCAGGAGGTTCCCCGGTTTGATGTCCCGGTGCACCAGGCCCTGGGCATGCGCAGGCGCCAGCGCCCGGGCGGTCTGGGAAATGATGGACAGGGTACGGTCCGGGGAAAGCACCTGCTCGTGTTCCAGGATGCTGCTCAGCGGCTGACCAGGCACCAATTCCATGACCAGGTAGGCGGAGCCGTCTTCCTCTCCGTAGTCGAAGACGTTGGCGATCCCGACGTGATTGAGCAGCGCGGTGTGGCGGGCCTCGGCTCGGAACCGCTGGAGGAATCCGGGGTCACCCGTGTATTCCTCCTTGAGTACCTTGATGGCGACGATCCGGCCAAGGATCTGGTCCTTGGCCCTCCAGACCTCTCCCATGCCGCCAATCGCAATGCGACTGGTCAGCTGGAACCTGCCGCCGAGGGTGATTCCTGACGTAGGCCTCACTTGTTCAACACCGCCTCAAAAATCTTCTTCGCGTTCGGACTGGTTAGCTTTGCGCCGGTAGACACATCAACGCCTTCCATGACAATGGTGACGGCTACCTGCGGGTCGTTGGCCGGGGCGAACCCGGTAAACCATGAGTTGTTCAAACCTGAATTGCCGAGTTGCGCCGTGCCGGTCTTGCCGGCCACCTGGACTCCCGGTACCGAGGCGCCGCTCGCAATGCCCTTGGACACGACGTCGGTCATCCACTGTGTGATCTGGCTGGCGATGTCAGGCGTGGTGGAAGTACGCAGCGCCTCGGGCTTGGGCTCGCTGATGACACGCAGGTCCGGTGCCCGCACAGTCTTGATGAGGTTCGGCTTCATCTGGACGCCCTTATTGGCAATAGCCGCGGTCATCATGGCGATTTGCAGCGGAGTGGCCCTGACGTCACGCTGTCCGACGGCGGACTGGGCCAACGCTGCCTGGTCCAGATTCTTGGGGAAGACACTGACCGCGGACTGAAGCTTGAGCTGGTCCCCGAAATCCTGTCCGAAGCCAAACTTGCTGGCCTGGTCCGCGATGGCCTGCTGGCCCAGGTCCAGGGCGATGCTGGCGAACGGGGTGTTGCACGATTGTTCCAAGGCGAAAGGGAAATCGGCCGTGCTGCGGGTTGAACAGTTGCCGCCGGCATAGTTGGGCAGCGAGGCGCTCGAACCGGGCAAGGGAAGGCTGTCCGGGTTCGGCAAGACACTGTCCTTGTTGTACTTCCCGGAGTTCAAGGCGGCCGCGGTATCTACAAGCTTGAACACCGAACCGGGCGCCAGGAGCTCGCCGGTGGGTCCGCTCACGGACTGGTTGAGATTGATACCGGGGACCTGGTTGATTTGGTCGTAGCCGGCCTTTTCCTTGGCGGGATCGTGCGTGGCGATCAGGTTGGGATCATAGGACGGCTTGGAGACCATCGCGATGATGGCGCCCGTCTTCGGGTTGGTGACGACAATCGAGCCGCGCTGGCCGTCAGGAATGAGGTCGTAGGCGAGCTTCTGGATCACCGGATCGAGGGTCAATTCCACCGAGGCGCCCTTCGGCTGGCTGCCAAGGAAGATCTGGCTCACCCGGTCCAGGAAGAGCTGGTCGGAGCTGCCGCCCAGTTCATCACGAAGCTGCTGCTCAAGCCCGGTGGACCCGTAGGTCCTGGAGAAGTAGCCCGTGATCCCCGCATAGAGCTCCGGCTGGTTATATCTGCGTTGGTACTTGCAGGTTTCGTCTCCGGCAACGGATTCGGCGA
The DNA here is from genome assembly GCF_040702485.1 of Arthrobacter sp. NPDC080031. NCBI lineage: Bacteria > Bacillati > Actinomycetota > Actinomycetes > Micrococcales > Micrococcaceae > Arthrobacter > Arthrobacter sp. NPDC080031. Next base: position 120,154 of record NZ_JBFBLA010000009.1, read on the forward strand.
TTGGCTTGCCGCCCACGATGATGGCCCCGCGGTCGTTGCAGTAGTTCGCCAGGACGGCGCGCTGGTTCCACGGATTGTCGTTGAGGTCGCCGGCGCCGATGACCTGGACATAGCTGATCGCGCCAAAGAGGAGGGCGAACATGGCAACTGCTGCCATCCACGCATTGCGTATGGAATGGTTCATGAGGTCTGCACCGCCTCTGTGGGGGCATGGGTAACGGGCGTAGTGTCCACCGGGCCGCGCGCGGTGTTCGAGATCATGAGCAGCAAGCCCACGATGATCCAGTTGGCAAGCAAGGAAGAACCGCCTGCCGCGAGGAAGGGAGTGGTGAGCCCCGTCAGCGGGATCAGCCGCGTTACCCCGCCGATCACCACGAAGCACTGCAACGCGATGGCAAAGGACAGGCCACAAGCCAAGAGCTTGCCGAACGCGTCCCGCGCTCCAAGAGCCGCGCGGAACCCTCGGGTGAAGAGCAGCATGTAGAGCATCACGACCGCAAAGAGACCGATCAGTCCCAGTTCCTCACCGATGAGGGCTACGATCATGTCGCTGTTGGCGAACGGCACCAGATCCGGCCTGCCTTGTCCGAGCCCCGTGCCTGCGAGACCGCCGTCGGCCATGCCGAAGAGGCCTTGGACGATCTGTCCGCTGCCGCCCGGAGACCGGTCGAAGACTTCCGGGGTGAACGCGTTCCACCAGCTGTCCAGGCGGAAGGCGACGTGCGAGAAGAACCTTGACGCCAGGAATCCGCCACCAAGGATCAGCGCGACGCCGATGACCACCCAGCTGATCCGGCTCGTTGCGACGTAAATGATCACGATGAACAGGCCGAAGAAAAGGATCGAGGTGCCGAGGTCCCGCTGGAACACGAGGATGCCGATGCTCACGAGCCAAGCGGTGATCATGGGGCCAAGATCCTTGAAACGCGGCAATTGCATGGGGCCGATTTTGCGGCCGGCAAGCAGGATGAGGTCCCGGTTGGAGGAAAGATAACCTGCGAAGAATATAGCCAGGGTGATCTTGGCGATTTCGCCCGGCTGGAAAGTCATGGGACCGATCCGGATCCAGACGCTGGCGCCCAGCACTTCGCCGGCGGAAATACCGGGAACGAGCGGCAGTACAAGGAGAACTGCGCTGGCCGCCAGCGAGATAAAGGTGAAGCGGCGAAGGAGGCGGTGGTCCTTGAGGAACCAGATCACGACGATTGACACGGCCATGGCCAGGAGGGTCCAGCGCAACTGGTTGTTCCCCGTGTCCTCGCCTGGCTGGTCCATGCGATGGATAAGGGCCAGTCCCAAGCCGTTGAGGGCAACCACGATCGGAAGGATGATCGGATCGGCATATTTTGCGCGGAACCTGAGGATCATGTGGAAAGCGAATGCCGCCACGACCAAGAGACCCGACTGGAACCAGAAATCGCTGTTGAAAGCGGCCGGACTATTGAGCCCGACCATGGCGCTGGCGCCGATTCCCACGGCAAGGGCAAGGACCAGCAGGACGAGCTCGACGTTGCGGCGCGGCTTGGGTGCAGTGATGGCCGGAATCATGGGGACACCGCGCACGTAGGGACCGCCGTGGACGAGGGTGACGATGTTGGCCGGTTCGAAGGACTCGGGCTTGGCGGCGTGGGGGTTGCCGTGGCGGTCGGACTTGCCGTCGGCCTGGCTGTGCCCGTGGGGCAATTGACGGGCAGCCCCGTGGTGCCCTTTTCCTGCAGGTTCTTCACAATCTGCTGGGCATCGGAGAGATCCCGCGCCGGAACGGTCTGGCGAACAACCTGTTGCGTGTATTCAGGCAAAGAGTCCATGCGGATGTTCGTCGTGGCTTCTACTTTCGAGAGCTGGAAAGGGCCAAGGCTCTGGGAAATGCCGTTGAAAATTGCGACGTGCTGGTTGAATTCACCGACGTAGTAGCGCGTCTGGGTCCACGCATAGCCGAGCCACAATCCGGCGACCACGAATATGGCCAGGACCGCGGCAATGGCCGGCGTCAACCAGCGCCGCTTCTGCGCGACGAGGGGTTGTGGTTCCTGGCGGTCCTGTTCGGCCTTGTGGGTCAGCACAGTGGCAGCCCGGCGTGCAACGCTGCGTCCGGCTACGGTCGGAATCGAACCCGTGGCCGCGGCGGTTGCGGCAGCACCGACCAGTTCGTGCGGACGGCTAGCGAGCTCTTCGCGGAGGATCTCCGCCGACAGGTGCTCGCCAAGGTGGGGGTCTGTCGCCGTCGGAGGCTCAGTAGTCGCGGCGGGTTTTCCAGGATCCTCCGCAGCGGGCTCGGTCGCGGCGGTGGGTTTCGCCGTCGTGGCGGAAGGCCCGGCGTCGGACGTTGTTTCCGGCGGCGTGACCGGCGGCGTGACCTGGCCGGCCGCGGGGCTGTTGGCTCCGGTCTCTTTGGCCGCGGCTGCCTCGTTGCCCGCCTTGCCCTTGTCCGGCGCGGACTTTCCGGGATCCGCATTCGGTAGCGCTGGCGCTTGCGGGACGACGTCGACTGCGGCGGTGCTCAGGTTGTCGCCGGTTTCTTCCACGATTTCCAACAGCACCACGGTGACGTTATCCGGAGCGCCGTTGGCGAGCGTGAGCTCGACGAGGAGCTCGGCGCATTCGGCGAGGTCCTTGGTTTCCCGGACTACTTGCTCCACGACTGCGCCTTGGACGTAGTTCAGGCCATCGGAGCAGAGGAGCCAGCGTTCGCCCGGTTCGACGTCGAGCTCGTCAAGGTCCAGTTCGGGGCTGGCGTCCACGTCGCCCAGAACGCGCATGAGGACGTTTTTGTGCGGGTGGGTTTCGGCTTCTTCCGGACGGAGCCGGCCTTCATCGATCAGCCTCTGGACGAAAGTGTGGTCCACGCTGATTTGCTCGAATTTGCCGTTGCGCAGGCGGTAGGCGCGGGAATCGCCGATGTGCGCGAAGTGCAGCCGCCTGCCTTCGAGCAGCAGGGCGGTGACCGTGGTGCCCATGCCTGCGAGCTTCGGGTCCACGTGGACGAGCTCGGAGAGGAGGGAATTGGCGGTCTGGATTTCGTCTGCCAGGACTGTTTCCGCGCCGTCCGGGTAGGAATCGTGATCGAGGTGGATCATGTCCAGCACGGTGGATGCTGAGGCGACATCCCCGCCCGCGTGCCCGCCCATGCCGTCCGCGACGACGGCAAGATGCCGGCCGGCATACGCGGAGTCGTCGTTCTTCGAGCGGACACGCCCGACGTCGGACCGCGCCGCGTAACGCATGATGAGGCGGGTTTCCGGAGGCAGCGACTTGCCTTCGGATGCCTGGGGGGAAGCCATGGGCTACGCCCTCAATTCGATGACCGTCTTGCCGATCCTCACGGGGACGCCAAGCTCCACCGGCAGGGCGCGGGTCAATTGCTGATCGGCGAGGTAGGTGCCGTTGGTGGAACCAAGATCTTCGATGAACCATCGGCTGCCCTGGGGGAACAAGCGCGCGTGCCTGCCCGAAGCGTAGTCATCCTCGAGGACCAACGTGGCCTCTTGTGCGCGGCCCAGCAGAATGGGGCTCGCCGCCAAAGGAACCGTGGTCCCCTTGAGCGGCCCCTCGACGACGACTAGCTGGTGCGCCTGCTGCTTCACGGGCTGGGGTGGTGCGGGGGCGAGCTCCGGGTGCTTGCGTACTTCGCGCGCCGTCGGAGTTCCCATGGCTGCTTTGCGGCCGATTACGAGATCGCGACGCATGGTCGAGACGATGCTGAAGATCAGTATCCACAGCAACAGCAGGAAGCCGAAGCGGAGCGCGGTGATGGTCAGTTCGCTGATGTTGCTCACGGGCGCCCACCAGAGGGCTGGGGGAGAAGTCTGAAGATGATCTTGGTCCGTCCCATGGTGATGGTGGATCCGTCAGTAAGTTCCACACTGCCGTCCACTCTGTGGCCGTTGACGTAGCTTCCGTTGGTGGAACCGAGGTCGACGGCGCGGATGACTCCGTCCGCCGTCTGGATTTCCAAGTGCTTGCGCGAGACGCCGGTATCTTCCACCAGGATGTCGGCCTCGGATGACCTGCCCAGGACGATGGAAGGCGCGTTGAGGGAATAGCGTTGCCCGCCGATATCCAGGACCGGCTGGAGTCGCGTGGGCTCCCGGTTCGGCGCGGCGGGGACTACCGGCCGAGGCGCCGCAGCCCCGTCGGATTTCTCCGTGCGGGACGTGATTTCGAAATGGCCTTCGCGCTGGGCATCGTCGTGACGGAAGGAGATCCGTACCGAACCCTGCAGGATGTAACCTTGGCTGCGCACGTGCTGGATGACGACATCGCACAATTCTTCGGCCAGGGGAGTTCCCCATTCCTGGGCGCGCGCGAAGTCTGCATCGCTCAAGAGGACATCGAAGACGTTGGGAGCCAAGGTACGGCCGGCCGAAATAGTGATGGACTTGTTGTCCAGTTCACGGCGAAGCTTGCTGGCTATCTCCACGGGCTCCACCCGTGCCCGTGACCCGGTAGAGAAGACGCCGCGGACGGCCTTTTCGATGCCACGCTCAACCCTGTCAAGCAAGCCCATGGTCCTTCTCCTTCCGTTTCGTTGACCCTGCAGTATCAGTAGCCAGGACGAATCCCTGCAGTGGCCGGAGCGCACGCAAGAAGCCTGTCTTCAACCCCGATACTACTGGGCAAGACTGTGAATGGCCTTATTCCACAACGGCTGGAAGGCCGGAAAAGTTCGCCGGCCAGCATCATTCCGGGACGCTTCCTGCGTGATTTCTGCTTCACGCGGGGGACCGGCAATCCGTGGCGCTCCGGGGTTTTACGGCCCCGTCCTTGGTCGATTGGCGTTTTCAAGAGGTTGTCCGTTATGCTTGATCTCGCTGCTTTCGCAGGGGTAACGCCGGGGAAACCTGGTTCGGCCCGGGCGAAAGAAGTTGCGCGCGAGTGGCGGAACGGCAGACGCGCTGGCTTCAGGTGCCAGTATCCGAAAGGGTGTGGGGGTTCAAATCCCCCCTCGCGCACGCAATTCAAGGAACCCCGGTCTCTGACCGGGGTTCCTTTGTTTAACACCCAACTGACTCGCATTTGTTGTCGCTATGACGGCTCATAACGACAACAAATGCGAGTCAGTTGGGCTGGGTCCGGAGCGCCCCGAGCCCGGTGATCAGTGCATCCAGGCCCATGCTGAACGCGAGATCGGACGGGTAGTTGTTCCGTTCGGGACCGAGGCTGCGGACCGCCGAAGTGAAGTGCGGCGTGGAGTCGGCCAAGCGGCCGGAATCGAAAATGTCCGCCGGCGCGTTCGCGTCGAAAGCGGCACCGAAAATGTAGGCCTCGAGAGCCACGATGCTCGGGATGATCTGCTTCTCAGGGAAACCCGCGCGGAGGAAGCCCTCGGTGACGGCTTCGTACATGGCGAGCGTCTGGGGGGCGTCCGTGACGGGAAGGACCGCGATCACTGAGATCAGCGGGGTGTGCCTTGCGAAGATACCGCGATAGGAATACGCCCATTGTCGGACGGCCTCTTCCCAAGGGAGTGTGCTGAAACCTCCGAAGTCGACCTTGGACATCAGATCCTCTTCCACGAGCTTGAGGACTTCATCCTTGGAGGACACATGGTTGTAAAGGGCCGACGGCGCCACGCCCAGGGAGCGCGCAAGTGCGGCCATGGTGAGGCCGTCGTAGCCCTTCTTGCTGATCAGTTCCAGCGCCGCCGCCGTGATGCCGTCCTGGTCCAGGACCGCCGCCATTGGCCGGCCTGCCCTGCGACGCGCTTTGGTCTCGCCGGGAGCGGGGGTGGGTTCAGGCATTGCTGACCTTTCTGGAGGCTGTGTCAAAGCATTATTCCATTTGGGTCTTCACAGCCGCGGCCAGGCCAGCTACAGTGGAGATAAATGAACGTCATTCATTTATTGGTCAGCCAACGGGGACGGCCACAGAAAGGACATCATGTTGAAACTTGATCGCGACGTCGTAATTGTCGGTGCCGGTCCGTCGGGGTTGACGGCCGCCCGCGAATTGAAGAAGGCCGGACTCAGTGTTGCCGTACTCGAAGCACGCGACCGCGTCGGTGGCCGCACGTGGACCGACACCATTGGCGGGGCCATGCTGGAAATCGGCGGACAATGGGTGTCCCCGGACCAGACCGCCCTCATGGGGCTCCTCGACGACCTCGGCCTGAAGATGTACTCCCGCTACCGCGAAGGCGAATCTGTCTACCTCGCGCCGGACGGCAAGCGTACCCGCTACACCGGGGCTTCCTTCCCGGTGGGCGAAACCACTGCAGCCGAGATGGACAAGCTCACCGCCATCCTGGACGGCCTCGCCGCGGAGATCGGCGCGGAGGAGCCTTGGGCGCACCCCAAGGCCCGTGAGCTGGACACCATCTCCTTCCACCACTGGCTGCGCCAGAACTCCACGGACGAGGAGGCCTGCAACAATATCGGCCTCTTCATCGCCGGCGGCATGCTCACCAAGCCGGCCCATGCTTTCTCCGCGCTGCAAGCGGTGCTGATGGCAGCTTCGGCAGGTTCCTTTTCCAACCTGACGGACGAAGACTTCATCCTGGACAAGCGGGTTATCGGCGGCATGCAGCAGGTCTCCCTGTTGATCGCCGCGGAACTGGGTGACGACGTCGTACTTAACAGCCCGGTCCGCACCATCAATTGGGAGCCGGCCGGCGAAGGCCATCGCGTCACTGTTGAATCCGAGCGTGCAACCGTCAATGCGCGATTCGTGATCATGGCTGTCCCGCCAAACCTGTACTCCCGGGTCTCCTTCAACCCGCCGCTGCCGCGCCGCCAGCACCAGATGCACCAGCACCAGTCCCTTGGCCTGGTCATCAAGGTCCACGCTGTCTACAGCACGCCGTTCTGGCGCGAAGACGGACTGTCCGGTACGGGCTTCGGCGCCGACGCCCTGGTCCAGGAGGTTTACGACAACACCAACCACGGAGACACGCGCGGGACCCTGGTGGGCTTCATCTCGGACGAAAAGGCGGACGCCGTCTTCGAGCTCAGCGCCGAGGACCGCAAGAAGAAGGTCCTCGAGTCCATCGCGAGCTTCCTGGGCGAAAAGGCCCTGGATCCCGAGGTCTACTACGAATCCGACTGGGGTTCCGAGGAGTGGACCCGGGGAGCCTACGCGTCCAGTTACGACCTGGGCGGTCTGCACCGCTACGGCAAGGACCAGCACGCCAATGTAGGACCCATCTACTGGTCCTCCTCCGACCTGGCCGCCGAGGGCTACCAGCACGTGGACGGAGCAGTCCGGATGGGCCAGGCAACGGCCGCCCGGATCGTCACCGCGAACAACCGCGTCGCTGCGGTACCGGTGGCCTAGAAAGTCACAAATCCACACGTGAGGTCTCGGCTCTTTCGCTCGTCGAAAGGGACGAGACCTCACTTTTGGAATCCGGGGAGCTGGTCCATGAGGCAAGATTGTTGAACAATCTTGGCATTTCAGGCATGATGGTGGGGTATTCAACCTGAGACGGGGATCACAATGCCTTATATCGACCTCAACAGCGACGTCGGAGAATCCTTCGGCAACTGGACCATGGGCGACGACGCTGCAGTCTTCCGCCACGTGTCGAGTGCCAATGTGGCCTGCGGATTCCACGCCGGAGATCCCACCACCATCGCCAGGACCTGCCGCGAGGCCGTCGCCGCAGGAGTGACCATTGGCGCCCACGTGGGTTACCGGGACCTCGCGGGTTTCGGCCGACGCTTCCTCGATTGCTCCGCAACCGAACTGGCCGACGACGTTCTCTATCAACTCGGCGCGCTCCAAGCCCTGGCCCATGCTGCCGGCTCCGGGATCAAGTACGTCAAGCCGCACGGCGCCCTCTACAACACGATCGTCCACCACGAGGTCCACGCCCAGGCTGTGGCCGACGCCGTCCACGCCTTCAGTCCCGGACTCCCGATCCTCCTCCTGCCGGGTTCCGTCGCGCTCGCCAAAGCCGAAGCGAAGGGGCTCCGGGGAGTGGCCGAGGCGTTCGCCGACCGGGCCTACAATGCGGACGGCACCCTCGTATCGAGGCGCGAAGAAGGTGCCGTTCTCCACGACCACGCCGCCATTACCGAGAACATGGTCCGCCTGGCAAAGGAGGGCAAGATCGTGGCCCGCGACGGTTCCGTCCTGAATGTCCACGCAGAAAGCATCTGCGTCCACGGAGACACTCCCGGCGCCGTGGCCATGGCAGCAGCCGTCCGCGCGGGACTCGAAGCCGCTGGGGTCACCGTACGGAGCTTCGCGTGAGCCTCACGGGAACACGCTGGGCGGGCCCGCGCGCCCTGCTGGTGGAACTTTCCGATCTCCCTTCCGTGCTGGCGTTTCATTCCCGGCTGCTCGCCGAGCCCCTGCCCGGCCAGCTCGACGTGGTCGCCGCGGCAGCCACCGTACTCGTTAAGTTCGGCACGCACGCCGAGGCACTCGCGGCGCGAACCGCCGTCGGGCATGTTGACCTGGGCGCGGTGCCATGCGACGGTTCCCGCGACGTCACCATCGAAGTGGTGTACGACGGCGAGGACCTCGCCGAGGTGGGCATGCTCACCGGTCTGGGAAGCGACGGCGTCGTGGCCGCCCACACTGGGCAGCTCTGGACCGCGGCGTTCGGCGGCTTCGCACCGGGCTTCACGTACTTGCTCGGCGAGAACCACAGCCTCGACGTTCCGCGCCGCAACTCGCCGCGCACCGCCGTTCCCGCCGGTTCCGTGGCGCTCGGCGGAACGTTCTCCGCCGTCTACCCCCGGCAATCGCCGGGCGGCTGGCAGCTGATCGGACGCACGACGGCGGTCCTTTGGGATCTCGAGCGGGAGTCACCGGCGCTGGTCCGTCCGGGAGACAGGGTCCGGTATGTGGCCGTCCGCGAGGCCGTTGCCCTGACTCCCGCACCGCCTGCGGCACCGACCGCTGTCCGCGAAGACACCGGCCCCGCCCTGGTGGTGGACTCACCCGGACTGCAATCGCTCGTCCAGGACCTCGGCCGCCCCGGGCTGGGGGACCTGGGCGTGTCGGCTGCGGGCGCCGTGGACCAGCAATCGACCCGACAGGCCAACCGCTTGGTGGGCAACGAGGCCGGCGCCGCAGTGATTGAAAACGCGCTGGGCGGCCTTTCGGTCCGGGCCGTCGGCGACCAGGTACTCGCTCTAGCTGGAGCGGCGGTGCCCTTGGAAATCCGCGATGCATCGGGGGCTCCGGCCCGCTGCGCCGCGATGTGCGCGCCCTTCGCTCTCCTGGACGGGGAAACCCTCAGCCTGGGAGAGCCGGCGCTCGGGGCCCGAAGCTACCTTGCCGTCCGCGGCGGGATTGATGTGCCTCCGGTGCTCGGCAGCCGCTCAAGCGACTCGATGTCCGGAATCGGTCCCGCACCGTTGTCTGCCGGTACCCGCCTGCCCGTCGGAAGAGCGCCGCTGTTCCAGATGGTCGGCGCCCCGGAGGAATCGACGCTGCGGCTAGGAGGGGCGTCCGCGGAACTCCGCGTCACCTTGGGCCCGCGGGACGACTGGTTCGATTCCCGCGCCTTGGAGACGCTCACGGAGCAGGACTGGATCACCAGCGAGCAGTCCAACAGAATCGGTGTCCGGCTCAAGCCCGCCGGCAACCACGCGCTCGAACGAAACGCAGACCGCGGCGCCGGCGAGCTCCCAAGCGAAGGGACAGTTGCCGGCGCACTCCAGGTCCCGCCCACTGGACATCCCGTCCTCTTCCTGGCCGACCACCCGGTGACGGGCGGGTATCCGGTGATTGCCGTCGTCGTACCCGAAGACCTGCCGACGGCGGCGCAATTGCCGCCCGGCCACAGGGTGCGGTTCACGATCGTGGACCCCGCAACCCTTGAACCCCGTGAACCTGCCGCTACCGGCGCTATCTCCGAAGGAACCCAGCCATGAAAAAGGTCCTGATCGCCAACCGCGGCGAGATCGCCGTGCGGATTGCCCGCGCCTGCTCCGATGAGGGCCTGGAGTCTGTTGCCGTGTACTCGGACCCCGACGCCGATTCCCTCCACGTCCGGTTTGCCGACCAGGCCTATGCGCTGGGCGGTTCCACTAGCGCCGAGACGTACCTGGACATCGCCAAGCTGATCGACGTCGCCCGCCGCGCCGCGGCCGACGCCGTGCACCCCGGATATGGCTTCCTGTCCGAGAACGCCGATTTTGCGCAGGCCGTGATCGACGCAGGGCTTACGTGGATCGGCCCGGCTCCGCAGTCGATCCGGGAGTTGGGCAATAAAGTGACGGCCCGGGAGATCGCCGTACGCGCCGGGGCTCCGCTTGTCCCGGGCAGCGATGGGCCCGTGGCCGACGCGGCTGAAGTACTTGCGTTCGCCTTGGAATACGGCATGCCAGTGGCCATCAAGGCTGCTTTTGGCGGGGGAGGCCGCGGCCTCAAGATTGCGCGGCGCCTCGAGGATATCGAGGATGCATTCGAATCTGCCGTGCGTGAATCCAAGGCAGCTTTCGGACGGGACGAATGCTTCGTGGAGCGCTTCCTGGACCAGCCGCGGCACGTCGAGGCCCAGATCCTGGCGGATATGCATGGCAACGTTGTGGTCCTGGGAACCCGCGACTGCTCGCTGCAACGCCGAAACCAGAAACTCGTGGAGGAGGCCCCGGCACCCTTCCTGAGCCCTGAACAACGCACGCTCATCCACGAATCGGCCAAGGCCATTTGCCGCGAGGCCGGATACTACGGTGCCGGAACCGTCGAATACCTCGTGGCGGTGGATGGCACCATCTCCTTCCTGGAGGTCAACACGCGTCTGCAGGTGGAGCATCCTGTCACCGAGGAGACCTCCGGGGTGGACCTGGTCCGCGAACAATTCCGGATCGCCGCAGGCGGCATCCTCTCCCTGACGGAAGACCCCGAGCCCAAAGGACACGCCTTCGAGTTCCGCCTCAACGCCGAGGATCCCGCGCGCGGCTTCCTGCCGGGCCCCGGCACGGTGGACGTGTTCGAGGCCCCCACCGGTCCGGGCATCCGAGTGGATTCGGGCGTTCGATCCGGCTCGGCGGTTCCCGGAGAATACGATTCCCTCCTGGCCAAGCTGATTGTCTGTGGCGAAAACCGGCAGCAGGCCCTGCGCCGCGCCCGGGCTGCCCTGGACGAGATGCAGATCAAGGGATTGCCCACCGTTCTTCCTTTCCACCGGGCCGTGGTCCGCCACCAAGCCTTCACCTCGGAGGACAAGCTCGGCGTGTACACCACGTGGATCGAGACCGAGTTCGCCGAGGAGCTTGCCGCGTCTTCGGAGATCGCCCGCGTGGCCCCCGGCTCCGAACGCAGGACGTTCACGGTGGAGTTGGACGGGAAGGCGGTCCAGCTTGGGCTCCCCCTTCGCTTGTTCGAGGCACTGATGAGTGGCGGTGGCGGATCCGAAGCTGATGTTTCGGCGCCGGTAGTGGCAGACGACGCCGGGCTGGCCTCGCCGATGTCCGGCTCGCTGGTGAAGTGGCTCGTTGAGGATGGTGCCGTCGTGGAAGTTGGACAGCCGGTGGCCGTGTTGGAGGCCATGAAGATGGAAACCACCGTCCCTGCGCACCGTTCCGGCACCGTGGCGCGTGGACCGCACGGGCCGGGCACGGCCGTCGGGCGCGGAGACCTGCTTGCGAGCATCAACTGACGGGTTCGGCGTTCGGTAGATTTGGGGCATGCCCATGAACGCTGCGCTTCAAGGAATCGCCGACGCCGGCCACGCCACCCACGCCCACACTGGAGCGTGGGTTGCCGCCCAGCTTCGCCAGCGCATCTCCCAGGGCCTGTTGCCGCCCGGCGCGAAGCTCTCCGAACAGGCCTTGTCCGAGGCGCTCGGCGTTTCCCGGAACACCCTGCGGGAGGCCTTCACTGTCCTGGCGGGTGAATCCGTGGTCCAGCGCATCCCCAACCGTGGCGTGTTCGTAGCCGCCCCCGGTGCCGAGGACGTCCGCGAAATCTACCGGGTGCGGCGCCTGATCGAACCGGCGGCCGTGTTGTGGGGCGATGTCCCGGCGGGAGCCCTCGATACTATGGACGCCATCGTCGACAAAGCCCGGGCTGCCCTCGCGGAGGGATCGGTGGCTGGCATGGCGGACGCCAACCAGGAGCTGCACAAGGCCCTGGTGTCGTTGTCCGGAAGCGCCTCGCTGGACGCACTGATGGAGAAAGTGCTGGCCGAGATGCGATTGGTCTTCCACGCGATGGCCACCACCCCCGACTTCCACGGGCATTACGTGGAACGCAACGCCGCCTTGGTCGCCCAGATCCGTAACGGACAGCGCGAAGAGGCCGCAGCCGAGTTGCGCCGTTACCTCGACGGTGCCGAACACGAACTCCTGGTGCACATCGGGGCAATTCCGTAGGCACTTGAGCGACCACGAAGGGCGCGAGCCAGCTACGGGGCAGAAACGCCCGCCGCTGCTTCGGCTTGGGCCATCGCAACTTCCAACTGCCTGACGGCGCGGGCGTAGTCCGCCCCCGCTGTCAGCCGGCAGCGTTGGGCTTCCTGCAGCGCGCGGACCAAGGCGGCGGTTTGTGGAACGTTGACGTCGCTCATTGCGGGGAAGTCGATGCCCTTGGCGGGATCCAGTTCATACCTTTGCCAGCGGGCCAGGATGGCGTCGTGACGGTCTGCAGCTTCCGTGAAACCGCTGCGGTCTTGGCGCCTCTGCTCCAGGTTCCGGCCGACGGCAAAGGCGGCAACAGCGGCAGTTATGCCGAGGAAGAGCATCAAGAGCCCGACGGCGGGCGAGGCCAAGGCAGGGATGACGACTGCGGGGACAACCACCACGAGTCCGGCGAAGATGTTCCAGAAGATGGCGTCCGGCTCTTTGAGCAGGTCCCGATCACGGTGTCCGAGGGGCCCCTGCAAAGCGAGGTGGCCGCCGTTGGAGGCTCCAGGGATGACCCCTTTGCGGACGGCGTTGACCGTAAAGGCCACCGCGCAGATGAGCAAAACCGCCCACAGCCCGATCTCCCAGGCCGTCAGCTGGATTCCAGTTGTGGCGGGCAATCGGACCACCTCCACGCGAATGCGCACCGCTTTGAATTCAGTATGCGCCGAGGAAGACCTGGAGGCGAGAGCCCGATTTGGGCGTAAAAACAGGAAGGCAGGACACCCCGGCCCGGGGTGTCCTGCCTTCCTGCGGAAGTCCGGTTGGAGCTTAAGCGTGGTCCCGCTTGGATGCCTTGGGCGCATCCCGCTTGGTAGTGGCGTTGGTCTTGGCTTCCTTCGTAGCTTCCTTCTTGGCAGCTTCTTCCTTGATGCGCTTTGCCTCGGAGCGTACGGCTGCGTGCGTGGCGCGCTCGACGACGAGCCACTGCGGGGGAGCTGCCAGCAGTTCGGTGATTTCCGCCGTCGTCAGGGGCTCGGTGATTCCGCCGCGGGCCAGCCCGCTGATGGAGATATTCAGCTTCTGTGCCACCACGGGACGCGGGTGCGGACCCGTCCGGCGGAGCTCGGCGAGCCACTCCGGGGCGTTGGCCTGGAGCTCGGCGAACTCGGCGCGGGTGATTTCCGAATCCTGGAACTCCTGGGGTGTTGCAGGCAGGTAGATGCCAAGTTTCTTGGCAACGGTGGCCGGCTTCATGGACTGGGAGTTTGCAGAGGTCATGGTTCAAGGGTATCCGCCACCGCAGGGAAGTGGCACAGCGGCTGTTCTAGGATGAAGCCATGCCGCACATAAGAGTCGCCGGGGCCGCCCGGGAAGTCCCGGTGACGCAAGCCTCGGCGTACCGTAGGCGTTGATGAACTTCAGCGGGATTCCACGGTGGGTCTATGGCCTTGCGGTAGTGGGCGGTTTGTTCGTCCTGTTGCCGCTGGCCGCCATGGTCGCAAAGGTCAATTGGGCACAGTTCATCCCGCTGGTGACCTCAGATTCCTCGCTGACGGCGTTGGGGCTCAGCCTCCGTACCTCTGCCGCGAGCACCGCCCTCTGCGTTGTCCTGGGCATTCCCCTGGCGCTTGTCCTTGCGCGCCGGCCGTTCCGCGGGCAGCGGCTCCTGCGTGCCTTCGTCCTCCTGCCCTTGGTGTTGCCGCCGGTGGTGGGCGGTATCGCGCTGCTCTACACGTTCGGGCGGCAGGGTCTTCTGGGCAAGAGCCTTGAGCTCGCAGGCATCCAGATCGCCTTTTCGACGACGGCGGTGGTCCTGGCCCAGACATTCGTCGCCCTGCCGTTCCTGGTAGTCAGCCTCGAAGGCGCCTTGCGGACTGCCGGCAACCGCTACGAAGCTGTTGCCGCGACGCTCGGCGCCCGCCCCACCACCATCCTGCGGCGCGTGACCGTGCCTATGGTCCTCCCCGGGCTCGCGTCCGGGGCGGTGCTGTCCTTTGCCCGAAGCCTGGGCGAATTCGGGGCCACGCTGACTTTCGCCGGGAGCCTGCAAGGTGTCACCCGGACCTTGCCTTTGGAAATCTACCTGCAGCGCGAGACCGACGCGGACGCCGCCGTCGCGCTTTCACTCGTGCTCGTCGCCGTGGCCGTGATCGTCGTCGGTCTGTCCTACCGGCGTCCCCACCGCGCGGACATTCCGGCGGAGGCGGCTGCATGAGCTTCCACATCGACGCCACGGTCCGGGCCCGAAACCTGGATGTGTCACTGAGCCTCGGACAGGCGGAAACCGTGGCGATCCTCGGACCCAACGGCGCCGGAAAGTCGACGCTGCTTTCCGTCGCGGCGGGCCTCGTGCGGCCGGACGCCGGCTCTGCCCGGCTAGGGGATCAGGTTCTCTTCGACCTCGACGGCGGCAGCCGGGTATGGACACCTCCGCACCTTCGCGGCACTGCACTGCTGGCCCAGGAACCGTTGCTGTTCCCACACCTGAGCGTCCTGGACAACGTGGCTTTCGGCCCGCGAAGCGCAGGCGCTTCCCGGGCGGAATCACACGAAACTGCGCGGCACTGGCTCGCCGAAGTCGACGCCACGGAGTTCGCCCGGCGGAAGCCCGGGCAGTTGTCCGGGGGACAGGCCCAGCGTGTCGCGGTGGCCCGCGCGCTGGCGGCCGGTCCCGAATTGCTGCTCCTTGACGAGCCGATGTCCGCGTTGGACATCCACGCCGCCCCGCACTTGCGCCGGCTCCTCAAGCGCGTCCTGTCCGGGCGCCGAGCCCTGATCATTACCCATGACGTCATGGACGCGCTCATGCTCGCGGACCGCGTGATCGTCATGGAAAAGGGCGGGATCGTCGAGGAAGGCGCCACCCGTGAGGTGTTCCGGCGTCCGCGAAGCCAGTTCGCCGCAGGCCTGGCCGGGGTGAACCTCATGGCGGGCACCGTCACGACGGACGGACTCAGGACGATCGCCACCGCGGAATTTCCCGGCCTGCATGTCGCGGGACACCTCGATGACGAAGCGGAACCGGGCCAGCCCGGCGTCGCCGCCTTCCCGCCGTCGGCCGTTTCCATCTTCCTGGATGCCGCCCACGGCAGCCCGCGCAACTCTTTTCCCGTTGCCATCACGGATCTTGAACCGCATGGAGACCACATCCGGGTCCGGGCCGGCGATCTGGCAGCGGACATCACACCCTCGGCCTCCGCCGAGCTGGGACTGGAACCCGGCTCCCGCGTCTACTTCGTGGTCAAGGCCACTGCGGTCCAGGTGTACGCGGCGTAGCTTGGGCAGGCGCTGCGTCGGCTACCGCCCGCGCGGTACTGTGAACTGGTGCCTTCCGATCAAGAATCCCTGCCCGACGTCGGCGTTCCCGACGCCTCCGACGCTGAAACCAGCGGTCCCCGGGGGCTCACTTTCGCCTACGTCGCCGGCGTGACGCCCGGCAAATGGATCCGGCGCTGGGAAGAGCGCATGCCCGATGTTCCCCTGCACTCGTTCATGTCCGACGACGGCGCGCAACTGGAGGTTCTGCGCGACGGTTCCGCGGATCTCAGCTTTGTGCGGTTGCCGGTGGATCGCGAGGGACTCCACGTCATTCCACTCTACGAAGAGCAGCCGGTGGTCGTGGCCCCGAATGGTCACGAAATCTCGGTGTTCGAAGAGGTGGCGCTGGAGGATCTCGCAGAGGAGAACTTCCTGGATGTCGCCGGGATGGGCGGGCCGGAGATGGCCATGCAGGTGGTGGCCTCGGGTGCCGGTCTGGTGATCCTGCCGATGTCCGTGGCACGGCATTTCAACGTCAAGGACACCGTGGCGCGGCGCCTGACAGGGGCCCAAGGCACACAGATCGCCCTTGCCTGGCCAAGCGACTCCACCAGCGAGGTCATCGAGGAATTCATTGGCATTGTCCGAGGCCGGACCGCGCAGAGCTCGCGGCAGCCTTCGGCCCAGCAAGAGAAGCCCAAGAAGGCACCCAAGCCGGACCGGCGCGGCACGGGCGCGAAAAAGCCGGCGGTGGCTCAGCGTTATGCGCCGAACCCCGACAAAGGCCGGGGCAAGGGCTCCCGCAAGAAAGGAAAGCGCTAGGCCATGGGACTTGGAGCGAAACCGACCATCCGCGACGTCGCCAAGAGCGCCGGCGTTTCCCTCACCACCGTGTCCTATGTCTTGTCCGGTCGCCTTGGCGGGACCACCCGCATCAGCGAAGCAACACAAGAGCGCGTCCAGGCCGCGGCCAAGGAACTGGGTTACGTACCGAATCAGGCGGCCCGCGGAATGCGCCGCGGCAAGACCGACCTCGTGGCGATTGCCATCGGCGACCTGGAATGGCCGTGGGACCGGGCCTTGGCAACGGCCGCCGCACGCATCTTGCCCCAGCACGGCTACCAGCCCGTGATCCTCATAGGCGACGGATGGCGGCGGTTCATGCTCTCCGGCGGTGCCGACGGCGCCATCATCGGTGCCCTTCCGCCCGGGACCGTCCTTGACCTCACGGTGGGCGAACTGGCCAGGCGCGGAGTGGCCCAAGTCATCATTTCGGACACCATGCAGCCTGCCGGCTTCGATGTCCTGGCACCTGGATCCGCGGGCGGGACCCCGGAACCGGAAGCCCTCGAAGGAGCCATCACCCTGCTCCTGGACCGGCTGGCCGGCCGCACCATTGGCGCGGGAACCACCAAGGCCGCGCCTTGGGAGTTCAAGTCTCCGTAGCCACCCAACTGACTCGCATTAGTTGTCGTTTTGGCGGCTCATAACGACAACAACTGCGAGCTAGTTGGGGCCGCCGCTCGCGCATCCGTACGCTCGCCGCTGAGGCCAATCAGCTCCACCTCCCGGTGTCATGGGTCCTTAGCTTTTGGTCAGGCGGTACCGCTCAATCTGCTTGAGACGCCGCTGGAGGCTGTCCCGCCGGGGGTGGGGGACGACGTCGGGCGCCTCAGCGGTGAGGTCGATGTGTTCAGTGCCGTACTGCCACAGCAGGAGGTCATCCAGGAGGCGGTCCGGTCCAGGGGAGTAACGGTGGTCCAGGGCTTTGCGGACCTCGGTGATCCGGTTGGCGCTGAGGAGACCGGCGAGTTCCACGGTCTTGTTCAGTCCGTGGGCCGCAAGAAGCTCTGCAGCCCAACCCCAGTCGTCATCAACTTTACGGTCAACGTGCGGAAGAAGCGTCCGCCATACGTCACGCACACGATTGGGGGTGAGGGGCATGGAACCTTCGCCATCGAGATCCCAGTAGCCGCGGACTTGCTCGTAGCGTTCGTGGAGGTCGGCGAAGGCGCTCTCCACGGTTTCCAGCATTGCCGCTGTGGCAGTGAACTGGCGGTCGAAATGCGGCGTCCAGGCGCGTGGATCCTCGGCTTTGAAGCGGATGTCGTGTTCGATCTCGCTCCAGGCGTGCGCAAACACCGTACGGATCTGGCATTCGAAGAAGTAGCTGCCATTCGGCGGAATGTCCGGATTGAAGACCTGTTGGTACGCCTTCACGGACTCGTTCTGGATGGTGCGGAGGATAAGGTGGCGGCTCGAGTATCCATAGGTGCCGGACTCGATGGAGCCGATGTCCTTCTCGAGGTCGCCGCGGCAATCGAAAAGCTGGCGCTGGCGCTTGATCAGGTTGGCGACCGCGGCGTTCTCAGCTGGAAGCTTGGTGATGACGCGCAGCCCCACCATGTCGTTCAGGGTCCGGAACGGGTCCGGGAACTTCAGGACCCGCGGACCCCCCTCCAAGGGCACCTCGGTGCGGGAAATCTTTTCCCGGAAAGATTCGACCGTTTTGGTACGCCCCGTGACGAAGAGGGGCACGGACTCGCTGTTCTTGAGCATGTCCCGCAGGGTCAAGAGGACGTCGCGGGTGACGAGTTTCAGGGCAGGACGTACGCGCTCGTAAAGCTCCACGTTCGCCTGTACTGATTCGCGCAGCTGAGGATCCAAGCTGTCCCAATTGCTAGCCATGCCTCCAGCTTACGGGGGATGGCCGACAGTGAAGCGGAGCCGGACCCGGCCACGCGCAGCACCGCGGTCCGTTGCCTGTGTCCGCGCGGAAATGGCAACGGCTCCCGCTCCGCGGCGCTCCTCCGCGATAGGCTCGGCACAAAGGAGGACACGATGAAGCGGCACAAGTACTACTACGGCCAGCACTCCAGCCAATGGGGCGAGCTGTTCGTACCAGATTCGCTGCAGCCACACCGCACTCGACCCGACGGCGTGGTGGTGGTGATCCACGGCGGCTATTGGCGCTCCCAGTACGGCGCGGAACTTGGTGAGCCGATTGCCAGGGACCTCGCTGCGCACGGAATAGCTGCCTGGAACCTTGAATACCGGAGGGCGGGAAACGGTGGCGGATGGCCGCATACGTTCGAAGACGTCCTCGATGGGATCGACCATCTGGGCGAGATTGCCGGCAAGCATGAACTCAATCTGAACAAAGTGGTTGCGCTGGGACACTCCGCAGGCGGCCATCTGGCGGTCTGGGCAGCGGGGCGGGATAAGCTCTCCAAAATCGGTGCCCCCGACGCCGACCGGCAGCTCCATCGGCATGACAACGGCGCGGCAGTGCGGCTGACCGGCGTCGTGAGCCAATCCGGACTGCTGAACCTGGCGGACGCCGAGCGGCTCAACCTGAGCAACGGCGCTGTTGACAACCTCATGGGTGGCGACTCGGTGAGATACCCCAAACGGCATATCTATGCGGACCCCATGAGGTCGCTGCCTATCCCCGTTCCGGTCTTCGCGGTCCATGCCGCATCGGACGAGGATGTCCCGTGCAGCCAGTCCGAGGCTTATGTTGCCGCAGCCACCGCTTCCGGGGGAGCGGCCCAGTTCGTCAAGGTACCCGGCGACCATTTCGACCTGATCGACCCCAGGGCCGTTGCGTACAAGAAGTGCCGGGAGTTGGTGCAGCGGCTGCTGGTGTGAGGGATTGCCGACAAAGTCACTGGCTCTCATCGCGAGACGCACGCCAGATCCGCGTGGCAGAGTTGTCCCATGCTGACAGTCATAGGTGAGGCGCTGGTTGATGTCGTCCAGCGTTCTTCGGGAGTCGACGCCCACGTGGGCGGAAGTCCGCTCAACGTTGCCGTGGGTCTGGCCAGGTTGGACCACGCGGTCCAGTTCATTGGCCGCTTCGGCAAGGACGCCTACGGGGAATCGATCGCAGCGCATCTGCGCTCCAGTTCCGTCATGGTTCCGCTGCCGCCGGACGAGCGTCCCACCAGCGTGGCCACCGCCCTGATCGACGACGACGGCGCTGCCAGCTACACCTTCGACCTCGCCTGGGAGCTTCCCGGCCTCGCTGCGCGCCTCCCCTTGATGCTTCAGGGGACATCACTCCTGCACACGGGCTCGATTGCCACCATGTTGGAGCCGGGTGCAGCGGAAGTCCTTGCCGCCGTCGAGCATGCCCATCCGAACGCGACCGTTAGCTTCGATCCCAACTGCCGGCCGAGCATCATCGGGGATCGCGACTATGCGCGCACCCAAGTGGAGCGTTTCGTGGCACTTGCGGACGTGGTCAAGGCATCGGACGAGGACCTCGAGTGGCTCTACCCCGGCGTCGACGTCTTGGAATCGGCCCGGCGCTGGCTGGCCCTGGGTGGCAGTGGGGGACCCGCCGTCGTGGTCGTCACGCGAGGCGCAGACGGCCCCTGGGGCGTCACGGCCAAGGGCGAGGTCCAAGTGGACGCCCCGAAGGTAGAGGTGGCGGACACGGTGGGTGCTGGCGATTCCTTCATGGCCGCGCTGCTCTCCGGGATCGTTGACCGCGGATTGGCAGGGGCCCAAAACCGGGAAGAGCTGCACGCCTTGCCCTCCGAAACGCTTGAAGGGATCCTCAACCATGCGGCGCGCGCCGCGGCAATCACAGTTTCCCGGCCGGGCGCGAATCCGCCCACACGGGCCGAACTCAACGCCTTGGGCGTCCCGGAGTCCGGGACACGCGTCGAAAGGCAGCCATGAGCTACACCGACCTTCCACAAGTCCCATCCTTCAATGTCACCAGCAAGTCGCTCAAAGATGGTGATGTACTCAGCAGCGCGCAGACCAGCAAGCGCTTCGGCGTGGCGGGCGGCAAGGACGAATCCCCCGAATTGAGCTGGAATGGAGCCCCGGCGGGAACCAAGGGCTACGTCGTCACCCTCTTCGACCCCGATGCACCCAAGGCCGGCGGCTATTGGCACTGGGCCGTGGTCAACATACCCGCGGGTACGAACTCCTTGCCGGCCGGCGCCGGCGTTCAGGGCAGCTCGCACTTGCCCGCCGGCGCGTTTCAACTAAAGAACGACGGCGGGTTCCCCGGTTACCTGGGTGCCGCACCTCCGCCTGGGCACGGCCCGCACCGGTACATCGTGGCCGTGCACGCCGTCGACGTCGAAGAGCTGGGTCTCGACGCCGGTACCTCGACGGAAGCGCTCGTCCGCAAGCTGGCAGCCCACACGCTGGCCCGGGCCGTCATCACAGGCCACTTCGAGCGGCGCTAGCTTTGGGGCGAAGTCGACGGCGGCCGCCCCCACGTAGACTGACATAATGCGGCTCGTAGCAAGTGACATTGACGGCACCATCCTCGGCCATGACGGCAAGATCAGCAGCCGCACCATCCGCGCTTTCCATGCCTGCCGTGACGCGGGCATCGAGGTGGTGTTCGTGACAGGGCGGCCGCCGCGCTGGCTCTACCCCCTCCGCGAGCAGATCGGCCACAGCGGTATCGTGATTTGTTCAAATGGGGCAGTCGTGTGGGACCTTGAAGCCGACAAGCTGATTTCGGCAAATGCCTTGAGCATCGGGTCCGTGCTGGAGGCCCGGCGGATCATCAAGCAGCTCCGGCCGGACGCTTTGTTCGCGGCCGAAACCCTGACCGGATTCCATCTCGAACCCGGGTTCATTGAGAACGAAACCAGTGAGCTCCTGGCCGAGTTCACCCCTGCTTGGCTGGACGAGACTCTGACCGGGGACGACGCCGTCGTGAAGTTCCTTGCCGTGACGCGCAGCGGCACCCCGGATGATTTCCTGGCAAAGGTGCAGCCCGCCGTCGCGCACCTCGTGGAAACCACCCACTCGGCGCCGCGGACCGCGCTCCTGGAAATGTCGGCGCCCGGTATCAACAAAGCCGTCACGCTCGCTGAATATGCCGCGTCCCGGGGCATCGACGCCGCTGAGGTAGTCGCTTTCGGCGACATGCCCAACGACGTCGAGATGCTGCGCTGGGCGGGAGACGGTTACGCAATGGCCAGCGGCCATCCGGAGGCGATCAGCGCAGCCGGCCAGCAAGCCCCCCATTTCGACGACGACGGCGTGGCCCAGATCCTCGAGGCAAAGCTCGCTTCCCTGCGGGTTTAGTAGGCCGTGGGTTCCCTGGCCGCGGCGCTGGGCCGCCGCGCTGGGCCGCTAGTTCGGCGCCCGCAGCCCGTGGCTGTGCGCCAAGGCTATTGCTTCTGTTCGTGAACCTACGCCGAGTTTCCTGAAGACATTCCTGACATGGAATTTAACGGTGTTTTCGCTGATATGCAGCGTGGCGGAGATGGCTCGGTTGCGCTGTCCGGCCGCCAGCAGTTGAAGAACTTCCATTTCGCGCTCGGCCAGGCCCCATCCACCGATATCGCCCACGGGCGCTGATGGCGGGTCCAGCGGCATGACCACCTGCACGTCCGCTCCCCAGCCGGCCATGACCTCGATGTTCATTCGGCCGTCCAGCGCTGCCACTCTGCTGTTGAGCCGGGCAATGTTGGGCGAATCCGCGCTCAGTTCACCCAGGCCATCGTCTCGCACATTGATGAGCAGGTTCACGCCGTCGCAGTCCCACTGCACCCGGACGCGCCTCACCGCGGGCTGCTCCACGATGGCCAGTACCAGACCCCGCACGATCGCCCGGGCAGCGTGCGCGACTTCGCCGGGCAAGGCGCGGCCGTTGACGGGCGGTTCGATGAACTGGACGTCGAGTCCGCTGAAGTGCATGAGTGGGCGCAGGTCCTCCCGCAGCCTTTCGAACGCGGTGGCCACAGGCTCTTCCACGAGATCCGAAGTGCGGTCGCTCACCGTCCGCAGATTGACGAGCGAGGTCGCGGCAAGGTCCGTGACGGCCTTGCGGGCCGCGGCGTCCTCGAGGGAGCTTGATCGTAGGGCCGCCAGCATCGTCTCGAGCGTGGTGGAATGCTTGTCCACGAGTTCGGCAGTGACGCGGAGCCGCTCGGCGGACGCCGCCCGGGATTCCAAGAGGTACGACGGCGGCGCGTCCGCCACCTTCTCCCGGATGCGCCGTGCCGTGAGTTGCCACAGGTAGTCAAGCATCCGCAGTGCCGACTCCCGCTCCAGCGGTTCCTCGGGCAGGACCGGCTCCGTCAGGGTCAGCAGCGCATTGGTCCCGGAGGTCAAGGCAAGAACGGGCCGCTGGCTTCCGGCGATGGTCGCTTCTCCCTGCCAGGCCTCGCCCTCGGCAACATGGGAGCGCAACTGGTCAAGTTCAGGAATGGAGACGCGGCTGATGATGGCTTCCGCCCCGGCCTTCTTCTGGGGCCGGCCAGTGCAGTCCTCGGTGAAAATGACCAGCGCGCTGCTGCCCACGTAGGGCAATGCTGCTTCACGAAGCCGCTCGGCGATACTCATCAACGGGGCGTTCGCTAGTGCCGCAATTGCTTCGAGGAGCGTCCACGTGCTGGGAGTCATCCCGCCACTCTAGCGGCTCACGTCTTGCGCATACTACCCAAACGGGTAGCCAACACTGCCCATGCTCAGCGTTACACCTATCCGTTCAATCCAGAACGATTGATTCAAACGGAGGATTCACCTGAGCAGGAGGTTACGCATGACCACCACCGCAGAGACGTTCCAGGCCGCCTCGGATGCCGAGCCAAGCGTGGATGTCGAGCTAAGCCTGGCCCTCGTGGGCAGCGAGATCGCAGAAACGGCCGCTGAAGTGGACCTGGGGCAACTGTCCCGCCTGGCCACGGAAGTCCAGACCGCCGGGAACTCGGCCACAGGAAGGATCTTCGTGGCAGGAGCCGGCCGCAGCGGCCTTGTCCTGCGGATGGCCGCGATGCGGCTGATGCACCTCGGATTCGACGTGCACATCGCGGGGGACACCACGACGCCGGCCATCCGTTCGGGCGACCTCCTGCTGCTTGCCTCGGGCTCCGGGACGACCTCCGGCGTTGTGCGGGCTGCCGAGACGGCCTCCAAAGCCGGCGCCAGGATCGCCGTGTACACCACGAACGCAACCTCCCCGCTCGCGGAACTGGCCGACGTCGTCGTCATCATCCCTGCGGCGCAAAAGACGGACCACGGATCCACACTGTCCCGCCAGTACTCCGGCAGCCTCTTCGAGCAGGTCCTCTTCCTCGCTGCCGAAGCCGTCTTCCAGACCCTTTGGGACAACGACGCAACCCCGGCCGAGGAACTCTGGCTCCGCCACGCCAACCTCGAATAGCCCCTGATTTCCACCGCAACAACACCACAACAAACGACGGAAAGAGAACCCCATGAAGCTGCAAGTCGCCATCGACGTCCTCACCACCGAAGCTGCCCTCGAGATCGCCGGCAAAGTGGCCGAATACGTTGACATCATCGAACTCGGCACCCCGCTCGTGAAAAGCGAAGGTCTTACGGCCGTAACCGCCATCAAGGAAGCCCACCCGGACAAGATCGTGTTCGCCGACCTCAAGACCATGGACGCCGGCGAACTCGAAGCAGACATCGCTTTCAAGGCCGGCGCAGACCTCGTCTCAGTGCTCGGCGGCGCGGACGACTCCACCATCGCCGGTGCAGTCAAGGCGGCCAAGGCACACAACAAGGGCATCGTGGTGGACCTGATCGGAGTCGCGGACAAAGTGACCCGAGCCAAGGAAGCCCGCGCCCTCGGTGCCAAGTTCATCGAGTTCCACGCCGGGCTCGACGAGCAGGCAAAGCCGGGCTACAACCTGGACGTCCTGCTGAGCGCCGGCGAGGAAGCCCGCGTGCAGTTCTCCGTTGCCGGCGGCGTGAACCTGTCCACCATCGGAGCCGTGCAACGCGCAGGAGCCGATGTCGCCGTCGTCGGTGGTTCCATCTACGGCGCAGAAGACCCGGCCCTTGCCGCGAAGCAACTCCGCGCCGCCATCATCTAGCAGCACCTTCAGCCGGGCGGGCCCAACTGACTCGCAGTTAACGTCGTTTTCAGGCCTCAAAACGACAACAATTGCGGGTCAGTTGGGCACGCTCACCTATTACACAGCTTCAGTCCAACTGCCGTTCAACTACTCCCCGTAGGCTCTTGCCGTATTCGATGCCGATCACAGGGGACATGATGGCCAAGAGAAAGACGACGGGGTGGCCCGAGGCCCCCGTTCGCCGCGCAGTGCCGGCTGAACATTGGAAGCAGTTGCGCCGCGGAGACCGGGTGCGAGTCAAGCTTGCCCCCGGGTTTGAGAACCCCGGCCAGGTGGACGCCGTTTCGAGCGACCACAGCGTGGTCTGGGTAAACCTCGACGGCGGTCGCGGCCGCACGCTGGTGCACTGCGGCGACGGCGTGGAGATCGTCCCGCAGGAATCCTGACGAGGTCGCGGGCGGCACGGCCGGGTTACGCTACCCGTGTGAGCTCGCATTTGCCCTTCTTCAGTCGCCCGGACGGACAATCCGCTCCGCTTGCCTTCGCGCACCGCGGGTTCTCGCCGGATGGGCTTGAGAACTCGGCCGCGGCATTCAGGGCCGCGCTTGAGCTTGGCTTCACGCACCTTGAAACCGACGCCCGCACAGCTGCCGACGGCGTGGTGCTCCTCTTTCACGATGACACCCTCGACCGTGTCACAGATGCCCACGGCCCCATCTCCAGCCTCAGCGCTGCCGAGATAGCCAAAGTCCGCATCGGGGGCCGCGAAGCTATTCCCCGCTTGGCAGAGGTCCTCACGGCATTCCCCGAGGCGCGGCTGAACGTCGATGTCAAGGATTGGCATACGGTCAAACCCCTCGCTGGAGTCATCGAACAACTCGATGCCCATGACCGGGTGCTGATCGCGAGCTTTTCCGACCGCAGGCGCCGTGCGGTCCTGCGGCTGCTCCGCCGTCGAACAGCATCGTCAGCGGGAATCGTCTGCAACGCCGCCTTTACACTCATGGGATCGCTTCTTCCGGAGCGCTGGCTTCGGAATATCCTGCACGACGTCGATGCCCTCCAGGTGCCGGTCCGGTACGGCCCCCTGACGGTAGTGACGCCCGGTTTCCTGCGGCGCGCGCATCGGCTTGGGCTCCAGGTTCACGTCTGGACGGTCAACGATTCCGCCGAGATGGCCAGGCTGCTGGACATGGGCGTCGACGGCCTGGTCACGGACCGCGCGGATCGTCTGAAGTCGGTGCTGCAAGTCCGGGGCCAGTGGTGGTGAGCGCCCGGGCGCGCGCCGCCAGGAAGTCTCGCTCGGCGTCGTTGTCCGTGCGCTCCTGCGCGGCCCGGTAGGCGGCGACAGCTTCTGTATTGCGGCCCAGGCGCCGGAGCAGATCGGCCCGCACTGCGTGGAAAAGATAGTAGTTGCCCAGCTCAAGGACGTCGACGGCGGCAAGCCCCGCGGCGGGTCCTTCCACCTCCGCGAGGGCCACGGCCCGGTTCAATGCGACCACCGGCGTCGGCTCCATAGCCAGAAGTTGCCCGTACAACGCCAGGATTTGGCGCCAATCCGTGTCCGCGGGCTGTGCGGCATCGCTGTGCACCGCGTTGATGGCAGCTTGCAATTGGTACGGTCCGGGCTGGTTCCTCTTCAGGCACTGCCGCACCAAGGATTGCCCTTCGGCTATTTGGTCCCGGTCCCAGAGGCCGCGGTCCTCGTCCGCGAGGAGTACCAGGCCGCCGTCGGAAGTTGTCCGTGCTGCGCGACGGGCATTTAGCAGAAGCATGAGGGCCAGGAGCCCTTTGGCTTCGGGCTCGTCAGGCATGAGCTCCATGATGAGCCAGCCCAGGCGCAAAGCCTCGCGGCAGAGGTCTTCGCGCACCAGTCCGGCTCCCGAGCTTGCCGCGTAGCCCTCGTTGAAGACCAAGTAGATGACGGCCAGCACCGACTTCAAGCGCTCGGGCAGTTCGGCCCCGCTCGGCACACGGTAGGGGATGCGGGCGTCGCGGATCTTTCCTTTCGCCCGCACGAGGCGCTGCGCCATGGTTGGCTCAGGCACGAGGAAAGCGTGGGCGATTTCGGCGGTGCCGAGCCCGCCCAGGAGCTTGAGTGTCAGGGCCACTTGCGCGGCCCGGTTGAGTGCGGGGTGGCAGCACGTAAAGATCAGCCGGAGCCGGTCGTCTTCCACGGTGTCCACCTCGATTCCTTCGGTTCCATCCCCATGTTCATTGCCATGTTCATCGCCGTGCAGGTGCGCGGCCTGGGCTAGCTTCTCCCTCCCGGAAGCCTCGCGGCGGAGCCGGTCGATGGCGCGGTTGCGGGCGGTGGTGATGATCCAGCCGGCGGGGCTTGGCGGCAGCCCGGCGTCGGGCCAACGGGCCACGGCCTCCGTGAAGGCGTCCTGGACCGCGTCTTCCGCGGCATCGATGCTGCCCAAAACGCGGACCAGGACCGCTACGGAGCGTCCATACTCTTCGCGGAATATTTGCCCGATCTCCGAAATATGGACCATGGAGAAACTATTCCCGGTAGCCCGCGAACGGCCGGACCTCGATAGGCAGCGTCGTGGCTTGGGCGGCTTTGCGTCCCCAGCCGAGAGCAGCGTCCAGGTCCGGGGCTTCGATCACCCACAGGCCGCCCACATGTTCCTTGGCCTCGGCGAAGGGGCCGTCCGTGGTGAGTACTTCGCCGTCGTTCACACGCACTACCGTGGAGGTGCTGGCCGGGTGCAAGCCGCCCGTGAAAACCCAGGCGCCGGCGTCGCGCATTTCCTGGTTCAGGGCGTCAAGATCGGCCATGATTTTGTTGAGGACTTCAGGTTCCGGGGCGGGGCCGTCGGGCTGGTAGATGCTGAGCAGATAGCGTGACATGACTGTTCCTCCTTGGGATGTGGCGCCGGCACCTTGCCTGCGTCTCACCCCCTATACGAACGGCGTGAGCTGTTTTCGACATCTCCACGTACGAATCTGCGAAAAGCTTAGCCCCGCTGGCAGGATGGGAGCATGCGTATCCTGATTGCCCCGGACAAGTTCAAAGGTTCCCTCACCGCAGCAGAAGCAGCGTCGGCGATGGCCGAAGGGGCATTGCGCGTCTATCCGGATGCCGTGGTGACGCAGTTTCCCATCGCCGACGGTGGCGAAGGAACACTGGAAGCAGCCGTGGCGGCAGGCTACGAAGAACGGATCAATGCCGTCGTAGGCCCCATTCTCAAGCCGGTGGGCGCCGCATGGGCCATCCGGCAAAATGCTTTCGGCGGAGCCACCGCGGTGATCGAAACAGCACAAGCGTCCGGACTGGCACACATGGAGCCGACGCCGGAAAACGCCTTGCGCGCCCACAGTTACGGTTGCGGCCAGCTCATCGCCGCGGCCCTCGACGCCGGAGCAACCGAGATTGTGCTCGGCCTGGGCGGATCCGCGATGTCCGACGGCGGCAGCGGGGCCCTGCGTGCGCTCGGACTGAAGCCCCTCGACGCGGCAGGAAATGTGGTTCCGCTCGGCGGTGGCTCGCTCGCCGACGTCGTGTCCCTCGACGTTTCCGGGCTTGATCCGCGCCTGACCGCAGCGAGGTTCCGGATCGCTGTCGACGTCCAGAACCCCCTCTTTGGCAGCGACGGCGCTGCGCATGTGTTCGGCCCGCAGAAGGGTGCGGACGAAGACGCGGTGGAACTGCTCGACGCCGGCCTGCGCAACTGGGCATCCCTGCTGCGGGAAGCGGGCGGACAGGACGTCAACGTTCCCGGCGCAGGGGCGGCCGGCGGATTCCCGGCGTCGTTCCTGGCCTTCACCCAGGCGACGCTGGAAGGCGGGTTCGCCCTCGTAGCGGGACTGACAGGGCTTCCCGAGCAGCTCGGCGGCGCGGACTTGGTGATCACGGGCGAAGGATCCATGGACTCGCAGTCGCTGACCGGCAAGGCACCCATCGCCCTTGCGGATTCGGCACACGGCCAGGGCATTCCGGTGATTGTCGTAGCCGGCAGGATCATGGTGACCCCCGAGGAACTAGCCGGCCACGGCGTGGTGGCCGCGGCGCAGCTCCTCGACGTCGCACAGCGTCGCGATGGAGTGCCCGATGCAGCTGATGCCGTAGCGAACGCGGCCAAGTACCTTGCATGGGCCACGAGCCAGGTGCTGGAAGGGGTCTAAGCTCCGGTCCAAGCGGGACATGCCCTCCGTTGGGTGCCAGGAATGGACATAGTGCGAATATGCCCAATCCTGAGTACCAGGAGGGGGCATGCCCGTGTTGGATTGTGGTTACCCGGTGTCACCGGGCAGATAATTAACGTACAAAGCATGGCTCTGACTTCTGCCATGCACTCACGATGCGACGACCCCCGCCCGGGACGCCGTCACCGCCTGCCGGGCTGGCAGCCGGCCAGCACGGCACCATCGAATCGAGGAGCACACCATGTCCACCTTGAAAGAGCGGCTGCACGCAGACGTCGTCAGCCACATGAAGGATGGCAACCGCATCGCCCTGAACGCCACACGCAACGTCCTCAGCGAGATTGACACCCGTGAGAAAGCCGGCCAGACGCCGATCCAGCTGGACGACGCCCAGATCACGACCATGTTGCAGAAGGAGGCTTCCGAATATCACGAGGCCGCCAGGCTTTACGAGGAGGCCGGAGAGTCCGAGCGTGCCGCCACGGAGATCGCCGATGCCGAGGTAATCGAGGCCTATCTGCCGGAACCACTGACCGCCGAGGAAGTTGAATCCATCGTTGACGAGGTCATCGCCTCGCTCAAGGCCGACGGCGTGGAGTTGTCCCTTATGCACATGGGTTATGTCATGAAGCCGGTCACCGAAAAGATCGGCGGCCGCTTCGACGGCAAGGCGGTCAGCGAGATTGTTCGCCGGCGCCTGTCTTAACTAGGTGTGTTCGGCTAGGTGTGTTCGGCGGGGAGGGCTGCCCTCCCTGCCGAACACATGAATTCCCCGGGGAGGGACGCTACCGCTTCTTCCCGCTCCTCTTAGCGGCCGCATTCATCGCTGCCTTTGCCGCCGGCGGCAGCCCCGCCGTCTCCATCTCGGGCTCGGCAACCGTCCCGCGCCAACGGGCCAGGCCCTTCATGCCGTGGTAGACCGCCAAGGCAGCGGCCGAGCCCAGTGCGATACCCGTGAACTTCAGTTCGCCGATGGTCCACGTGTAGTCGGCGATCCCGATAATCAATGCGACGGCTGCCGTGGTCAGGTTGATGGGGTTGGAGAAGTTGACCTTGTTCTGCACCCAGATCTTTACGCCCAGGACGCCGATCATCCCGTAGAGCATGGTTGCGGCACCGCCCAGCACGCCGGCGGGAACTGTAGCAATCAGTTCGCCGAACTTGGGCGAGAAACTCAGCAGAATGGCGAAGGTCCCGGCAACCCAGTAGGCCGCCGTCGAGTAGACCTTCGTGGCTGCCATGACGCCGATATTCTCGGCGTAGGTGGTGGTCCCGGAACCGCCGCCGAATCCGGCGAGGACCGTCGCGACGCCGTCGGCCATCAACGCGCGGCCGGAAACGTCGTCGAGGTTCCGTCCGGTCATCGCAGCCACGGACTTCACGTGCCCCACGTTTTCGGCCACGAGCACCAAGACAACCGGCACGAACAAGCCCACGACGCCGAGGTGGAATTCCGGCGTCTGGAAGTGCGGCAGCCCGATCCATGAGGCCGAGTCCATCTTGGAGTAGTCCACTTCGCCGCGCGTCATGGCGGTGAAGTAGCCAACCACCACGCCCACGAGGATGCTCAGGCGGCCCAGAATGCCGCGGAAGAGGACGCTCACCAGGATGATCGTCACCAGCGTCACGAGGGCGGTGACCGGGGCCTTGTCGAAGTTCGCCTTTGCTGCCGGAGCCAAGTTCAGGCCGATCAGGGCGACGATCGCGCCCGTGACGATAGGCGGCATGGTCCGGTTGATCCACTCAGCGCCGAACTTGTGCACCACCGCGCCGACAAGGGCAAGTACGACGCCGGCAAGCACCACTCCGCCGAGCGCGCCGGGAACGCCGAACTGCTGCTGGGACGCCAGGATGGGGGCGATGAAGGCAAAGCTCGAACCAAGGTAGCTGGGTACGCGGCCCTTGGTGATGACCAGGAACAACAGGGTGCCGATGCCGGAAAAGAGCAGTGTGGTGGCCGGCGGCATGCCCGTGATGATGGGCACCAGGAAGGTAGCTCCGAACATCGCGACGACGTGCTGCATGCCGACGCCGATGGTCAACGGCCACGCGAGCCGCTCCTCGGGTGCCACCACGTGTCCGGGCCGGATCGTCTTGCCGTTGCCGTGCAGCTTCCATTTGGTTCCGAGCATGCTCATCTACGGGAGCCTTCCCTGAAAGTTGTGATTGTCCGGGTGCAACCTTACCGCCCGGACGGCCTGCTGATTCCGCTGTGTGGAACGTCACGTGGCTTCACGGGAAGAGGCGCGGCGAAGTTGAAGTTGCAAGCATGGAAAGCATAAGCGCCCGGCCATCCATGGCTGCGGGCACAGCGAAAGGTACGCGAATGACGATCGCCCACGAAGAAGCAGTGATTGACGCCGCAGCAGTCGACGCCATCTTTGCCGAAGCCCGCACTGCCAACTCGTTTGCCGGCGAGGTCTCCGAGGAGCAGGCACAGGCCATCTACGAACTGACCAAGTACGGCCCGACGGCGTTCAACTCCCAGCCGTTGCGCGTCACCTACGTCCGTTCGGACGGGGCCCGCGCCAAGCTCGTCGAGACACTCTCCCCGGGCAACAAGGCCAAGACCGCTTCCGCCCCATTGGTCGCAGTGCTTTCCTACGACACCGCCTGGCACGAGCAGTGGGACAAGTTCCTCCCGGTCTACTCCGCACCGAAGGCCATGTACGACGCCAACCCCGAATTCACTGCAACTACGGGCAACAACAACGCCCACCTGCAGGCCGGCTACTTCATCCTCGCCGTCCGCTCCCTCGGCTTCGCTGCCGGCCCCATGACCGGTGCCGACTTTGCTGCGATCGACGCCGAGTTCTTCCCGGCCGGTGACCAGAAGAGCTTCCTCGTGGTCAACATCGGCCAGCCAGGTCCGGACGCTTTCGGCGATGCCAAGCCGAAGTTCGCCTACGAAGACGTCGTCCGCACCGTCTAACCCCCGCTCACTTTGACGTCCAAGCGCGAACGCCCGCTCACTCTTGTGAGCGGGCGTTCGCGCTTGGGGGGACATATGTGAGCGGGCGTGTTCCCCGACCGACGCTCGCTCACCTTTGGCTCCTTTTCCGCCAACGCTCGCTCACCACTGTGGGTAGGCGTCGCTGTGGGAGGGGCGCCGCGGTGGCAAAATTTCCTTATGCGGAACCTGATTCTGGTGGCGTTCGTCGAAGCCGTGGCTGACGGGCTGGTCTTCCCGCGCAGTGACTGGCCGCTGCACATCACCCTGTTGAGGTTCGACGTCGAGCCCTCCGATGGTGACGACGTCGCCGCGCGCCTCGCCGAGCTTGTTGCGGTGCCCGCGATGGGCGCCTTAGGTGCGGATCTCACCGTAGGGCCCGACGCCGGATTCGGTCACCAAGGGTCCATACCGGTCAGCCTTGTGGAACACCATCCCATTCTGCAGGGGCTGCACGAAGAAATGTTCGATGCCGTGGCAAGCGTCGGAGGGCGCGTGGCAACCCCGCGCTACGTCATGGAGAACTACCGCCCGCATATTTCGCATCACGACGGCAAGCGCCCCAAGCCGGGTGACGCCGTTGTGCTCGACCGGATCGCGCTGGTGGACATGGCGCCGGAAGGCAACCACACCATTCGCCGAATCCTCAAGCTGTGGCGCCTCCCGGCGGAGTCAAACTAGCTAGGGCTAGGAGATCACGCCGTCCACAAGCGCCTTGGCCTCTTCCTGGACCTGCTTGAGGTGGTCGGCACCCTTGAAGGACTCGGCGTAGATCTTGTAGACGTCCTCGGTTCCCGACGGACGGGCCGCGAACCAGGCGTTTTCCGTGACAACCTTGAGGCCGCCGATTGAGGCGCCGTTGCCCGGAGCCTCGGTCAGCTTGGCGGTGATTTCTTCGCCCGCCAGCGTGGTGGCTTTAACGTCCGACGACGAGAGCTTGCCGAGTGCCGCCTTCTGCTCACGCGTGGCGGCGGCGTCGATCCGGGCATAGACTGGCGCGCCGAACTGGTCCGTGAGGCCCTTGTACAGCTGGGACGGCGACTTGCCGGTGACCGCCGTGATCTCCGATGCCAGGAGGGCCAGCAGGATTCCGTCCTTGTCGGTGGTCCAGACGCTTCCGTCGCGCTTGTTGAACGAGGCGCCCGCCGACTCTTCGCCACCGAAGGCACCCTCGCCGGAGAGCAGTCCGGGGACGAACCACTTGAAGCCCACGGGAACCTCAACGAGCTTGCGGCCCAGTCCGGCAGCCACCCGGTCAATGATGGACGAGGAGACGAGGGTCTTGCCGACCACGGACTTGGGGTTCCAGCCCGTGCGGTTGCGGTAAAGGTAGTCGATCGCGACGGCGAGGTAGTGGTTGGGGTTCATCAAGCCGCCGTCGGGGGTCACGATGCCGTGGCGGTCGGCGTCGGCGTCGTTTCCGGTAGCGACGTCGAAGGCTCCGGTGCCGGCCGAAGCACTGTCGGACATGCGCTTGATGAGAGAAGCCATGGCCGACGGCGAGGAGCAGTCCATGCGGATCTTCTCATCCCAATCGAGGGTCATGAATGCCCATTGCGGGTCCACGGTTGGGTTGACCACGGTCAGGTCGAGCTGGTGACGCTCGCCGATTTCACCCCAGTAGTCCACGGATGCGCCGCCCATGGGGTCCGCGCCGATGCGCACCCCGGCGGTGCGGATCGCATCGAGGTCCAGGACGGATGGGAGGTCGTCCACGTAGCTGCTCAGGAAATCGAACTTGCCCGTGCCATCCGCTTTGAGGGCGTCGTTCAACGGAATCCGCTTGACGCCGCGCAGCCCGTTTTCCAAGAGCTCGTTGGCCCGGTTGGCGATCCAGCCGGTGGCGTCGGTGTCGGCCGGGCCGCCGTGCGGAGGGTTGTACTTGAAACCACCGTCGGCCGGAGGGTTGTGGCTCGGGGTGACCACGATGCCGTCCGCCTGGGGCTGGCCGGGGCCGGCTTCGTTGTTGTACTTCAGGATTGCGTGGCTCAGGGCCGGGGTGGGTGTGTAGCCGTGCCGGGCGTCGATCAGCACGTTGACGCCGTTGGCAGCGAGCACTTCAAGGGCGGAATTCTGCGCTGGTTCGCTCAGCCCGTGGGTGTCCTTGGCCAGGAAGAGCGGGCCGGTGATTCCCTGCCCTGCACGGTATTCCACAATCGCCTGCGTAATGGCGAGGATATGCCCTTCATTGAATGAGGCCTTGAGGCTCGACCCCCGATGCCCGGAGGTGCCGAAGGCAACGCGCTGCGCGGGATCACTCAGATCCGGCGTCACGTCGTAGTACGCGTCAAGAAGAGCGGTGATGTCTACAAGGTCCTGGGGAAGGGCAACAGTGCCCGCACGGCTAGCCATTGACCCAGCATGCCAGACCGTCAGGTGAGCTTGAAGAGAAAACCCACTATTGCGGTGCCTGTGACTTCGTATTTCCGCTTGACCGAGGAAGATTCACTGCCCGTTTACCGGAGTGCTGCATGGGGTTGGGGAGCCGGGCCTCCGCAGCTTATGTGCGCCTTCGCTCGGCGGTAGGCTGGGCACAAAGACTCGCAAGGGGGATTTTCCATGACCGACCAGCCAGCTAAACCCGAGAACGCTCCGGAAGGCGACGAACCGCCCAAGGGCTACGAACCGCCGTCGTACAGTCCGCCTGCACCCCAACCGGGCGAAAACCCGTACGGTGAGCAGCCGTTTGCCTCGCCGGCGGCCGCTGGCCCCTACGGACAGCCCCAGGCGCAGCAGCCACAATCACAGCAGCCGCAGGAACCATACGGCCAGCCCGCCTACGGACAGCAGCCGGCAAGCCCCTACGGACAGCAGCCGGCCGGCCCCTATGGACAGCCCGCTTCGCCGTATGGGCAACCTCCCCAAGGCTACGGGCAGCCGGCCAGCCCTTACGGACAGCCCGCTTACTACGGCATGCCGGTCGAGCCCAAGGGCCTGAGTATTGCGAGTATGTGCTGCGGGATCTCGGTCTTCGTGGGCTTTGGCTTCTTCGTCCTGCCCCAGATTGCCGCCGTGATCCTCGGCCACATGGCCCTCAGGAAGGAACCGGCCGGCAAAGGCATGGCCATTGCGGGCCTTGTAATGGGGTACCTCGGCATTGTTCTCGTGACCATATTCTGGGTCTTTGTCGCGATTTTTGCTGCGGCTGCTTCGCGTTACAACTACAACTACTAGCAACAACGACGGCGGCCGGTGCCTCTGGCGGGAGTCCCACCAAACGCACCGGCCGCCGTCGCGGTTTAAGTCGGTGGCGTGACTAGCGCACGCCGCCCATCAATTTCTTGATGGCGGGTGAGCCGGCTGCCAAGGCCACGGCGATGACCACAGCCGTGCCGCCGACGCCCAGGAAGTAAGGCAATTCGTCGTCAGGGTTGTACAGTCCGGCCAGGATGCCGGCCAGTGCGGTGCCCAGAGACACCGAGAGGAAGAACAGGGCCACCATCTGGGTGTGGAAGGCCTTGGGGGCCAGCTTGGTGCTCACGGACAGGCCGATTGGGGACAGGAACAGCTCCGCCAAAGTGAAGAGGAACAGAATTCCCACAAGCACCAGCAGGGGGGTCTTTCCTGCCCCGGTCAAGGGGATGAAGGCCAGGAACGCCAGGCCCATGACGAAGAGTCCGGCAGCGAACTTGATGGGGGAACCCGGCTGCTTCGGACCAAGCTTCGTCCACAGGGCAGCCATGACGCCTGCGAACACGATGATGAATACAGGGTTGATGGACTGCACCCAGGCTGCCGGCATTTCCCAGCCGAAGAGGTTGCGGTCCAGTTTTTCCTCCGAGTACACAGCAATGAACGTGAACTGCTGCTGGAAGAGTGCCCAGAACGCTGCCGACGCGATGTACAGCGGAATGAACGCGACAACGCGCTTGCGCTCAAACGGCGTGACCTTCTTGCTTCTGAAGATCAAGGTGAAGTAGATCAGCGAGGCGACAATGGCTGCGTAAGCCATGCTGCGGGCCAGGTTGCCGGGGTTCACTACGCCGGTCATCAGGAGCACGGCGATCACGACGGCGATGCCGAAGAAGATGAGCCCGTAACGGCTCCGCTGTGCGGAGGGAAGGGGGTTCGGGACGCGGTGGGCTTCCTCCGGGAGCTTGTTTCGACCCAGTGCGTAGATGACCAGTCCGATCGCCATGCCGATGGCGGCTGCGCCGAAGCCCCAGTGGAAGCCGTCGCTTTCCTGCAGCCAGCCGGTAACGAGCGGTCCAATGAGGGCGCCGAGGTTGATGCCCATGTAGAAGATGGAGAAGCCGGCGTCACGCCGTTCGTCCTTCTCCCCGTAAAGGGTGCCAACCAGTGCTGTTGCGTTCGCCTTGAGGCCACCGGATCCGATGCCCACCAGCACCAGGCCTGCCACAAGGCCCGGGATCCCGGGCAGGAGGGCAAGCGCGACGTGGCCGGCCATGATCATGATGGCGGAACCGAAAAGTACCCGTTCGGAGCCGAAAAGCCGGTCCGCCAACCATGCGCCCAGGATCGTGGAGAGGTATACACCTCCTCCGTACGCGCCAACCAGTCCGGCGGCGAGCGATTTGTCGATCGAGAGTCCGCCGTGGTCTGCGGTGAAGTACATGTAGTAAAGCAGGATGCCCTGCATGCCGTAGAAGGAGAATCGTTCCCACATTTCTACGGAGAAAAGGCTGGCCAGCATCTTTGGGTGGCCGAAAAATGACGTATCGCCCGCGTTTTTGGCGGGCGTCCGCGTGTCTAGAGTTGTGCTCATCTGATCCATGGTGACATTGACTGAGCGCATTGTCACATCATTTAGATGCCTCGGGCAACTATTCTCAGGCGATAGGGGCAGGTTTTTGCTGCCCCTCAAGCTGCCTTGCGAGCCGCAGGAGCAGGAGCTCGGATCCTGGCTTTCCGATGAGCTGGATGCCCATCGGAAACCCCGTTCCCGGTGTCAGGCCGGTCCAATGGACGGGCACACTGATCGCCGGCAGCCCGCACACGTTCACCATGGAGGACCAGGGCGCAAACTCGCATTGCTTGCGGTAGTCATCGTCCGCGTCGCCGGGCCAATCGGGGGCCGGCCACTGCTCGCCTCCGGGCGTTGTCCCGGTGAACCAGCCCACGGGCCGTGGCGTCTGTGCCAGCGACGGCGTCAGGACGAGGTCCCACTGCGCGTACTGGGCGACCGTGTCGTGGGTGAACTGGCGCAGGAAACCGAGCGCTTCGTTGACCTTGCCTGCGGTCCGCTGTTGCGCCCTACGCCGGAAGGTCCGGGTCAGCGGGGTCAGCAAGGCTTCGCGCTGGGGCAGGATCCGTGCGCTCCCGACGCCGGCTGTCCAGGCAGTCGTGAACGCTTCCGGATAGCGATTGTCGTAGCGTATCTCGGCGTCGAGCACTGAATGGCCCGCTTCCGTCAGTAGTTCGATGCCCTTGGCGAGGGCATCCAGGGCCTCCCGCTCCGGGGCGAAGGGGAAAGCGGTGGACCACGGGCCGTCCAGGCTCGCGCCGATGCGCAAGGCCGCGGGCGTTTCCTCAAGGCCCGCAAGGTAGCCACCTTCCGGCCGGACTCCGTTCGGGACGAGGGCATCCATCATGAGCGCCGCGTCCGCTGCGGAGCGCGCCAAGGGCCCGGCAACTACCAAACGCGCGGCGTCGCCGACGCTTTCGCCAGCGGGCACCAAGCCCCGGCCCGGCTTCAACCCCAGCAGTCCACATGCTGCAGCGGGAATACGTATCGACCCGCCGCCGTCGCTCCCGGGCGCGAAGGGGACCAAGGCCGCCGCAACCGCGGCAGCGCTGCCTCCCGACGATCCGCCGGAGCTGCGGCTCAATGCGTGGGGATTGCGCGACGGCGGTGCGATGCGGTTTTCGCTGTAGGCCGTGAGTCCGAACTCCGGAACCTGAGTCTTGCCCAGTGAGATGGCACCGGCGCCTTTAAGCGTCGCGGCAAGGGCTCCGTCCTCCGGAGCGGGCTTACGGTCCAGGGCTCCACTGCCGTGGGTGGTCACGACTCCCGCGACGTCGGTGAGATCTTTGAAAGCCAGCGGCATGCCGTGCAGGAGGGGAAGCCCGGGACCTCCGCTGCTCCGGCGAACGAACGCTGCGTCAGCGGCCCGGGCGTCGAGCATGGCCTGGTCTGCCGTCACCGTGATGAAGGCGCCCAACGTACGGTTCAGCCGTCCGATCCTCGCAAGGAAGTGCTCCGCCGTCTCAGCCGCAGAGAGCTGACCGGAGGCCAAGGCCTGGCGCAACTCGACCGCGCCGAGTTCGTGGATGTCAGCCAAGGAAGCGGGACTCCAAGCGCTCCTCCACAGCGACGGGAACGGCGTCGGCCGAATCACCGGGCACCGCGGTGACGCGGTAAGCAGCCTTGCCCCTGACTTCGGCGACGACGTCCACAAGTTCCGTGCCTCTGTAAACGAGCCCGACGCCGTCGTCGGTGCAGTGCGTTTCCCCCAGCACGCCCTCTGCCACCAACTGGTGGACCAGCGGGCGGCGGCCAGGCTCGGAGTCATAGTGGACGCCGTTGGCGTAGGGGAGGAAGCCCAGTCCGTTGGTCACGGCACGCAATTCCGGGCCGTAGGAATCCGTGGTGCCGCCCTGGAACCAACAAATCGAGCCTGCGGACACTCCGGCCAGCACCACTCCCTGTTCCCAGACGCGGCTCAAAATGCCATCCAGCCCGTGGGCACGCCACACGGCCAGAAGATTGACCACGGAGCCACCGTTGACCCACACCACGTCCTGTTCCAAAAGGTAGGCCTCTGGATCGCCGTAATTGGGCATCGTGAAAAGGTTGAGGTGGCTGAAATCGAACCCCGAAACCCGTGCGGCTTGGTCCAATTCCGCCGCGAACCAACGCTGGTCACCGGAGGCCGTGCCAATATGCGCCACCCGCGGTGCGCGTCCGCTCACCCCGGAGAGTTCGACGGCGTGGTGAACCAGGAGGTCGAACTCCATCCTGGTGCGATGACCGGACTTATAGCCTCCGGAGGTTGCCAGAATGGTGGGCTCGCCGGCAGCCATGGTGCCTCCTCCCCGACTTGAGTGGTCTCGCTCGCAACAACGGCGAACATTTAACGCCAACACTAGTGCCGCAGCGGCCGAGTGAGGAAGTGCCGTTACGTTCCCTTGCCGTAGCGAAGCGAGGCAAGGGTAGCGGCGGGGACTAGGCTTGATTTGGAGATCTGAATCTACTGGAAGGGACTCACGTGAGCGATTTCGAGACCGTGCCCGTCGGCGATGTTCCGGCGGACGCGAAAATCTTGGATGTCCGGGAGGATTACGAATGGGTAGCGGGCCACGCCGAGGGTGCATTCCATATTCCCCTTGACCAGATCCCGGCCCGGCTTGACGAACTCGACCCCGACGATGACCTGTATGTCATCTGTCGTACGGGTGGGCGGTCCTACCGGGTGGTTCAGTGGCTGGTGGGGCAGGGCTACACCGCCACCAACATTGCTGGAGGCATGGACATTTGGTGGGAGTCCGGCCGCCCGATGGTTTCGGAGAACGGCCTCAAGCCGGTTGTCCTCTAGTCACGTATAACACCTAAGGAATATTCAATGTCGTCATCCGCGCTCACCTACACCTTCCTGGGTCCGGAAGGCACCTTCACCGAGGCTGCCCTCCTACAGGTCCCCGGCGCGGCCGATGCCAACAGGGTGCCTTGCACCAACGTGAACACGGCTTTGGAGAGGGTTCGCCAAGGCGAGGCGGATGCGGCCATGGTGCCGATCGAGAATTCGGTGGAAGGCGGCGTGACCGCCACCCTGGATGCCATCGCCACCGGAACCGAACTTCGGATCATCCGTGAAGCGCTCGTTCCCATCACGTTCGTGCTGGTTGCCCGGCCCGGCGTTAAGATCTCGGACATCCGCCGGATATCCACCCATGGCCATGCCTGGGCCCAGTGCCGGCTGTGGGTCGACGAAAATATCCCGAATGCGGAATACGTGCCGGGCTCCTCCACGGCTGCAGCCGCCGTCGGGCTTCTTGAAGGCGAGGCGCACTATGACGCCGCCATCTGCGCCCCCCTGGTCGCGGCCGAGCGGCCGGGCCTGAATGTCCTTGCGGAGAACATCGGCGACAATCCCGGCGCAGTTACCCGCTTCGTCCTGGTCAGCCGTCCCGGGGCACTGACTGAACGCACGGGCGCGGACAAGACCACCGTCGTCGTGCCCCTTCCCGAAGACCGCCCCGGCGCCCTGATGGAAATCCTGGACCAGTTTGCCACCCGCGGAGTCAACCTCAGCCGCATCGAGTCCCGGCCCACCGGCCAGTATCTGGGGCACTACTTCTTCAGCATCGATGCCGACGGCCACGCGTCGGACGCCCGGGTAGCCGACGCCCTGGCGGGCCTGCACCGGATCAGCCCGGCCACCCGATTCCTAGGGTCCTATGCGCGGGCGGACGAGCAGAAAGCCTTGGTTGCTCCGCATACCTCCGACGCCGCGTTCGCATCAGCACATGCCTGGGTCCAGCGAATTCTGGGTGGGGAACCGGGCGCTTGACCGGCCCGGATCCGCTTCGCCAAGCGTTGGATAATTGACTCTTCAACCCCTATCGCGTGGATAAAACTGTGCGTATGCTTGCTTGATCCACAAGTGATGGACGCATGCCCCAAACGGAGGGAGCGGGCCATGTCAGGAAATAGCAATGACACCAGCGGCCAGGGAATGATCGTCAATCCCAAGCCCAAGGCGGACAACCAAGACTGGGACGGCGACGACGCCGACCGGGCTGATCGGCTGCGCTTTGAGGAAGAACAGGCAATGATTCGCGAGCAATCGGAAGCGCGCGCAGCCGCCAAAGCCCTGGCAGAACGCAAGTTGGCAGAAGACAAAGCAACCGGAGCGGCGAAGAACGCCAAATAGCGCGTCCCGCTATTCCACGCGCAGGGCTTATTGCACGCGCACAAGCAGAGAACGCGGCTCCACCTTGACGGTGACCTTTGTGGCTTCGCCCGAGGGATCACCGTCAAGTTGCGTGGCCATCGGTTCGCTGCTGCTGATGACCACCTTGCCCGAACGGTAGTAATTCATGACCGGCAGGTTCCGGTTGTGCTTGAACAAGATCTTGGTGTACACCGCGATCCAGCCGATGGCACTGCGCGGGCTCATGACCACAACATCCAGGACGCCGTCGTCGATCATCGCGCCGGGGATGAAGTCGATGCCCCCTGGAATCAGGCCGCAGTTGGCGAACAAGACGCTTCGGATTTTCCGGGATTGCTCTGGCGCGTCGTCCATGGCAATGGTGACCCTTTTGCGCCGGCCGGGCAGGTGGCGGACGCCCGCCTCGGTGTAGGCCAGCCAGCCGACCGCCTTCTTGAGGCCGTCGTTGGTATCGCCCACAACCTCGGCATCCAGGCCCATGCCGGCGATCACCAGGAAAGCATGCTCGGAAGAGGCGCCCGTCCGGTCGTTGTGGATCGCCATTCGGGCGGTGTCGATGTAGCGCTGGTGGCCGAAGAGGGCTGTGTGGACGTTGCCGCGGAGATCGTTGACATCCAGATTCACGTTGCGCGCCAGCAGGTTTCCCGTGCCCAGGGGAATCAAGCCCATCGCGACGTCGGTGTGCGCGAGTGTCTCTGCCACCACGCGCACGGTACCGTCGCCGCCGCCCACGAGTACGACGTCGGGCTTATACGCAAGTGCCGCCTTGGCCTGCGAATGGCCGGGGTCCTCCGCGGTGGTGTCGAAGAAACGGGGTTCGTCCCAGCCGGCAAGATGGCAGGCTTCGCGGATGATCCTCCGTGCGTCCTCAGCCTTCGCCTTCACCGGGTTGAGGATCACGGCGACCCTTTGCAAGCCGGCCTCGGGCTTGTGGGCGTCTTCGCGTACAGCGCTGCGGGTATGCCTGGCCCTGAGCCGGCGCACGCCCCACCAACTGGAGACGGCGAAGACCACGCCCCCAGCCAGAATCACGTACAGGATCCAGTTGC
This sequence comes from Arthrobacter sp. NPDC080031, assembly GCF_040702485.1. Lineage (NCBI taxonomy): Bacteria > Bacillati > Actinomycetota > Actinomycetes > Micrococcales > Micrococcaceae > Arthrobacter > Arthrobacter sp. NPDC080031. The sequence goes on from NZ_JBFBLA010000009.1 coordinate 161,473, forward strand.
TCATGGTGCTTCAACCCTATCCCGCTGCAGGTGTGGCCGCGCACGGCGGCAGGGGTGCCTGCCGCCGTCGGGCACTGGCCGCGGAGCAGTGCGCTCATTCGATACTCTTGTCTGGTGATCGACGTAAAAGACCTCAGCGAAAACCCGGACAAGTTCCGTGCCAGCCAGCGCGCCCGCGGCGCCGACGAGTCCGTGGTGGACGCGATCATTTCCGCCGATGCAGACCGCCGCGCGGCACTGATCCGCTACGAGAACCTCCGTGCGGAACAGAACGTCTTCGGCAAGAAAGTGGCACAAGCCAAGGGCGAAGAAAAGCAGGCGCTGCTGGCCGAGGTCAAGGAACTGGCCAACTCGGTCAAGGCTGCCTCCGCCGAAGCCGACGCCGCCCAGGCCAAGCAGGAAGAGCTGCTCCGTGTCATCCCCAACCTGATTGTGGACGGCGTGCCCGAGGGTGGCGAGGACGACTTCGTGGTGGTCAAGACGGTCGGCACACCACGCGAATTCACTGATTTCGAGCCACGGGACCACCTGGAAATCGGCGAACTCATCGGCGCGATCGACATGGAACGCGGCGCCAAGGTGTCCGGTGCGCGCTTCTACTTCCTCCGCGGCGTGGGTGCCCGCCTGGAGATGGCATTGCTGCAGATGGCCATGGACCAAGCCGTCGAGGCCGGTTTCGTGCCGATGATCACCCCCACCTTGGTGCGTCCGGAGATCATGCAGGGCACCGGTTTCGATGTAAAGCACGACGCCGAGATCTACCGTCTCGCCGAAGACGACCTTTACCTTGTGGGAACCTCGGAAGTGGCCCTCGCCGGCTACCACGCTGACGAGATCCTGGATCTTTCCGGCGGCCCCATCCGATACGCCGGGCAGAGTTCCTGCTACCGCCGCGAAGCAGGTTCGCACGGCAAGGACACACGCGGCATCATCCGCGTCCACCAGTTCAACAAGGTGGAGATGTTCATCTACACCACGGTTGAAGAGGCCGCTGCCGAGCACGAACGCCTCTTGGCCTGGGAAGAGGAAATGCTGGCCAAGGTCGAGCTCCCGTATCGCGTGATCGACACTGCGGCGGGCGATCTCGGCATGTCCGCGGCCCGGAAGTTCGACTGCGAAGCCTGGGTCCCCACCCAGAACGCGTACCGCGAACTCACGTCGACGTCCAACTGCACCACCTTCCAGGCCCGCCGCCTCAACATCCGGGAGCGTGCGGTCAATGAGGATGGCGTGGCGAAGGGCACCCGCGCGGTCGCGACCCTGAACGGCACGCTGGCCACCACCCGCTGGATTGTGGCCATCCTGGAGCACCACCAGAACCCGGATGGTTCGGTCAACGTCCCCAAGGCACTCCAGAAGTACCTCGGAGGGCTCGAGGTCCTGCCCGTTCTGTAACCCCGGAATGCCGGGACGAACCGGTCCTCCACAGCCTCGCTTGTCCACATAGAGCGAAAGCACGGCTGACGCTGCGGAGCGATCCATGGATAGTAATCACATGGACATCCCTCCGCAGCTCATTGTCTCCGCCGAGCGGCTGGCGCTCACGGGCTCCACGGCTGTGATCCACCGGCCGTTCCGGGCAGGACACCTCGTCCGGCTGAGGCGCGGGTACTACGTGAAAACCTCCACCTGGGTGGAAGCAACGCCTGCCCAGAGGTTCGAATGGTCCGCAGCTGCGGTGGGTCTGGCATTCGACCGGCCCGTCTTTTGCGGTGAGTCCGCAGCCGTCGTGCTTGGCGTCCCGACACTTCGGCCCCCGGAGTTCGTCGATCTAGCCACTTCCTCGGAGCGAATCACCGGACGGCGGCCAGCCACGTTCGTTGTCCACGGAAACAGCGCGCTTGCCGAAAAAGCCCGGAATGCAGGCAACCATCCCATGCGCTACGTCCTTCGACGCGACGCGCAGGCCGTGCTTTCCGGCCAGTTTTCCTGCACCAGCCCGGTGCAGACGGCCATGGATGTCATGTGTACCTCGTCCTTCAGCCGCGCGCTGGTTGTAGCTGACGGAATCGCACGAATGCTGCGGGAACAGGGTTTGCTGGGGCAGGATGCGTGCTTGCTCGAACACCCTGGGATCGCCTTGGCACTGGACGGGATCGTTGCGGATGCCACCAAGCACCGGGCAGTCCGCATCGCGAGCCTGGCCAACACGAAGGCCGAATCAGCGGGGGAGTCATTCAGCAGGGCTGTCATCGAACTGTTGGGCTTTGAGCAACCGCTCCAACAGCACACGATTGTTGACTCCGGCCAGTTCGTTGCCAGAACCGATTTCTGGTGGCCGGAGCAATCGATCGCCGGCGAATTCGATGGCAAGCAAAAGCACGCGGACGAGGACATGCGGGGGGATTGGAGCGCGGAGGAGGTCCTCCATCGGGAGAAGCTACGCGAGGACAGCATCCGTGCACTGGGGTTCACCGTAGTCAGGTGGAATTGGGCGGATCTGGAACAGCCAGGCCGCCTTCGGCAGAAGCTTCTGCGTGCCGGACTACGGCCTCGTGCCGGGCACCGCCCAAGTTAACATTCACACTGTGGACAAACGTGGGAGTATTCACCGCGTGTTAATCCGTTGCTGTGTCCTGCGTCCTAGCTGGTGTCGGTGGGGTCTGCTTCACTGGAGGCATGACTATTTTGACTGGTACCTCAGTCGCTGGCATCGATGACCAGCGGAATTTGAATCACAAGCTCATGATCGCGTTGGACGTCGACGGAACCCTCGTGGATCACGATGGCCACATGTCGCCAAGTGTCCGCGATGCCGCAAGGGCCGTCGTCGCCCACGGCCACGACGTCCTGATAGCCACCGGCCGCTCGTTGAACGCCACGTTGCCCATCATTGAGCAGATCGGACTGGAACGCGGTTATGCCGTGTGCTGCAACGGCGGCGTCACATTGCGGCTCGACCCCCAGCTGGACGCAGGCTACGAGATCATTCACAAGGCAACTTTCGATCCCGCCCCGGCGCTGATGGCTCTTCGCGAGCAGCTTCCGTCCGCCAAGTACGCGCTCGAGGACGAGGACGGGAACTTCCTCTCCACCGAGCGGTTCCAGGACGCCAGCTTCGGAGTCGAGGCAATCGGCGTCGACTTCCAGACCATGCTCGATGCCACTGCGGTGCGTGTCGTGGTGTTCAGCAGCGAGAACACGGCCGAAGAATTTTCCACAGCCATCCGCAGGATCGGGCTGTCCGGGGTCACCTATTCAGTGGGCTGGACGGCCTGGCTGGATATCGCCGCCGCCGGGGTCACCAAGGCCAGCGCCTTGGAGCAGTTGCGCCAGCGGCTCGGCACCCACCCCCGCCACACCGTGGCAGTGGGGGACGGCCGCAATGACATCGAGATGCTCAGCTGGGCCGGGCGCGGGGTCGCCATGGGCCAGGCGCCTGAGGAAGTCATCGCCGTCGCGGATGAGGTCACTGCTTCGGTGTACGACGACGGCGCGGCCCTCATACTGCGTCGCCTGGTGGGCTAGCCCCGCGCGGTCGGGCCAGCCGGCAGACGCTCACGGCTCAGGCGGCGTCGGAGACTACTGTGATCATGCGCCGCAGGCTCATGGCAACCGACGCGGCGGCGTTCACGGGCGCTTGGCCGGCCGCCGCCTCCGTGACGGTTTCGCTCAGTGCTGCCACACTATCCCGGGCTTGGTCCAAGGCATTCTTGAAATCCTCGGCGTCCCCATGCCTCCACTGCCGGATCATTTCCGCAACGTCTTCCAGCGCCTCAGCCAAATTCGGCGGGACACCCTCCGGAATGACCGTTCCGGCGTTCTCTTCCCAGATCACGCTTGCCAGGATGTCCGTGATGTCCTGCACGTGAAAGGTCAGCCGTTCCACCACCCGCAAACCGGCGAGGTCGCCGGTCAGCCGCCTGGCCCGACGGCGGGACCGTGGGTTCGCTTTGGCGCTCAACTTCGCCGCATGGACCGCTGCACGAACCGCGGCGGCGGTGCGGGAGAGCTCTCCGCTACGGCTCGCCCACTCCTCGTGGTTCGGCGGCCAGGATTCGGTCATGGCGCTGGCCATGTCCCGGAGTTGCTTGGACAGCGCCCGTTGGTGTCCGTCGATGGCAGGATCGATGCCTTCAAGATGCAGGGGAGGGAAGATCAGCCAGTTCACTGCGAAACCGACCGTCACTCCCATGCCCATTTGCAGGACATACGCGAAAGAGAAGCCCTGCGCATTCGAGTAACCCAGCACCAGTACGAACAACGCCGCCATGGGAACCCATTCGGAGGCGCTGCCGAGTCGTGGCAGGCCGCCGATGACCACCCCCAGGCCGACGACGACTGCGACCGCCAGTACGTTGGGGGTGGCGACCGTGGTCACTGCGAAGGCCATGGCAATGCCCAATCCGAGTCCCAACAGGCTTTGCAGCCCGTGCTTGGCGGAATCCGCCACGGTGGGGTGCATGCTGACTAGGACGCCCAAGGGCGCGTAGTAGGGGTACGCGGCGGCAGTCCCAGGCATAAATGGCGCAAGGTACCAAGCCAGCCCGGCCGCGACCGCGGTCTTGGCAGCAAACAGGAGTCGGTGGCCTGTGACAGCCTGCCTGAGGGCGGGAAGAAGCCGCCCAAGCTTCGGCTTGGAGATCATGGACTCAAGGTAGGCCGGGAGGAATGGATGTGTCGAGGACGATATGGCTGGCGGCGTTCCGAGGTAATCAGTAAACCTCAAGGATCAACTGCAGCAAGCGGGCTGCGGCCGGCCTGGCGGCGTGCTCCTCCACCCATTGGGCGCGGGCCAGGGCCTTACTCACGGCTTGGGTGCTGATTCCCAGTTCCTGGGCCACGGCTTTCTGTTGTCCACGCACCCCCGGTGTCAGCAGGTCCAGGACGCGCCACTCAGCGACGCTCCGATGCTGCACAATGTGCCCTAGGAGGCGCAGTACTGCCTCCGATTCGGCGGCGAGGGCAGCGATCGGGCCCTCGACGGCCACGGGGATCCGCTCTTTGCCATTCCGCAAGCGGTCAACGGCGCGGCGTGCGTAGACCAGCCCGTGTCCGGAGGCGTCTTTGATTTGCCTGGGCAGGGGTTCGTTGACGGGCCCGACGCCGATTCCCACATACCACTGTCCGCTCCGCAGGGCGATGAGCGCCGAATCCACGGCCTGATGCGGAAATTCCACGATGCCCTGGACCTCGTCCTCCACCGAGCGGTCAAAGTCCAAGCACGCCGGGATGTGGCGCAGGTCCTTGAGCAGCTGCGGTACGAGGTCTCCGTTGCCGCGGCTGTCGCGTTGGTTGATGGTCAGGGTGAACATGGTGGATCAAACATTACCGGCAGGTAGCGGACTTTCAAGCGGTTAATTCAGAGTCAACTGCTCGTTACGATGGCGGCTGCCCGGCGACTGTGGGCCGATCCGCTGCGCGGGGGACCCTACGCCTTAACGACGACGGCGGCGGGTGCGGTTCGCTTGGAACCGCACCCGCCGCCGTCGGACGGGTTGCTTGCCGGACGCTGTTAGTGCGCGCTCGGAACGTAACGCTTGATGGAAGCTTCCAGCTCGGCTTCGGCGGCGGCGCGGTCGGCCCAGCCTTCAGCCTTGACCCACTTACCCGGCTCAAGATCCTTGTAACGGGTGAAGAAGTGCTCGATTTCCTTGATCAGGAATTCGCTGACATCAGTGATTTCCTGGATGTGGTCGAAACGCGGGTCGGCCGGAACGCACAGGATCTTGGCGTCTCCGCCGCCGTCGTCGGTCATGTTGAAAACGCCGATGGGGCGGGACTCAACGATGACTCCGGGGTACAGGTCGAAGTCCTGCAGGAGCACCAGTGCGTCCAGCGGGTCGCCGTCCTCGCCAAGGGTGTTCTCGAAGAACCCGTAGTGGGTGGGGTACTGCATGGAGGTGAACAGGACGCGGTCCAGGCGGACGCGGCCGGTCTCGTGGTCAACTTCGTACTTGACGCGCGACCCCTTGGGGATCTCGATCGTGACGTCGTGCTTCATGGAATGCTCCTTGACGGTATTGGCATGGGCGCGGCAACAGAGCAGCCGACGCCGCCGACTACTATTGAGGATATAGCGAGAGGCCCAAGTTTCTTGAAACGGTGGGGACATTCAAGACTTTGAGGACTAAGGCTGCATGAAGGGCGTTGACGAGGCGGGGGCTGAAAAGCAGGCTCCGGAACAGCAGGAAACTCCCGTTCTCAGGCCCAGGAAGCGCAGACCCGCGAAACCTGCGTCGAAGGGCGTCGTCCGCTTTCTGCCGCTGCTCTTGTTGACCTTGGTGATCGCGGCATTGGCCGTTCCGATGGGCCTCGGAGTCGCGAGCGGATTCTTCGGTCCAAGCTTCTTCGGGGTAGCCGGTACGCCCGCGCCTAAGATGCCGGCCTGGCAACAGGTCCCCAAGCAACTGAGCCGCACCCAGATCGTTGCGCCCTTGGACGCTTCCGCCCCGGTTCCGCTGCCGGCAGATGTCACGAACCAGCTCAACGCCCTCCTGACGCCCGACGGCGGGGGAGACTTCACCGGCGTCGTTGAGGATGCGTTGACCGGGCTTCCGCTTTACGATCGCGACGGCGCCAAGAACCGGGTGCCGGCGTCCAACATGAAGCTGCTCACCGCAGTCGCGGCGCTGCGGGCGATCGGCCCGGAGACACGCTTCAGCACGCGGGTGCTGGCGGGACCTTCGCCCTCGACCATCATCCTGAGCGCCGGGGGTGACGTCCTGCTCGGCGACGGCCCGTCCCAGCCAAGCGGGGTGCTTGGCCATGCCGGCCTGGAGACCCTCGCCAGCGATGCGGCGAAAGCGCTCCAGGACCGCGGCGTGAAGGGCCCGGTCACGGTGCAATTGGACGATGGACTATTCACCGGTCCGGCTTTGAATCCGGCGTGGAGCCCCGACGACGTCGCTGCCGGCGAAACTGCGCCGATCTTTCCGATCGCCCTGAACTCGGCCCGGACGAGCGCGGGGGCAACCACCGGTCCGCGTCCGCAGGACGCCGCGCTCACCGCGGCCGAGGCTTTCGCAGGGAAGCTCCAGGCCGCGGGCGCTTCTGCCGGATTTACTGTGGTCCCCGGCGTGGAACGCGCCTCCGCTCGGGCGGCAAAGCAGGACGTCCTCGCCAGCGTGGTGTCTGCGACCGTCCGCGAGCAAGTGGACTTGATGCTCCAAACCTCGGACAACTACCTTGCAGAGGTATTCGGCCGGATGGTAGCTCTGTCCACGGGAAAGCAGGGCTCGAACGACGGCGCGACGGCGGCCGTGAGCGCCCAGGTGGCGGAACTGGGGATCGCCACGGACTCCATGCACTTGGCAGACGTCTCCGGCCTTGCCTTGGGCAACCAGGTGTCGGCGCGGCAGTTCGCGGATGTGGTGCGGGCCATCACCTCGGGACCGGACACCCGTCTCCGGGCCGCCCTCGCCGGGTTCCCGGTGGCCGGGCTGACCGGGACGCTTGGCGACCGCTACGGAGACGCCAGCACCTCCCAAGGGGCGGGACTGGTGCGGGCCAAGACCGGCACCCTGAATTCAGTGATCGCTTTGAGCGGCTATGTGGTGGACGCGAACGGCCGCCTGTTGGTCTTTTCCTTTATCGGCAACGGGCTGACCCCGGGCGCGGCGGGGAACAAGGTAGCGCTGGACAGATCCGCCACGGCACTGGCGTCATGTGGTTGCACTGGTCGTTGACGTCCGCCGCTGCCTGACGTTCGCCGCTGAGCGAACTTAAGGGTGCAGATTCAGACTGTTGTGTTCTGATGGTTCATATGGAGTCTCAGCAGCAAGCCCAGTCCCTCATCAACTGGGAGCTGGCCGCCTCCACGGCCGCCCGCCTCGCTCCCCCCGGCCCCGTACTGAGTGCGGCCCAGATCGGCAAAGCCGTGGACAGCCTGCGTTTCAGCGCGGACATCTCGGTACCGCACGTGCACGACATCACCGGTTTGGAAGCCGCACGGGATCTTCGCGATTCCCACGTGCTGGTGGTTGACCGGGCGTCGTGGGCGAAGGCCAATACCCAAAGTTTTGCCGTGATGCTCCAGCCGGCCCTTAAGCAAATGCTGGATTCCCGGCGGGGCCCGGCGATGACACCGGCTGCGGCGGCCGCGAGCGGCGCCATCACCGGCAGCCAGCTCGGGGCTGTGCTTGCCTTCTTGTCGAGCAAGGTCCTGGGCCAATACGATCCCTTCGCCGCGCTCGCCCCGGACTCGAAAGCGCCGCCCGCGGGCCGGCTCTTGCTGGTGGCTCCGAACATCATCTCCGTGGAACGCGAGCTCAACGTCGATCCTGACGATTTCCGGCTCTGGGTCTGCCTTCACGAGCAGACCCACCGGGTGCAGTTCGCGGCGGCACCCTGGCTCCGGACCCACATGCTTGAGGAAATCGAACGCCTGAGCACCAACTTGCTCGGCAATGTGGACTCCATCATGGACCGCGCCACGGCTGCCGCCCGGTCCCTGCGCGACCGCTCCACAGGTGCGGTGCCCGGCCGCGGGGCCATCCTGGACCTGCTGCAAAACCCCGAGGAAAAGGCCTCCCTTTCGCACCTCACAGCCGTCATGAGTTTGCTGGAAGGCCACGCCAATGTGGTGATGGACGCCGTCGATTCCACCCTCATCCCCTCGGTGAAGACCATCCGGCAGCGCTTCAACGCACGGGGCAAGGACCGCGGAATGATCGAGAAATTCATCCGCAACATCCTCGGCCTGGATGCCAAGATGCGCCAGTACAGCGACGGAGCCAAGTTCGTTCGTGAAGTGGTCGCGGTGGCTGGCATGGAGGGCCTGAACCGGGTCTGGGAGTCGGCCGAAAAACTGCCCACCGAAGCCGAAATCCACGACTCCAAGCTGTGGCTTGAGCGGATGGGGCTGTGACCGCAGGCACCACATCGGGCCCTGAAGCAAGCGGCAAAGATGCGGCAAGCAGCGGACGACGGCGTCCCGGGCGTTTGGCGCCCGTCGTCGGCAAAGCACGGAACATGGTGCAGGACGCGCTGGCATCCGCAGGCTATCCCGAGCGGATCCTGGTGGCTTGCAGCGGCGGGCCGGACTCCTTGGCGCTCGCCTCAGTGGCAGCCTACTTTGCACGCCGAGGCCATGTGCACGGCCGTCCCGTGAGCGTGGCCGCCGTCGTGGTTGACCACCAGCTGCAGGAAGGCTCCGGTGAGGTCGCGGCACGAACGGTGTCGATCCTGGAGGAGCTGGGTCTCTCACCCGTCCAGCTGCGGACCGTGGAGGTGGCCGCTACCGGCTTCGGGCCCGAGGCGGCAGCCCGGGACGCCCGGCACGCGGCCCTCGAAGCAGCCGCCACCGAACTCGACTGCGGAGCAATCCTTCTCGGGCACACCCTGGACGACCAGGCCGAACAGGTCCTGCTGGGCCTGGCCCGGGGCTCGGGGACTCGCTCCCTCGCCGGAATGCGGCCCGCCCGCGGCAAGCTCCTTCGTCCCTTCCTCGGCCTTCGCCGCGCGGAAACACTCGAAATCTGCGAGGTCGAGGAACTCGAAACCTGGCACGATCCCAGTAACGCGGACCCCGCCTTCGCCCGCTCGCGGACCAGGGCTGAGGTGATGCCCTTGCTTGAGGACAAGCTGGGGCCCGGTGTTGCCGAATCGCTCGCCCGCACCGCCGCGATCCTCCAACAGGACGCCGACTTCCTGGAGCAGCTTGCCGCAGAGAGCTATGCGGGCCTGGCGAACCGGACGGACGACGGAGTCTGGCTCCACGAAGACGCCTTGAGGAATTTGTCCCCCGCGCTGAGGTTCCGGGTGATCGCGAAGGCAGCGGTCGACGTCGGGGGCCAACAGCCCGGCTACGGGCGGCTTCAGGCGGCCGAAGCGCTACTGCGCCGGCAGGGATCGGCGGGTCCCGTGCAGCTTCCCGGAAACGTCAGCGTCTACCGAGTATCCCTGAGCGAATTGGAGCGGGAGGCCTCAGCGGGGACAACTGCCGTTCCCCGCGAAGGCGGCGGCTGTGGGAAGCTAGTATTCCGGCATCAAAGATCGCCCCAACACTAGCCGCACCCACGCATCAACACAGGAGCCATTGGTGGATTCAAACGACGTCCAGGCAGACCTCAAACACGTTCTCTACACCAAGGAGCAGATCCAGCAACGGATCGCCGAACTTGCTGCACAAATTGACAAGGACTACGAGGGCCGCGAACTGCTGATCGTCGGTGTGCTCAAGGGCGCCGTCATGGTCATGGCAGACCTCGCGCGTGCGCTGCACAGCCACGTCAGCATGGACTGGATGGCGGTGTCTTCCTACGGCTCCGGTACCCAGTCCTCCGGCGTGGTGCGCATCCTCAAGGACCTTGATACCGACCTGATGGGCAAGGATGTCCTGATTGTCGAAGACATCATCGATTCCGGCCTGACCCTCTCCTGGCTCAAGACCAACCTCGAATCGCGGGGCACCGCTTCCGTGGAAATCTGCACGGCTTTCCGCAAGCCGACGGCCGCCAAGGTCGAGATCGACGTCAAGTACGTCGGCTATGACATTCCCAACGAATTCGTCGTCGGCTACGGCCTTGATTACGCCGAGAAATACCGCAACCTGGACTTTGTGGGAACCCTCGCCCCGCACGTTTACGAGTAACTCTTCTCGCATGAACCACCGCGGCCTTGTTCGCGGAGTGAAAGCGGCCTCCCGTTCGGGAGGCCGCTTCTCGTTGTGCAGTGAGCTCGGGGATCCTGAAAGAACCATGGATTTCCCCCGGGAGTCTCCGGAATTCCGCGTTGATGTACGCCTAGAGGGAACTTTTGCCCCTCACTGTGCGTGAATCACTCCGAACGGTGTAAAGCTAGAAACTGACGCAGCACCACACGCGCGCAGAAGCTGCGCCGTGCAGCACTACCAGGAGGGACGGGGCGGAGCCCCCGAACAGATGAAAGCTAAGAGTTTCTTCAAGGGCCCGGGCATCTGGATTGTTGTCGTAGTCGGCTTGCTCCTGGTGGCATTTGCAACCCTTGCCCCCGGTGGATCCACCCGTATCGACACCGACAAGGGCCTCGCGATCCTCGCGCAGAGCGGCAAAGTGGACCAGGCCAAAATCTACGATGCCGAGAACCGCGTTGACCTGACGCTGAAAGACAACCTCGTCATCGATGGCCAGGACAAGGGCAAGAACGTCCAGTTCTTCTACGTCACCGCGCGGGCCGGGGACGTCGTCAAGGCCGTCACCAACGCCCAACCATCCGGCGGCTTCACGGACCAGCCTGTCGAGAACAACTGGTTCTCCGGACTGTTCTCGCTCCTCATCCCGGTACTCCTGCTGGGCGTGCTTTTCTGGTTCCTGCTCTCGCGCATGCAAGGCGGCGGTTCCAAGGTGATGCAGTTCGGCAAGTCGAAGGCCAAGTTGGTCAACAAGGACATGCCGCAGGTCACCTTCGCGGATGTCGCCGGAGCCGATGAAGCCGTCGAAGAACTCCAGGAGATCAAGGAATTCCTCGCGGAACCGGCAAAGTTCCAGGCCGTTGGCGCAAAGATCCCCAAGGGCGTGCTGTTGTACGGGCCTCCGGGCACCGGCAAGACCCTCCTGGCCCGCGCCGTCGCCGGCGAGGCCGGCGTCCCGTTCTTCTCCATCTCCGGCTCGGACTTCGTTGAAATGTTCGTAGGTGTCGGCGCTTCCCGTGTCCGTGACCTCTTCGAACAAGCCAAGGCCAATGCGCCCGCCATCATTTTCGTTGACGAGATCGACGCCGTCGGACGTCACCGCGGCGCCGGTATCGGCGGTGGCAACGACGAGCGCGAGCAGACCCTCAACCAGCTCCTGGTCGAAATGGACGGCTTCGACGTCAAGACCAACGTCATCCTGATCGCGGCAACCAACCGTCCGGACGTCCTGGATCCTGCCCTGCTCCGTCCTGGCCGCTTCGACCGCCAGATCACTGTTGAAGCTCCGGACCTGATTGGTCGCGAACAGATCCTCAACGTCCATGCCAAAGGCAAGCCGATGGCCCACGGCGTCGACCTCAAGGGCGTCGCGAAAAAGACCCCCGGCTACACCGGTGCGGACCTTGCTAACGTGCTCAACGAGGCCGCCCTCCTGACGGCCAGGTCCAATGCAAACCTGATCGACGACCGCGCCCTGGACGAGGCAATCGACCGCGTCATGGCCGGCCCGCAAAAGCGTAGCCGCGTCATGAAGGAAATGGAGCGGAAGATCACCGCCTACCACGAGGGCGGTCACGCCCTGGTCGCGGCAGCATTGCGCAATTCAGCCCCTGTCACGAAGATCACCATCCTGCCCCGGGGCCGCGCCCTCGGCTACACCATGGTGGTCCCGGAGGACGACAAGTATTCGATCACGCGCAACGAACTCCTGGACCAGATGGCCTATGCCATGGGTGGGCGCGTTGCAGAGGAAATCGTCTTCCACGACCCCTCGACGGGCGCCTCGAACGATATCGAAAAGGCCACCGGAACCGCGCGCAAGATGGTCACCCAGTTCGGCATGAGCGAGCGCATCGGCGCCGTGAAGCTTGGCGCAGGCGGCGGCGAACCGTTCCTGGGCCGCGACATGGCCCAGGAACGCAACTACTCCGACTCGGTGGCGTACATCGTCGACGAGGAAGTGCGCCGCCTGATCGACCAGGCCCATGACGAGGCCTATGCCATCCTGACCGAGAACCGCGACGTCCTGGACCAGTTGGCCTTCGAACTGCTCGAGCGTGAAACGCTGAACCAGGCCGAGATCGCCTACATCTTCCGCGACATCCGCAAGCGGGACTTCCGCGAGGTCTGGCTGTCGAAGGAATCCCGTCCGGTACAGACCATCCCACCGGTGGAATCCCGCGCAGAGAAGGCCGAGCGCGAGGCACAGGAACAAGCGAAGAAAGCTCGTCTCGAAGAGCCCTTGGACGCTCAATCCCCGCACCCGCAGGGAGTCGGCAGCCAGGAGTCATTCACCGGCCAGGGACCTGACGCGGGCACCGACGTTTCGCATCAAGGCTAAGCTTTCTGCTGTGACTCACATCGACGACGACGACTTCAGCGGTGCCGCCAGTGATGACTTCGGCGGCACCTCCGGGGGAAAATCAGGCGGCCACGGCCACGGCCACGGCCACCACCCATATAAGGTCGACCGGCCACGCATCGAAGCGGCCGTCCGCGAGATCCTCATTGCCGTGGGCGAGGACCCGGACCGCGGCGGACTGCTGGATACCCCGAGGCGCGTCGCCAAGGCCTACGCCGAAGTCTTCGCGGGCCTGCACCAGGATCCCGAGCACGTCCTGTCCACCACGTTCGACCTCGACCATGAGGAACTCGTGCTGGTCAAGGACATCCCCTTCTATTCCACCTGCGAGCACCATTTGGTACCGTTCCACGGCGTCGCGCACGTCGGATACATCCCTTCGCACGACGGGAAAGTGACGGGGCTGAGCAAACTGGCCCGCCTCGTGGACATTTATGCCCGCCGTCCCCAGGTGCAGGAACGCCTGACCACCCAGATCGTCGAAGCGCTCGTGACCCACCTCAAGCCCAGGGGAGCGATCGTCGTCGTCGAATGCGAACACATGTGCATGTCCATGCGCGGCATCCGCAAGCCCGGCGCCAAGACCGTCACCAGCGCAGTGCGCGGGCAACTTCATGACCCGGCCACCCGCGCCGAAGCCATGAGCCTCATACTCGGAAGGTAACAAAGACCATGGATTCCCTCGCAGCCGCACCAGGAACGGGCCCGGCTACCAGCCCCCTGCCCATTCTCCGCAAACCCCGTCCAGCCGCCCGGTTCGCGGACCTGCCGACTGACCGCACGCTGGTCATGGGAATTCTGAATGTCACGCCGGATTCATTCAGCGACGGCGGCAAGCACCCCACGGCGGACACCGCCATCGCCCACGCTCTGCGCATGTTGTACGCCGGAGCGGACATCATCGACGTCGGTGGCGAATCGACCCGCCCTGGCGCCGAACCCGTCTCACCGGAAGAAGAGCAACGCCGGGTCTTGCCGGTGATTCAGGCACTCGTGAAGGCCGGGGCGCTTGTCAGCATCGACACGACCCACGCGTCGACGGCCGCTGCGGCTGTGGAGGCGGGCGCCGCGATCATCAACGACGTCTCCGGGCTGAGCATCGAGCCTGAGATGGCCGAACTCGTCGCTCGTACCAAGGTGCCCTACGTCCTGACGCATCGCCGGGGCGACGCGGAGACCATGAACAGCCTTGCCGACTACGGCAACGTTGTGGAGGAAGTCATCGAGGAGCTTAAGGGCGTCCGCGACAAGCTCTACGCGGCAGGCGTCACACCGGAGCAAATCATTGTGGATCCGGGCCTGGGTTTCTCCAAGGACGAGGACCAGAACTGGCAACTCCTCAAGTACATCGGCAAGCTGGATGAGCTTGGCCACAAGGTCCTGATCGGAGCTTCCCGGAAGCGGTTCCTCGGAACGCTCCTGACCGTGGCCGGCAAGGCGGCGGCACCGGAGGAGCGGGACCATGCCACTGCGGCCATCACGGCAATCAGTGCCGCGAACGGGGCCTGGGCTGTGCGCGTCCACGACGTCGGCCCCAGCCTTGACGCGGTCAAGGTTGCTGCGCGCATCCGACACTAAGCTTAGTGAACAGAGGGGGAGGAACGGGCTTGGACAGGATCACACTGACCGGCGTGACCGCCGTCGGGCATCACGGCGTCTTCGACTTCGAGCGCCGGGACGGACAGCCGTTCGTCGTTGACGCGGTGCTGTACACCGATTTCAGCAAGGCCGCGGAAACGGATGACCTGCAGTTCACGGCCCACTACGGTGAAGTGGCCGAGTACATTACGTCCCTCATCACCGGCGAGCCCCTCAACCTGATCGAAGCCCTCGCGGTCCGGATCGCCGAGGGGATTCTTGCCGGCTTCAACGTCGCCGCCGTCGATGTCACGGTCCACAAACCCAAGGCTCCCATCGAAGTGCCCTTCGGTGACGTCACAGTCAGTGTCCGCAGGGAGCGTGCATGACCTCCCCTTTCACGAAAGCCATCCTGGCCCTTGGCAGCAATCTAGGCGAGCGGAACGACACCCTGTCCACCGCCGTTGCCGACCTCGTTGACCGCCCGGAAATCCGGCTGCTCGGTGTCTCTCCCATCGTGCAGACCAAAGCCGTGGGCGGGCCCGTGGGGCAACCGGATTTCCTCAACATGGTCATCGCCATTGAGACCACCCTTGCTCCGCTGGAACTCTTGCAGCACTGCCACGACGTTGAACAAATGCACCACCGGGTCCGCGAGGTCCGCTGGGGCCCGCGCACTTTGGACGTGGACATCATTGTCTACGGCGAACTCACGAGCGACGACGAAACACTGACCCTGCCGCATCCGCGGGCCGCGGAGCGGGCCTTCGTGCTCTATCCGTGGGCCCTCCTGGACCCTGCAGCGCGGCTCAACGGTGAGAGCGTCGCCGAGCTTGCCGCCAAGGCCGAGGACTTTCCCGGGCTTCGGCCTTTCGACGGTTTCGACGGATCCGGCAGCGTCGCTGCCGCGGGAGCGGTGGAGTAAGTCCATGAAGGCCATGCGTCCGCTCTTGTTGGCGATCATCGCCGTCGTTCTTGCCGCATTTGGCTGGCTGATCACCGTGCTCACCACCCGCTACAGCATGGCGACGCCGGTGCTTCCTCCTTCCGCGTTGGTGACTATGGGCGTCATTGCCGTCCTCACGTTGATCATGGGCATCCGTGTCCTGCGCTGGCGCAACGGCAAGAAGAAGACCATGCTCAATCCCATCCTTGCCGCGCGAACCCTGATCCTGGCCCAGGCCTGCGCCTATGCGGGCACGGTGCTGCTCGGCTGGCATCTGGGAATCGTGATTGAGCAACTCCGGCTGTGGAGCCTCCGCAGCGACCAAGGCATCTTGTGGCTCGCGCTCATCATGGGCGGAGGCGGGCTCATCATGACCATCGTGGGGCTCGTGGTGGAGCGGTTCTGCCGAATCCCTCCGGAAGACCTGGAAGGCGGCCCCGGCGTCAGGGATCCACACCGTGGCGAGGCAAAGGGGGAAGGCGAATATGCATACCGCGGCGATTGATCCTCCTGGCATCCAGTGGCTGCGCGTTTCGCCGAAATACGTCAGGGTAAGGCTCGTCGAGTGGGCCATCGGCAACGTGATCACGATCGGCCTGTTCAGCCTGCCCTTGCTCTTCGTGGAACTGGGATGGTGGAAGTGGCCACCGCTATGGCTGGCCGTCGCCGTTCCCGCGGCGTTTTTGCTGCTTGGCCTGTGGCGGCTCGTGTTGATCCCGAGGCAAGTGCGGGCCATCGGGTACGCGGAACGCGACGACGATCTTTTGATCCGCCGAGGCATCTTCTTCCAGCGGACCATGGTGGTTCCCTATGGTCGGATGCAGTTCGTCGATGTAACGGTTGGTCCCGTCGAACGGCTCCTGGGCCTGTGCACCGTCAAACTCCACACCGCATCGGCTGGAACCAACGCCCACCTTCCCGGACTTCCCGCCGCTGAAGGCGCACGGCTGCGCGAGCAGCTTTCGGCCCGCGGCGAAGCGAGGCTGGCAGGGCTGTGACCCAGGAACGGACCGTGGTCGACGGCGACTGGCACCGCGTCCATCCGGCGTCGCCATTCGTGCGGGGATGGGTGGCGCTTGCGGCGATCATCTATTTCTTCGGCCGGGACACCTTTGAACGGGCCCTCCAAGGCCGCGGGACCATTGGCGACAACTTCAACGAACGCACGCTTTGGCTCCTGGCCGGGGGCGGCGTCGTGCTGTTGCTGGCTTTGGGGTCCTTCGTCCTCAGCTGGTATTTCACCCGGTACCAGCTCGCCGAAGGCTATGTCAGGGTCAACACCGGCTTCCTGTTCAAACAGCAGCGCCAGGCCCGGCTCGACCGGGTCCAGGCCATCGACATCGTGCAGCCCCTGCTTGCCCGTATTTTCGGGCTCGCGGAGTTGAAGTTCGAGGTGGCCGACGCCGGTCACTCGGCCGTCCGGCTCTCGTACCTCAGGCTCGCGCAGGCCAAACAGCTCCGCGCCACCATCCTGGGCCGGGCCGCCGGTATTGCCGACGGGAGCGAAACGGTCGAGGTGCCCGAAGCACCCGAACAGGTGGTGCTCTACGTGCCGCCTGGAAGGCTTGTTGGTTCGCTGATCTTGAGCGAACAGAGCTTCTTCATTGTGCTCAGCGCCATCGCGTCCGTGCTGGTTTCAGTATTGACCGAGTCCCGAGCCTTCATCCTCTACTTGATTCCGGCAATCCTCGGCTTGGGTACCGCCTACTGGCGCTCGTTCAACACGGGCTACAACTTTACGGCGGCAATTTCCCCGGACGGCATCCGTCTGCGCTACGGACTCCTGGATACCCGGGCCCAAACCGTGCCTCCCGGCCGCATCCAGGCGCTCAAGGTCACGCAGCCGCCGCTGTGGCGCATTCTCGGCTGGTATCGGATCCACGTGAACGTTGCCGGCTACGGGGAACACCACCGCAGCGAAGGCGAACACCGGACGTTGCTGCTTCCAGTCGGCCGGAAGCCGGAGGTGATGATGATGCTCTCACTCGTCCTGCCAGATCCCGGAACCGCGGACCCCGAGCGCGTGTTCACCGCCGGGTTGACCGGCCTGGATTCCGGGGCCGGCTTTGTCACCACCCCCAAGCGTGCCTGGATTCTTTCCCCGTTGGGTTGGCGACGCAACGGCTTCTTTTCAACGGACACGGCGTTGCTCCTGCGCTCCGGCCGCTTGTGGCGGAAGCTGGTAATGGTCCCGCACCAACGAACCCAGTCCATCGCCGTCCACCAAGGTCCGTTGGCCCGGCTGTTCGGCGTGGCCGACCTCGTGCTGCACACGACGCCGGGGCCGGTGGCGCCCCGGCTCGTCCAGGCAGCCACGGAGGAAGCACTCGGCTTGTTCGACGAGCAGGCGGCCCGGGCCCGGAAAGCCCGCAAACTGCAGAGTAGCGAGCAATGGCTGGCTCAACTTCCGCCCGTGGCGATGCCGGCCACGGCCCCGCCGACCACGCATGCCATGCAGCGTGCATCGACCCAGGAGGAACCCGACCATGGCTAGGCCAGGACGACTCGGCGTAGGAATCGTTGGCGCCGGCAAGGTGGGTGCCGTATTGGGTGCGGCCCTGCGCGGAGCCGAGCACGCCGTCGTCGGGGTTTCCGCAGTGTCGGAGGCGAGCCGGGAGCGGGCGGAGACGCTGCTGCCGGGGGTCCCGGTCCTCGAAGTCCAGGAGATCGTAGAGCGGTCCGAGTTGGTGCTCCTCGCTGTTCCGGACGATGCCCTCGGTGAACTAGTGACAGGACTGGCCAAGCTCGGAGCGTGGCAGCCTGGACAGCTCGTGGCGCACACTTCCGGCCGCTTCGGCGTCGGAATCCTGAAGCCGGTCCGCGCGGCAGGTGCCATTCCGCTCGCCCTCCACCCGGCCATGACGTTCACGGGCATGAGCCTGGACTTGACGCGGCTCCTGGACTGCACCTTCGGGGTCACTGCCGATGCCGCGATGTTGCCCATCGCCCAAGCCCTCGTGGTGGAAATGGGTGCCGAACCAGTGGCCATTGCCGAGGCGGATCGCACGCTCTACCACGCAGCCCTCGCGCACAGCTCGAACCACCTGGTCACCCTCGTGGCCCAGTCGTCCCAGCTGCTTCGGGACATCGGCGTCGACGCGCCGGAACGAATGCTCGGACCCTTGCTCCGCGCCACCTTGGAGAACGCCCTGGCCTCAGGCGAGTCCGCGCTGACCGGGCCCGTGGCACGCGGGGATGTGGGAACCGTGGCCGCCCACGCGGAGGCCCTCAAGGAGTACGACGGCGGTGCCGGCGGCGATGTCCTCGCCGCCTACCGGGCCATGGCCCGCGCCACGGCCCGCCGGGCTGTCAATCGCGGACTGCTCAAAGAGGGCCAGCTTGGCGACATCAACAACATCTTGGACGGCTCGGATACGCCGGACAACGGTGAGGACCGTCCAGGCAACGACGCTGCCGGGACGCAGGAAGGGAACTGAATGGCCATCAAACTTGTAACCACCGCAGCGGAACTGCGGGCCGAAAGTGCGCGGTTGCTCGCGGAAAAGCGCGGCAGCTCGCAAGGCCTCGTCCCCACGATGGGAGCGCTGCACACCGGGCACGCAGCGTTGGCCCGCACCGCCGTCGAGCAGAACGACGTCGTAGTGGCGTCCATCTTCGTAAACCCCTTGCAGTTCGGCGAAGCCGCGGACCTCGAACGCTACCCGCGCACGCTTGATGCCGATATGGCCCTCCTGGATGCCGAGGGCGTGGATCTCGTCTTCGCCCCGTCAGTTGACGAGGTTTACCCCGGCGGGGAGCCGCTGGTCCGGGTGACTTCGGGACCGCTGGGCGGGAAATGGGAGGGCGCCTCGCGTCCTGGCCACTTCGACGGCGCCCTCACGGTGGTCGCCAAACTTCTGCACTACGGACTGCCTGGCGGTCCAGCCGCCGACGGCGGTGCTGCCGCGTACCGCGCGTACTTCGGCCAGAAGGATGCCCAGCAGCTGGCCCTCGTGAAGAGGATGGTGGCCGATCTCAGCTTTCCGGTGGACATCGTGGCCGTGCCTACCGTGCGCAGTGCGGAAGGGCTGGCGCTTTCCAGCCGGAACCGATTCCTTTCCGAAGAAGAGCGGGAGGCGGCGCTGGTGCTGTCCCGTGCCCTCCGCCTCCTTGAGTCCCGCGCCCTGGCGAACGAACCGCTCGAGCTGGACTCCGCCGTCGCGCTCGTTGAATCGCAGCCCCTCGTGAAGCTGGACTATTTCGACGTCGTCGATCCCCGCACGCTCGAGCCGCTCGCCGAAAACTGCAAGGAGACTCCATTCCGGGGTGAAGGGCTTGCGATCATTGCGGCGAAGGTTGGACCCGTGCGGTTGATCGATAACGTGCCGCTGAGTTCCTGAACTCCCGGTTGCCCGCGCACAAACGTTTGGATTAACCTGCTGACGGGAATGCGCCAGAGGCTTAGACTGTTGCAATCCCCACCGGTGCAGAGCACCGGAAACCACCGCACCCACAGCCGAGGAATCCTCATGTCTGCTGACGTCACGTCCGACGCGCACGGCAAACCCGTGCCCGGGACGGGGACAAAACTAGCGAACGACAAGATGTCACGCGAGTCTGTCACCGTCATCGTCACGCTACTCGTAGCCACCTTCGTGGTGATCCTCAACGAGACCATCATGAACGTTGCCTTGCAGCGGCTCATGACGGACCTCAGCGTCGACGCACCTACAGTCCAGTGGCTCTCCACCGGGTTCATGCTGACCATGGCCGTGGTCATACCAACCACAGGCTTCATCCTCCAGCGGCTCACCACCCGGGCTGCGTTCCTCCTGGCAATCGGACTGTTCAGCGGCGGCACCCTGCTCGCGGCTCTAGCCCCGGGTTTTGGAGTGCTCTTGCTGGCGCGGATCGTCCAAGCGGGCGGCACGGCAATCATGCTCCCGCTGCTGATGACAACCATCCTGACCGTGGTGCCCCTGTCCCGCCGCGGTGCGGTGATGGGTAATGTGACCATTGCGATTTCGGTGGCGCCGGCCTTGGGCCCCACGGTTTCCGGCATCATCCTTGACCACTTCTCGTGGCGGTTCATGTTCGTCTTCGTGCTCCCGGTGGCCCTGTTGGCCATGGGTATCGGCGCCAAATTCCTCACAAACGTAGGCGAGCGAGGCAGCGTGAGGCTGGACTTCGCCTCGGTGCTCCTGACTGTTCCCGCTTTCGGCGGGCTGGTCTATGGACTGAGCCAGATCGGCGGCCATGCCGGAGCAACCGCCGTGCCGATCGCCGCGCTGGTGATCGGGGTACTGTGCATGGTGGCGTTCGTTTTCCGCCAGCTCAAGTTGCAGAAGTCCGACGCGCCCCTGCTGGACCTCAGGGCATTCAACTTCCGCATGTTCACGGTGTCGGTCCTGCTCATGGTGGTTGCCATGATGGCCCTGTTCGGAGGGGTAATCCTCTTGCCGCTCTACCTGCAGAACGTCCTCCACCTGCAGCCGATGGAGACCGGACTGGCGCTCCTTCCGGGCGGCTTGGCGATGGGCCTGCTGGGGCCGGTTGTCGGCCGGTTGTTCGACAAGATAGGTCCGCTCCCCTTGACTGTGACAGGTTCCATCCTGCTGGTCCTCACGCTGTGGCAGTTCTCGATGCTCACCGCAGATAGCCCCTTGTGGTGGGTCGTGGTCCTGTACGCGGTACTGAGCCTGGGCTTGGCTTTGCTGTTCACGCCGGCGTTCACCACTGGCCTCAACCCGCTCCCGCCCCACCTCTATTCGCATGGCTCGGCCATCATGAGCACGCTGCAGCAGGTGGCGGGGGCCGCAGGGACAGCACTCCTGGTCTCTATCTTCGCCGTGGTGTCAGCCGCGTCCGGCTTCGTCGCCGGGATGCAGGCCGCCTTCCTGACAGCCACTCTGATTGCGGTGGTTGCCGTAGTGCTGTCCACCATGATGCGCAAGACCGAGGGGGCAGCAGGGCACTAGCCCAAGATGGTGGCTCTTGGTCGCCTGAGGCGTGATTTGGGGGTGATTTGCGTGGGGTCTTGGGGGTGTGTAAAGTAGTTCGAGTCGCCGCCGCTGATGCGGAAAAATTGCGACAGACTCCCTTCCAAATGGAAACCAAATTCCTGGTTCGCTTTTGTGCGTTCCGGTGCGGTTTCGGGGGGTCCCGGATGGTGTTTTGTCCGGCGCGGTTCCCGGGTTCGGGAGTTGTGCGGAGAGAGCGGATCTGGTAACTTTGGGAGGTTGCTCCGGAGCGATCCTGGACCCTGTGGGGTGTGGGTGGTGCCGGGTGTGTCTGTTGTTTGAGAACTCAATAGTGTGCCAAGTTTGTTGATACCGATTTATTTATATGAATTGGTTGATTTTGCCGGGCCTGTGTCACCTCTGTGGGTGGGGTCTGGTTTTCAGCTGGTTTCAAATTTTGTGCAGCCTGGCCGTCCGTTATTTCCGGTGGTTGTGGTTGTGTCTGTTTTTGTTTTACTTCAACGGAGAGTTTGATC